>JAOPVI010000338.1 GCA_025966225.1 Mycobacterium sp. | reverse complement strand
TGCAGCCCTCGACGTAGTGCACGTAGGCGTCCTCGTCGACGATGATCAGCGTGCGCTCGAACTGGCCCATGTTCTCGGTGTTGATGCGGAAGTAGGCCTGCAGCGGGATGTCGACGTGCACGCCCTTCGGCACGTAGATGAACGATCCGCCCGACCACACCGCGGTGTTCAGCGCGGAGAACTTGTTGTCACCGGCCGGGATCACGGTGCCGAAGTACTGCCGGAACAGCTCCGGGTGCTGCTTGAGCGCCGAGTCGGTGTCCAGGAAGATGACGCCAAGCGCCTCTAGATCCTCGCGAATCGAGTGGTAAACCACCTCGGACTCGTACTGCGCGGCGACGCCGGAGACCAGCCGCTGCTTCTCCGCTTCCGGGATGCCGAGCCTGTCGTAGGTGTTCTTGATGTCGGCGGGCAGGTCGTCCCACGTGGCGGCCTGCTTCTCGCTGGAACGCACGAAGTACTTGATGTTGTCGAAGTGGATGCCATCGAGGTTCGAGCCCCAGTTCGGCATCGGCTTCTTGTCGAACGTGCGCAGTGCCTTCAGGCGGACGTCGAGCATCCACTGGGGCTCGCTCTTCTTGTCCGAGATGTCGCGCACGACGGCCTCGGACAGGCCACGCTGCGCACTGGCGCCCGCGACGTCGGAGTCCGACCAGCCGTAGCCGTAATTACCCAGCGAGGCAATGGTCTCGTCCTGGGTGAGCTGCACTTCCGGGGTGGTCGTCATGTCGACGCTCCTTGTCGGGTCGTGATGGTTTCGGCGCGGGCTGTTGGCCGAAGGGATGGTTGCTGCTTTGGGTGTTGCTTCTCCGGCCCTGGTTTTTTCAAGTCTTTTTCCAAGACCACGGGGACGTGGGTAGTGCATGCCGAGTCGCCGTTGACGATGGTGGCCAGGCGCTGAACGTGAGTACCCAGTAGCTCCGCGAAGGCTTCGCGCTCGGTTTCGCACAGTTCCGGAAACTCTTCGGCGACGTGCGACACCGGGCAGTGATGCTGGCATATCTGTACGCCACCGATCGGCCCGGTGACTGGCGTCGTGGTGGTCGCGTACCCCGCGTCGCTGAGCGCGAGTGCGACCCGGTTTGCGGCGCTCTCGACGTCTCCGTCGCCTGCGTCGGCCACGCCGTCCAGGATCGCGTCGATGCGACGGCGCGCAAACGTGCGGATGGCCTCGTCGCCACCGATTTCACGTAGTTGCCGCATGGCTGCGACGGCCAGATCGTCGTATGCGTGGTCGAGCTTGGCGCGTCCGGCGGCCGTGAGCCGGTACCGCTTGGCCGGGCGCCCCCTGCCGTTGTGCTGCCACGCGGCCGCGGCGTTCGACTCGGCGTCGCCCGCATCGATGAGGGCGTCCAGGTGCCTGCGCACTCCTGCTGCGGATATGCCAAGCCGTTCGCCGATCTCGCCAGCGGTAATGAGGCCACCGAGCAGCAGCTGGACGATCGCGCGGCGGGTGTGCCCGTCCGAGGTCTGCGCGACTACCGTCGCACTCGAAACCTCCGGACTTATTTTCACAACACCATTGTGACGGAATTCGGCAAACCGGTCTAGCAAGGTCACCCTTAGGCAGGCGGTTACTCTGCTGGGATGGCAGCCCGCCGCCAATCCCTTAGCTCGGCCGTTGCGCGCTGGCACGCCGACGAGTTGGCGGTCGGATCCCCCCTCAACGCCACAGAAGTGGCCTCACTGCGTCGCACTCGGGTGTTCGGCGCGACCGGCACCGTGTTGATGGCCATCGGAGCGCTCGGCGCGGGCGCACGGCCGGTAGTGCAGGATCCGACGTTCGGGGTCCGGCTGCTCAATCTGCCCTCGCGCATCCAGACCGTCTCGTTGACGATGACCACCACGGGCGCGGTGATGATGGCGCTGGCGTGGCTGATGCTCGGCCGCTTCGCGCTTGGCAGCCGCCGGATGTCCCGCAGCCAGCTGGACCGCACCCTGATGCTGTGGGCGTTGCCCCTGCTGATCGCACCTCCGATGTACAGCAAGGACGTCTACTCCTATCTCGCGCAGAGTCAGATCGCCCGAATTGGCTTGGACCCCTACAAGGTTGGACCCGCGACGGGCTTGGGGCTCGACCACGTCTTCACCCTCTCCGTTCCGAGCCTGTGGCGCGAGACCCCCGCGCCGTACGGGCCGTTGTTCTTGTGGCTGGGCAGTGGCATCTCGCGGCTGTCGGGTGACAACATCGTCGCCGCGGTGTTGCTTCACCGTCTGCTGGTCATCATCGGCGTTGGCCTGATCGTCTGGGCCACGCCACGTTTGGCGCGCCGCTGCGGGGTCGCCGAGGTCAGCGCACTGTGGCTCGGCCCGTGTAACCCGCTGCTGTTCATGCACCTCGTCGCGGGCATTCACAACGAGGCCCTGATGCTCGGGCTCATGCTGGCGGGCACCGAATTCGCTTTGCGCGGAGTCGAATCCACGGAGCGACTACTCCCCCGACCATTGCACAGACCTCATGACCCCGACGATTGGGCGCAGTGGCAACCGCTGATCATGCTCATCCTTGGCACCGTGCTGATCGCGATGTCGTCACAGATCAAGCTGCCCTCGCTGCTCGCCGTGGGTTTCGTCGCAATGGCGCTGGCCTGCCGCTGGGGAGGCACGTTCAAGGCCTTCGTCCTGGCGAGCGGAGCACTGACGGCCATCTCGGTCGCGGTGACGGCGGTCGTCGGCTGGGCCAGCGGGCTGGGCTTCGGTTGGATCTTCACTCTGGGCACCGCGAACGTCGTGCGGTCGTGGATGTCGCCGCCGACGCTCGTCGCGTTGGGGACCGGACAGGTGGGCATCCTGCTCGGGCTCGGCGACCACACCACCGCTGTGTTGAACCTCACCCGGGCCATAGGTGTGATGATCATCGCAATCCTGGTGACCTGGCTGCTGTTCGCGGTCCTCCGCGGGCGACTGCACCCAGTCGGTGGGCTCGGGGTCGCGCTCGGCGCGACGGTCCTGCTGTTCCCCGTGGTGCAGCCGTGGTACTTGCTGTGGGCCATCGTCCCGCTAGCGACATGGGCGACGCGGCCAGGGTTCCGCGGCGCCGCAATCACCCTCACGCTGATGGTCGGCATCCTCGGGCCGACGGCCAACGGTGACCGGTTCGCGTTGTTCCAGATCCTCGACGCCACCCTCGCCAGCGTGCTGATCATGGCGATCCTGATCGGTCTGACCTACAACCGGCTGCCGTGGCGTCCACTCCCCGACACGAACGGCGCCCTACCCGATGGGTCGGGCGAGCGGGGCCCCGCGGACGTCGACCCACCGGGGCCACCGGTGTCCAGGCCGGACGCCTACGCTGAGTCCCCGTGAGCTCCCGTTCCGACGCCACCGTGCGGCTGCGCGGGGTCACCAAGCGGTACGGGTCGACGGTGGCCGTCGACGGGCTCGATCTGGAGGTCGGCCGGGCCGAAGTCTTGGCGTTGCTCGGGCCGAACGGGGCCGGTAAGACCACGACCGTCGAGATGTGCGAGGGCTTCCTCCGACCGGACTCGGGCACCATCGAGATCCTCGGGTTCGATCCCGTGGCGGACAACGCCCGCCTGCGCGAGCGCATCGGCGTGATGCTTCAGGGCGGCGGTGGCTATCCCGCGGCCCGCGCGGGCGAGCTGCTGAATCTCGTTGCGGCGTATTCGGCCAACCCGCTCGACCCGAAGTGGCTAATGGACATCCTCGGCCTCAACGAAGCGGGCCGGACGACGTACCGTCGGCTCTCCGGCGGCCAGCAGCAGCGGCTGGCCCTGGCGTGCGCCGTGGTTGGCAGGCCGGAACTGGTGTTCCTCGACGAGCCGACGGCGGGGATGGACGCCCATGCCCGAATCGTGGTGTGGGAGTTGATCGACGGCCTGCGCCGCGACGGCGTCACGGTCGTGCTGACCACCCATCAGCTGACCGAAGCCGAGCAACTCGCCGACCATCTCGTGATCATCGACCACGGCGTTGCGGTGGCCAGGGGCACCCCCGCCGAATTGATGCAGCGTGGCGCAGAGAACCAATTGCGCTTCACGGCACCGCCGAAGCTCGAGCTGTCGTTACTCGTTTCGGCGCTCCCGGAGACCTACCAGGCCAGCGAGCTCGCTCCCGGCGAATACCTCGTGGAAGGCCACATCGACCCGCAGGTGCTGGCCACCGTGACCGCATGGTGCGCGAGGCTCGACGTGCTGGCCACCGACATGCGCGTCGAGCAACGCAGTCTTGAGGACGTGTTCCTCGACCTCACGGGGCGGGAGTTGCGTTCGTGAATGTGAACCGCTTTGCCCCTGGCACGTTTTCGCCCGACCCCAGACCCGCGACCGTGAAGCGCATGCTCACCGCGCAATACGAGCTGGAGCTCAAACTCTTGCTGCGCAACGGTGAGCAACTCCTGCTGACGATGTTCATCCCGATCACGCTGTTGATTGGGATGACGCTGCTGCCGTTCGGATCGTTCGGCGTCAATCGAGCCGCCACCTTCGTGCCAGCGATCATGGCGCTGGCGGTGATCTCGACGGCCTTCACCGGGCAGGCCATCGCGGTCGCCTTCGATCGCCGTTACGGCGCACTCAAACGACTCGGCGCGACGGCTCTGCCCGTCTGGGGCATCATCGCGGGCAAGTCGCTTGCGGTGGTGACGGTGGTCTTCCTGCAATCGATTCTCTTGGGCGCCATCGGCTTCGCCCTGGGTTGGCGGCCCAGCATCGCAGGGCTGTTACTCGGCGCGGTGATCATCGCGCTCGGCACCGCCGTGTTCGCCGCGCTCGGCCTGCTACTCGGCGGGACTCTGAAGGCCGAGATCGTGCTGGCCGTGGCGAACCTGCTGTGGTTCGTCTTCGCCGGGCTCGGAGCGCTGACCGTCGACGGGAGTGTCGTGCCAGCAGGCGTCGAGTTGGTCGCCAGGCTCACCCCATCGGGCGCACTGGCCGAATCGCTGTCGCGCGCGATGACGCTGTCGGTCGATTGGTTCGGCATCGCGGTGTTGATCGTGTGGGGCGGGCTCGGATCGATCGCCGCGCTGCGGTGGTTCCGCTTCACCTGAGCGGCGCGACGGCATAGTCGCCGAATCTGAATCTGGCGACGCCCCACCAGCGAGTCGCGTCGCCAGGTTCCGAAATCGGAAATTTCTTACGCCCCGGCAGCCCGCACGGATGGGAGCGGGCCTACTACGGCGCGTAGTTGCCATTGCTCTACGATCGGGCAGTGCCCGTCGGACGTCTCTTGCTGCGGCTAGTCGACGTGTTGCCCGAGCCGAGCCTGCGGACACAACGCCTCATCGCCGGCGCAGTCGTCCTGACGCAGGGCGGCATCGCGGTCACTGGCGCGATCGTCCGCGTCACCGCATCCGGACTTGGATGCCCGACGTGGCCTCAATGCTTTCCCGGCAGTTTCACCCCGGTTCCCGTCGCCGAGGTACCGGTCATCCATCAGGCCGTGGAGTTCGGCAATCGGATGATCACCTTCCTCGTGGTGCTGACGGCCGTGCTCGCGGTGCTCGCGGTGACCCGCGCCCGCAGGCGCCGCGAGGTGCTCTTCTACGCGTGGCTCATGCCCGCCTCGACGGTGGCGCAGGCCGTCATCGGCGGGATCACCGTGCTGACCGGCCTGCTGTGGTGGACCGTCGCGATTCACCTGCTGGTCTCCATGACCATGGTGTGGCTCTCGGTGCTGCTGTTCGTCAAGGTCGGCGAACCCGACGAATCGGTTGCGGCGGGACTGCCAACCGAGGTAGTACCAAGACCGTTGCGGTGGTTGACCGCACTGACGGCCACTGCGCTGGCCGCCGTGCTCGTCGCTGGCACGCTCGTCACCGGTGCCGGACCGCATGCCGGCGACAAGAGCGCCGCCCAAGCCGTGCTGCGCCTGCAGGTCGAGATCACCACGTTGGTGCACCTGCATTCGACGCTGCTGGTGGCCTACCTGTCCCTGATCATCGGGCTCGGATTCGCCCTGCTCGCGGTGCGCGCGCCGCGCCCAGTGCTCTTGCGGCTCTACGTCTTGCTGGCGCTGGTGTGCGCCCAAGGTCTCGTCGGCACCGTGCAGTTCCTCACCGGAGTGCCTGCGGCGCTGGTCGCACTGCACGTCGCGGGCGCGGCCGCCTGCACGGCAGCGACGGCAGCGCTATGGGCGTCGATGCGAGAACGGGCCCAACCCGAGCCGCTCGAGCGCTGACTCGACGGCGAGCGCGAACTCGCGCTGCTGGACCGCACGGGTTTCGGCGTCGACCTGCCGCCAGCCCAGGGACGGCTCGACGAGCTCCAATTCCAACAGCCGCGGATCGTCCGGTCCGCCGATGACGTCGACACGCGCATAGAGGAACTCCTCCACCTCGACGCCGACGTGGGCCGCCGCGGTCGCCAGCGCGGCATGACCAACGTCCCACAACTCGAAGTCGGGCTCGGCGGGCCGCAACGACTCCTCGGCGTATGTGCCGGAGTCATCGAACGCGGGCTTGCTCCCGGGCGGCGGAAGGATCGGCCCCTTCGTGAACGCGTGCGACTGACGGCCCGCAATGAACACCAGCGCCGATTCACCATCGGCGATGCGTGCGTCGTAAGGCTGCACCAGCACCGTGCGCCCCTCGGACTGCAACTCCGAGGCATGGGCACGGGCTGCATCGCGGTCGGTGAATCGTTGTGCTCCAACGGATCCCGCGCCCACCGCGGGTTTGATCACCAGCTCGCCAGCTGGCCACCGCACGGACTCCCCCGGCGCGAAGAACTGGCTCGGCACCGTCGGCACCCCGGCGGCGGCCAGGTCCGCCAGATAGCGCTTGTCGGTATTCCACGACACGACGGCGGGGGCGTTCAACAGGTTGGGCACCCGCTTGGTCCACGCGAGGAATTCGTCGAGCCGTTCGATGTAGTCCCACGTCGCCCGCAAGATCACCAGGTCGGCCTTTTCGGACTCGGGATCGTCCCACGACAGCCAGCGGACGTGCTGGCCTCGCGACCGTAGCGCTGCGACGAGCCCCGCGTCGTCGCCATCGCCGTCGACGAGAGCGCGGCAACCTGCGAAGACGATGCGGGGATGCCGAACGTCCGGCCTGGCGAGCTTCACGTGATTGATCCCTCCTGTGGAGAATCCTCACACAATGCGCTGATCCGTAGCCCATCGCGAGCATGGTGAGACGACAATGTCGGTCGTCGTTGAACGACTTACGGGGATCCGCGAACGGGTACGGCTTCGCAAGCCCCAACGGGCCACGATGCATTCATGGCAGCCAGTGAGGGCGGAAGCAGCAAGCCTATGGGCGATTCGGAACTAGCGGACAAGCCAGACGCTCTTCCTCTAGTGACGAGCCCATGACGCTTGGAATGATAGGTGGCATGCACGCAATCGAAGTCGCCGAAATCGGCGGGCCCGAAGTCCTCGCCTACGTCGAGAAGGATCAACCCGCCCCTGGTCCGGGCCAGGTGCTCATCAAGGCCGACGCGATCGGCGTGAACTTCATCGACACCTATTTCCGGTCCGGCCTGTACAAGCGCGAGGCACCCTTCGTCGTCGGCACCGAGGTGTGCGGCACGATCGCCGCCGTCGGCGACGACGTCGCCGCCCTTGGCGTGGGTGACCGCGTCGTCACGGCGCAGGCCGACGGCGCCTATGCCGAGTTCTGCCTCGCGCCTGCCGACCTGGTGGCCTACGTGCCCGACGCCGTTCCCGCGGACGTTGCCGCGTCTGCGCTGCTGAAGGGCATGACCGCGCATTACCTCATCAAGTCCGTATATCCGGTTCAGCAGGGCGACACCGTGTTGGTGCATGCCGGTGCGGGTGGTGTCGGCCTGATCCTGACGCAGTGGGCGACCAGCATGGCGGTCAAGGTGATCACGACGGTGTCGACCCGCGAGAAGGCCGAACTGTCCCGCAAGGCGGGCGCGGTGGAAGTGCTGGACTACCCCGACGACCCGGCCGAGTTCGGCGCGAAGGTCCGGGAGCTCGCCGGCGGCAACGGCGTGGCCGCCGTCTATGACGGCGTAGGCGCCTCGACGTTCGACGCGAGCCTGGCCAGCCTCGCGCTACGTGGCACGCTTGCGCTGTTCGGTGCGTCCAGCGGACCTGTTCCTCCGTTCGACCCACAACGGCTCAACAGTGCGGGCTCGCTGTTCCTCACCCGGCCCACATTGGCGCACTACACCCACACACCCGACGAATTCTCCTGGCGCGCAGGCGAATTGCTCGAAGCCATCGCCACGGGAGTCCTCGACATCACGGTCAGCAAGCGCTACCCGCTCGCCGATGCGACCGAAGCGCACCGCGATCTCGAGGGGCGGCGGACCGTCGGCTCCGTGGTGTTGATTCCGTGACTCGCAAGGCCCTGCCACCGGCGGCCGGCCTAGGCTTGTCGGCGTGGCCGAGGACTTGATCGTGACACGGACATTCGTTGTGTCCGGTGCCGACTTGAGCGAGCGCTTCTCGAGGTCTTCCGGGCCGGGTGGACAGGGCGTGAACACTGCGGACAGCCGGGTCGAGATGTCCTTCGACCTGGCCCGTTCGCGGTCGGTTCCAGAGTGGCTGCGCAAGAGGATGCTCTGTCGACTGCACGGGCGACTCGCCGGGGGCGTGCTCACGGTGACGGCGAGTGAACACCGCGGACAACTCCAGAATCGCGCGGCAGCCCGCGAACGCATGGCCCGCCTGCTCCGCGCCGCCGCGGTCACACCCCCACCGCTGCGCAGACCCACGAAACCCACCAGAGGCTCCAAGGAACGCCGGATCGCGGACAAGAAGCGGCGAGGTCGCACGAAGGAGACGCGACGCGGAGGCTGGGACTCGGACTACTAGTCCGTGACTAGCCGAATAGCGTTGGCAGCGCGAGGGCAGAGTCCACGGCCAACGCGCAGAACACGACGGCCAGGTAATTGTTGGACTGCAGGAACAGGCGCAACGGCTTGACCGCCTCGCCACGCTTGACGCCGGAGTACAGCTGGTGGGCCATCGTCAGGAACCACGCCCCAGCCAGCAACGCGACCGCGGCGTACAGCCAGCCGGTGGCCAACGCCAACCCGAGCGTCGCAAGCACCGTCAACCACGTGTAGATCAGGATCTGCCGGGTGACCTGCCGTTCGGTGGCCACCACGGGCAGCATCGGCACGCCGGCCGCCTTGTAGTCGTCCTTGTATCGCATAGCCAACGCCCAGGTGTGCGGCGGAGTCCAGAAGAAGATGATCGCGAACATCACCAGGGCGGGCCACTGGATGGTTCCGGTGACTGCCGACCACGCGATCATCACGGGCATACAACCTGCCGCGCCGCCCCACACGACGTTCTGCGACGTACGGCGCTTGAGCAGCAGCGTGTAGACGAACACATAGAACAGGATCGTGACGATCGCCAGCAGGCCCGACAAGAGGTTGGTCGTCCACCACAGCCAGAAGAAGGACCCCACCGACAACACCAGCCCGAAGACCAGCGCGTGCCTGGTGGGAACCGTCGCCCTGGCCAACGGGCGCCGCGCCGTGCGCTTCATCACCTTGTCGATGTCGGCGTCGGCCACGCAGTTCAGTGTGTTGGCGCCTGCGGCGGCCAGCAGCCCACCCACCAACGTGTTGAGGATCAGCAGCGGGTCGACGGTGCCGCGATGGGCAAGCAGCATGGCGGGAATCGCGGTGACGAGCAGAAGCTCGATGACCCGGGGTTTCGTCAGCGATACGTACGCCAAAAGCATGGTACGGATTCGGCCCGGCGCCTCGCGGAAAACACGGCGCTCGCGAATGCTCACGCAGTTGACTCCTCGTCGTGTTTTCGCGGCAGCACGCAGCTTCTACTACACACGATGGTAGACCGCGGGCCTGTGAACCGAACACCTCAGGGTGCCTTCGCTGACGTCGGCCGTTAAGTCCACCCGAACTAATGGGATGGAACCTGCGGCGCAGCCGCGTTCACGGTTAGGGTGATGATGACCGGCTTGCCTACCCGAGGAGTGAGTTCGTGACCACTGTGGAAGAGATTTCCGCACTCACCCAACCCAACCACCCCGACGACTGGACCGACGTCGACTCGGTCGCCGTGGACACCGTCCGCGTACTGGCGGCTGACGCGGTGCAGAAGGTCGGCAACGGCCATCCCGGGACGGCGATGAGCCTGGCGCCGCTGGCCTACACCCTGTTTCAGCGCCAGATGCGGCACGATCCGAACGACGTGCACTGGCTCGGCCGCGACCGGTTCGTCTTGTCGTGCGGGCACAGCAGCCTGACGCTGTACATCCAGCTGTACCTCGGCGGCTTCGGCCTGGAGCTCTCCGATATCGAGTCATACCGCACCTGGAAATCCAAGACGCCCGGTCACCCGGAATTCCGCCACACCAAGGGCGTGGAGATCACCACCGGCCCGCTGGGCCAGGGGTTGGCTTCGGCAGTCGGCATGGCGATGGCGTCGCGTTACGAGCGCGGACTCTTCGATCCCGATGCAGCGCCGGGCACCAGCCCGTTCGACCACTTCATCTACGTCATCGCCTCCGATGGCGACATGGAGGAAGGTGTCACCAGTGAGGCCAGCTCGTTGGCAGGCACTCAGCAGCTCGGCAACCTCATCGTCTTCTACGACCACAATCAGATCTCGATCGAGCACGACACCAACATCGCGCTGTCCGAGGACGTCCCCGCGCGCTACCGCGCGTACGGCTGGCACGTGCAGGAGGTCGAGGGCGGCGAGAACGTCGTCGGCATCGAGGCGGCCATCGAGGCGGCCAGGGCCGTCACGGACAAGCCGTCGTTCATCTCGGTGCGCACGATCATCGGCTATCCGGCGCCCACCAAGATGAACACCGGTGGAGTGCACGGCTCGGCGCTCGGCGACGACGAGGTGGCCGCCACCAAGAGGGTGCTCGGGTTCGACCCGGACAAGAAGTTCGAAGTTCGCGACGAGGTCATCGCACACACCCGCAAGCTGGTGGACCGCGGCCGGGAAGCCCACGAGAAATGGCAGCCGGAGTTCAATGCATGGGCCGAGCGCGAGCCCGAACGCAAGAAGCTGCTCGACCGGCTGCTGGCTCAGGAACTGCCCGACGGCTGGGACGCCGACGTGACGTACTGGGAGCCCGGCTCCAAGCCGCTGGCCACCCGCGCCGCCTTCGGCCAGGTGCTCAACGACGTGGCGCCAAAGCTCCCAGAACTGTGGGGTGGCTCGGCCGACCTGGCAGGCAGCAACAACACCACCATCAAGGACGTGAAGTCGTTCGGTCCGCCGTCCATCTCGACCGACGACTTCACGGCGGACTGGTACGGCAGGGTGCTGCACTTCGGCATCCGCGAACACGCCATGGGCTCGATCCTGTCCGGCATCGTGCTGCACGGTCCTACCCGCGCCTTCGGCGGCACGTTCCTACAGTTCTCGGACTACATGCGCGGCGCCGTGCGACTGGCCTCGCTGATGGACATCGACACCATCTACATCTGGACCCACGACTCCATCGGCTTGGGCGAGGACGGACCCACCCACCAGCCGATCGAACACCTCGCCGCATTGCGGGCCATTCCGAACCTGTCCGTCGTGCGGCCCGGTGATCCCAACGAAACGGCCTACGCGTGGAAGAACATCGTCGCGCGGGGTGCAGGTAGCGGACCGGTCGGTTTCATTCTCACCCGGCAGGGCATCCCGGTGTTGGAGGGCACCAGCTCCGAGGGCGTGGCCAAGGGCGGTTATGTCCTTGGCGGTGGCAACCCCGCCGAAGACGCCGACGTGCTCATCATCGGTACCGGTTCGGAACTGCAACTGGCCGTGGAGGCGAAGAAGCTGTTGGCGGAGAAGGACATCACCGCATACGTCATCTCGATGCCGTGCGTCGAGTGGTTCGAGTCGCAGCCGAAGGAGTATCGCGACAGCGTGCTGCCACCCGAGGTGTCCGCACGCGTGGCGGTGGAGGCGGCCGTCGCCCAAAGTTGGTACAAGCTCGTCGGCGACACCGGGGAGATCGTGTCCATCGAGCACTACGGCGAATCCGCAGACGACAAGACGTTGTTCCGCGAGTTCGGCTTCACGCCAGAAGCCGTGGCAGCCGCCGCCGAGCGGTCCATCGACAACTGACCAACCAGCACCGACCAAACCATCGAGGAGCAGCAATGACTCAGAACCCGAACCTCGCGGCGCTGAGCGCCGCAGGTGTGTCCGTATGGCTCGACGACCTGTCCCGGGAACGGCTGCAGACCGGCAATCTGGCCGAGTTGATCGCGACCAAGAGCGTGGTCGGGGTAACCACCAACCCATCGATCTTCCAGGCGGCGCTGTCGAAGGGCACCGCCTACGACGCGCAGGTCAAGGAACTCGCCGACCGCGGCGCCGACGTCGACGCGACCATTCGCACGGTCACCACCGACGACGTGCGGAACGCCTGCGACGTGCTGGCCAAGGCGTACGAAGCGTCCGGCGGCGTCGACGGCCGGGTGTCCATCGAGGTCGATCCCCGCCTCGCGCACGACACCGACAAAACGATTCTGCAGGCGATCGAACTGTGGAAGATCGTCGACCGGCCCAACCTGCTGATCAAGATCCCCGCGACGATGGCCGGGCTGCCTGCGATCACCGCGGTCATCGCCGAGGGCATCTCCGTGAACGTGACCCTGATCTTCTCGGTCGAGCGGCACCGCGCCGTGATCGACGCCTATCTGGCCGGGCTGGAGAAGGCCAAGGAAGCCGGCCACGACCTGTCCAAGATCCACTCCGTCGCCTCGTTCTTCGTATCGCGAGTCGACACCGAGATCGACAAGCGCCTGGAGGACATCGGCGGCGACGAGGCGCTCGGCCTGCGCGGCAAGGCCGGCGTGGCCAACGCCCGGCTCGCGTACGCCGCGTACCAGGAGGTCTTCGAGCAGGGCGACCGATTCGCCGCACTGAAGGCGAGCGGCGCCCAGCTGCAGCGCCCGCTGTGGGCATCGACGGGCGTGAAGAACCCGGACTACTCGGACACCCTGTACGTGACCGAACTGGTCGCGCCCCACACGGTGAACACCATGCCGGAGAAGACGATGGACGCGGTGGCCGACCACGGCGTCATCACCGGTGACACGGTGTCCGGCACGGCCGACGCGGCGCAGCAGGTGTTCGACGCGCTGACCGCGGCGGGCATCGACCTACCGGACGTCTTCAAGCTCCTCGAGGTCGAGGGGGTGGAGAAGTTCGAGAAGTCCTGGCAGGAACTGATAGACGCCACCCAAGGCCAGCTGGACGAGAAGGCTTGAGCCAACAAGTGACCACGACACCCGACGTGGAGTGGCAGAACCCGCTGCGGGACAAGCTGGACAAGCGGTTACCGCGCATCGCGGGTCCATGCGCGGTGGTGATCTTCGGCGTGACCGGTGACCTGGCCACCAAGAAGTTGATGCCCGCCATCTACGACCTGGCCAACCGCGGCCTGCTGCCACCGACGTTCTCGTTGATCGGATTCGGCCGACGCGATTGGGCCGACCAGGATTTCGCCAAGATCGTGTACGACGCGGTGCAAGCCCACGCCCGGACGCCCTTTCGCCAGGAAGTCTGGGACCGGCTGAACGAGGGCATCCGCTTCGTTCAGGGCGCGTTCGACGACGACGCCGCCTTCGGCCGGCTGTCGGAGACCCTGGCCAAGCTCGACACCGAACGCGGCACCGGCGGCAATCACGCCTTCTACCTGTCCATACCACCGAACGCGTTCCCGACGGTGTGCGAGCAGCTGTCCAAGTCGGGGCTGGCTCGACCGGATGGTGAGCGGTGGAGCCGCGTCGTCATCGAGAAGCCGTTCGGCCACGATCTAGAGAGTGCCCGCTCGCTCAACAAGGTGGTCAACAGCGTCTTCCCCGAGTCATCGGTGTTTCGCATCGACCATTACCTCGGCAAGGAGACGGTGCAGAACATCCTTGCGCTGCGCTTCGCAAACCAGCTATTCGATCCGATCTGGAACGCCCACTACGTCGACCACGTCCAGATCACCATGGCCGAGGACATCGGCCTTGGCGGACGCGGCGGCTACTACGACGGCGTCGGCGCCGCCAGGGACGTCATCCAGAACCACCTGACTCAGCTGCTGGCACTCACCGCCATGGAAGAGCCGGTCAGCTTCAGCCCGGCCGAACTGCAGGCCGAGAAGATCAAGGTGCTCGGGGCGACCCGGCTGGCAGAACCGTTGGACGAGAACACGTCCCGAGGTCAGTACACCGCGGGGTGGCAGGGTGGCGAGCAGGTAGTCGGGCTGCTCGAGGAGGAGGGCTTCTCCAAATCCTCCACGACCGAGACCTTCGCCGCCATCACGCTCGAGGTCGACACCCGACGCTGGGCAGGCGTCCCGTTCTACCTCCGCACCGGAAAACGCTTGGGTCGCAGGGTCACCGAGATCGCCCTCGTCTTCAAGCGCGCCCCGCATTTGCCCTTCGACGCGACCATGACGGACGAACTGGGCAAGAACGCACTGGTGATCCGGGTGCAACCCGACGAGGGCATCACGCTTCGATTCGGGTCCAAGGTGCCGGGGCACGCCATGGAGGTCCGCGACGTCAACATGGACTTCTCCTACGGGTCGGCGTTTGCCGAAGATTCTCCCGAAGCCTACGAGCGACTCATTCTCGACGTCCTGCTGGGGGAGCCGTCGCTTTTTCCCGTGAACCAGGAAGTCGAATTGTCCTGGGCGATACTCGATCCCGCGCTGGACTTCTGGGCGTCCCACGGTAAGCCCGATCCGTATGAGGCGGGTGGCTGGGGCCCGGATTCAGCGTTCGAGATGTTGCGGCGAACAGGCCGGGAATGGCGGAGACCGTGATAGTCGACCTCGAGCACACCACGACGAACGCAGTCAACAAGAAGCTGGACGGGCTGCGCGAAGAAGGTGGCGCGTTCACCATGGCCAGGGTCCTCACCCTGGTCATCGCGCCCGACGGCGAAACCATGCTCGAGGAATCCATCGAGGCGGCCAACGCGGCCAGTCGTGAGCATCCGTGCCGGGTGATCGTCGTGCTCGCCGTGGACCGCGATGCGACCGATGCCAAGTTGGACGCCCAGATCCGGGTGGGCCACGACGCAGGTGCGGGGGAGGTCGTGGTGCTGAAGCTCTCGGGGCCACTGGCCGCACAGGCCAGCAGCGTCGTCATGCCGTTCCTGCTGCCGGATACCCCCGTGGTGGCGTGGTGGCCGGACATCGCGCCACGGGTGCCTGCGCAGGATCCGTTGGGGCAGTTGGCCATCCGCCGGATCACCGATGCCACTTACGGCACCGATCCGCTGGCCTGCATCAAGAGCAGGCTGGAGGGCTACACCGCGGGCGATACCGATCTGGCGTGGAGCCGAGTGACCTACTGGCGGGCGATGCTGACCTCGGCTCTGGATCAGGGCGCCCACGAGGACATCCAGTCGGCGCTGGTGTCCGGCCGCAAGGAGGAACCGGCACTCGACATTTTGGCGGGCTGGCTGGCAAGCCGGATCGACGGTCCGGTGACGCGCGCGGTCGGTGAGCTGAAGGTGGAACTCACCCGTGCCAGCGAGACCATCACGTTGAGCAGACCGCAAGACGGTGTCACCGCCACCCTGACCCGGACGGCCAAGCCCGAGGCCAAGCTTCCCCTGGCCCGCAGGGAAACCCGGGACTGCCTGGCCGAGGATCTGCGCAGGCTCGACGCCGACGAGATCTACCTCGCAGCGCTCAAGGGCATCGACAAGGTGACGTATGAGTAAGACGGTTATCGAGAAGTATCCCGACGCCGACGCGCTTGTCGCCGCTGCCGGTGATCGGCTGGTTGGTGCCATCACTGCTGCCATCGACGCGCGCGGCAGCGCCTACATCGTGCTGACCGGCGGCGGGACGGGCGTCAAATTGCTCGAGCACGTCGGTGAGCATGGTGCGGCCATCGAGTGGTCCAAGGTGCACCTCTTCTGGGGCGACGAACGCTACGTCCCCGCGGCAGATGACGACCGCAACGACAAGCAGGCCCGTGAGGCCCTGTTGGATCACCTCGACATCCCAGCCGCCAACGTGCACGCGATGCCTGCCAGTGATGACGAATTCGGCGACGACATCGACGCTGCGGCACTCGCGTACGAGCAGGTGCTTGCGGCCAATGCCAGCAATGGCGCTCCCACCCCCGACTTCGACGTGCATCTGCTAGGCATGGGCGGCGAAGGACACGTCAACTCGCTGTTCCCCCACACCCCGGCCGTGCGCGAGCAAACGCGCCTCGTCGTCGGCGTCACCGACTCCCCGAAGCCTCCGCCGCGGCGTATCACGCTGACGCTTCCCGCCGTTCATCGCGCCCGTGAGGTGTGGCTGGTGGTCGCGGGTGCGGAGAAGGCCGACGCGGTCGCGGCCGCAGTTGGAGGCGCAGCCGCAGACGACGTACCCGCGGCGGGCGCCACTGGTCACGACGCAACGGTGTGGCTACTGGACCAAGCCGCCGCGGCAAAGCTCTAGCCGTCGCATACTGACGAACATGGCTGACACTTCTGGACGTTCACCGCGCCCGCGCACTGGGCGGGAGCGCATCAAGACGCTCACGCAGGCGGCCCTCAATGCCGACGTCACCGTCGAGCAGGTCGACGCGGTGCTCGGGGACCTCAGCGACGCCCTGGCCGACCTCAACAACTCGACCAGCGGCCTCGACGCCACGCTGGCCCGTTTCAACGACACCATCACGCGCATCGACGAACTGGCCCCGCGGCTGATCGGCGTGGTCGAACGCCTCGAAGCCATCGTCGATCGGGTAGAGAAGATCGTCGGCCTGGGCGAACAGGTGATGGCGCCGTGGACCGCCACCGAGAATGCCGTACGAGGGGCCGTCAACGCGGTGCGCAAGAGCACCGGCTTGTAGTGCCGGGCCCGCTCGACGTCCTACCGGTCGCCGAGGGCGTCGGGCTCCCCTGGGACGTTCCGGTCGACGACGCGGTGGCCGCCGTGGCTACGGCGCGTGAGGCGTGCGGCGATTCGTTTGTGTTGCGTAGCGGCGGCAACGACTATCTGTTCACGTTCTCGCCAACCGGAGTCGAGTCGTTCTATGCGCTGCTCGAAGGCGCGGCCAGCAAGGGAGTGGCGGACTACCTGATGCTCCGGCGCAAGCTGCCCGACGAAGTGTTCGCGGGCAGACGGCTGCTGCCGAGTTCGTTGTTCCGTCGCGATGACGTGACGTCGTACCTGACCAATCTCGACCACGACCTCGACGCCACCGAGGACGAGCTGGGCGCGCGCGGTTCGGTGGATCTGTTTGCGCTGACCCGACGGCTGGGGCACCGCATGGGGCTGGCGTCATGGGCGGGGCCGGGCTGCGCTGACGGGGAATCCTTCGAACGGCTGGTGCGCGCGTTCGACGTGCTCGACGGCTCGGATGCATTCGTCCATCCCGACGCCATGGCGGCCGTGGCCGCATCGAACAAAACTGCCGAACGCACGGCACTCGACGAGGTCGCCAATGTGATCGAAGCCGCGGTGCGCCAACATGATCGCCAACATGATTCGGAGGGAACGGACGACGACGGGCTGTTCGGGCGGATCGCCAAGGCCTGGGCGCCGGAGCCGACAGACATCCGCAATCGCGGTATCGCGATGGACGTCGCGCTTATCCACATCGCGTCGATGTCGAACCTGATGGCCGCACTCGGCTGGGCGCTCGTCGACCTCATCGAGCACCCCGTCGAAGCGCGCCGCGTCGCAGCGGGAGACGCCGAACTGGCCCAGCGCTGCGCGTTGGAGAGCACCCGGTTGGCGCAGCGTTCGATCATGGCCCGGGCCGTCCTGGAGCCGGTCGCATTCGACACCGGCGCGGGTGTGGTCGACGTGCCAGCGGGCTGGACGATCGCCACCCTGCTCCCTTTGCTCAACACCTCGGCCGCTCCTGGCCTGCAAAACTGGGATCCCAACCGCTGGCACCGATACCGCCTGGCCGATGCGAGCGCCCTGGCATCACCGATGCTGGTGACCGCCTTCGGGCACGGCAGGCATTCGTGCCCTGCGCAGCCGTTCTCGTTGGCTGCCATGACGATGGCCATGACCCGCCTGCTCGGTCGGTACGACATGACGCCGAAGTGGGACGAGTATCCGCGCCCGGTGCCCGCCCAGATCGGCGGGGTGGCACGTTCTGCGAACCTTTGCCAGGTCGGCTATGCGCGCCGGTGATATTGGGTATCGTCGGCTCGTGTCCACGCACGAGGAGCGGGTGCCAACCGTACTCCAGCGTGGCTCGTTCACCCACGAACCCCAGGGCCCGCCCCGCTTTCAGCCGGACCAGCGTGTGCGCGCTCGCAACATCCACCCGCGGTCGCACACCCGACTGCCGCGCTACGTGCGCGGACGCACGGGCGTCGTCGAGCGGTTGCACGGTGCGAACGTGTTCCCCGACAGCTTCGTGGGCGGGAAGGGGGAAGATCCGCAGTGGCTCTACACGATTCGTCTCAACGGTCGGGAACTGTGGGGTCATGACGCGGAACCGGGAACCACCGTGTCCATCGACGCGTTCGAGCCATACCTCGAGGCCGTGCCGTGAGCGGTCCGGCCTTCAGCGCGCCGTGGGAGGCGCGGGCGTTCGCCATGGTGCGTGCTCTGCAGGATGCCGAACTGGTCACGCCGGGAGAATGGGCCGACGCACTCGGCGCGGCGATCCGACGGGCCCAATCGGCGGGCGACCCTGACGACGGCAGCACCTACTACGAACACTGGCTGGCAGCGCTGGAACGGCTTGTCGTGCAAAAGGAGCTGACCACCGATGACGCCGTGTCGCACTATCGGGCGGCATGGGCAGCCGCGGCGAGCCGCACACCACACGGAAAACCCATCGAACTAGAAGCCAGGACCCCAGGCCGAGCGGAGTAATCACGTGGCATGACATCGACATTCCCGAGTGGGCCGTGCACGACGCCGACCACAACTCGGCCTTGACGGCCTTCTACAGCACCTTCGGCGACATCATGCCAACCGACGTGCTGATTGGCTTGCTCACCGGACGCTAACCGCTGTTGCGCAGCGCAGTCGCAAGCCCGCTCATGGTGAGCAGGATGCCGCGCTGGACGAGTTCATCCTCGTCGCCTGCGCGGAACCGCCGCAGCAGTTCGATCTGCAGGTGGTTGAGCGGTTCCAGATACGGGAAGCGGTTGAACACCGAGCGAGCCAGCGCCGGGTTGTCGGCAAGCAGATCGTCGTGGCCGGTGATCAGTCTGAGCATCTTGATGGTTCGGTCGTGCTCGGCGACGATCTTGTCGAACACCCTGTGCCGCAAGGCTTCGTCCTCGACCAACTCGGAATAGCGCGCGGCGAGCCCCATGTCCGCCTTGGCGAGCACCTGCGCCATGTTGGACAGCACCGTGGAGAAGAACGGCCACCGTTGGTAGAGCTCCTGCAAGACCTCCAGCCTGCCGTCCGCTTCGGCAACCCACTCCTCGAATGCCGTACCCGTGCCGTACCAGCCAGGCAGCATGACGCGCGACTGGCTCCACGCCAGCACCCACGGAATGGCCCGCAGGTCGGAGATCGCGGTGGTGGGCTTGCGGGAGGCGGGCCGACTGCCGATGTTCAACGCGCCGATTTCGCTGACCGGAGTGGACGCCTTGAAGTACTCGACGAAACCCGGTGTCTCGTGCACCAATTCGGAGTAGGCCCGCTGCGCCCTGGCGGCGAGGTCGTCGAGCACTTCGTAGGCCGGACCCGCGGCGTCGCCCAGCCCTTCGACGTCGAGCAACGTGGACTCCAGCGTCGCGGCGACCAGCGTCTCCAAGTTTCGGTGGGCGATGCGTGGCTCGGCGTACTTGGCGGCGATGATCTCGCCCTGCTCGGTCAGGCGCAAGGACCCCTTCACGGCACCGGGTGGCTGCGCGAGGATGGCGTCGTAGCTCGGGCCACCACCGCGACCGACGGTGCCGCCGCGACCGTGGAAGAGCCGCAGGCGGATTCCCGTCTTGCGGGCCGACTCGACGAGGTCGAGCTCGGCGCGGTACAACGCCCAGTTCGCGGCGAGATATCCGCCGTCCTTGTTGGAGTCCGAGTAGCCCAGCATGATCTCCTGGTGCTCGCCGCGCGCGTGCACCAGCCCGCGATACAGCGGAAGGTCTAGCACCGCTTCGAGAATCGCCGAGCCGCGTTGCAGGTCGTCGATGGTCTCGAACAGCGGCACGATGCCGACCGGGCAGTACGGGTGCTCCCCCGACGCGTCCAGCAGCTCGGCCTCCTTCAGCAGGATGGCCGCCTCGAGCATGTCCGACACCGACTGACACATCGAGATGATGTAGTTCGGGACTGCCTGCGGGCCGAAGACATTCACCGCGCGGGCCGCCGCGCGCACGATGCCGAGTTCCTTTTCGGCAAGCTCCGACAGTTCGGCGCCTGGACCGATGAGCGGGCGCCTAGTGGCCAGGACGCCGACGAGTAGCTCGACGCGGTCCGGTTCGGGCAGCGACGCGTAGTCGAGGTGTACGCCCGCCCACGCCAGCAGCTCGCCGATCACCTCTTCGTGCACCTCGGAGTTCTGCCTCATGTCCAGACCCGACAGGTGGAACCCGAACACCCGCACGGCTTCTCGCAATCGGGCCAGCCGATCGTCGGCCAGCACGGCGCTGCCGTTGGCACGCAGCGACGCGTCGATCACATCGAGATCCGCGAGGAATTCGGCAGGCGACTGATAGGCAGGCATGCACAGGTCGAGCTCGTGTTCCGGTTGCCGGTCCAGAATTTCGGCGGCGGTCGCGGTGAGCCGGCCGTGGATGACCCGCAGCGCCCGTCGATACGGTTCGTCGGCCCGCGCGGGTTCGGTACACGTATCGGCCAGTGCGGTGAGGTCGGCACTGGTCGACACCAACCGCACCGACATCGACAGTTCCTGCTCCAGGGCCGTCAACTCGACGAAGTAGTGGGCCAACGCGGTGTACGCGGCGCTCCCGGTGGCCAATCGGACCACTTCAGCCGTCACGTTCGGGTTGCCGTCCCGGTCGCCGCCGATCCACGACCCCGGCCGCAGGATCGGCTGCTCGAGCACGTCGGCCTCTGGCCAACGGGCCTGAACCGCCGCTCGGACCCCGGCGTTGACCTGAGGAATCACCTCGAAGAAGGCGGCCGGGTAGTACCGCAGCCCGGTTTCGATCTCGTCCTGAATCTTCAATCGGGACAACCGGATCAGCGCGGTCTGCCACAACACCAAGATGTGTCGCCGCAGTTCGACTTCGATGCTTCGCCCGTCGTCGGTTTCGGTGTGGCCACGCATCCGCAGGCGCATCAGCTCGGTGATGCGGTGCTGCGTGTCGAACACGGTGCGCCGGCGAGTCTCGGTCGGATGCGCCGTGATGACGGGCGACACCAGCGCTCCCGTCAGAGCGTCGGCGACCGTGGCCGAATCCAGGTCTGCGGAGTCGAGTTTCAAGTACGTGGCGGCCAGGCTGCTGCGCTGGGGCGGCTCACCCGCGGCGACGTGTACGGCGCGACGACGCTCCCGGTGGATATCCTCGGCGACGTTCGCCAGCAGCGCGAAGTGGGTGAACGCCCGAATGACCGGGATGGCCTCGTGGACGTCGATACCCTCGAACAGGCGCGCGAGCTCAGCGCGGTCGATCTCCGAGCGGCGCACCCGAAACGACTCGACCCGGGCTTGTTCGATGAGGTCGAAAACGGCCTCGCCGTTCTGTTCGCGCACCGTGTCGCCCAGGATGGCGCCCAGTAGCCGGATGTCCTCGCGCATCGGTTCGGTAGCCTCCCGGCCTACCTGAGTGCGGCGTACCGAGCCGATCGGTTCGAGCGCGACGTCGGAGGTTTCGGCCATGGGTCAAGTATCGGCGCACCGGGAACACGGCGCAGAACGAGGGTTCAACCGCGCCCGGCCGGGGTCGGAACCACGATTGGGGTCGGCGTCGTGCTCGTGCTCGTGCTCTGCGACGAACCGCCCGACGACGTGGTCGCGCCGACGATCGGCGTCGGTGTCGACGTCGTGCCCGACGAGTCCGAGCCGGACGTGTGTACCCCTAGAGCGGGCTGGCTGCCATCGGGCATGACGATCGGTGTCGGCTTGTCGCCGCCGCCCTTTCCACCGCCACCACCGCCACCACCGCCACCACCGCTGTCACCGGATGCGGAATCCTGCGAGGGAGGCCAGTCGACCCCCGTAGGGGGCCAGGCCTCGGCGTTACCTCCACCCGAGGAAGCACCGGGGGGCGAGCATCCGGCGCCTGCGCCGAAGTCGCCTGCCGTGGTGCAGTCTGCGCTGGCGACGCCTGCGGCCGGAAACAAACCGAAAGCGGCCATCAACGTGCAAGCCGCGACGGCTCCCACCGCCATCCGGCGGCACACGGAGGGCATCGGGCTCATATCGACAGGATGTCGCCGTAGGCGTTCACGCTGTCGTCGGACTTGTCCGTGTCGATCATCACAGAAGCGAAGAACCGCGCCGAGACCTGTCCGCCGCAGGCGTCCACCTTGACGTGGGCGTCGTGTACGACGATCTCTCCGGTGCGCCCCTTGAGCGCCTTCTTGCCGAGGCCCAGATTCGTGATGGTCCCTGGCAGCAGGTTGATCGACGCGTCCCCCTCGATGTCGGCGTACGGGCCGATCATGCTCAGTGCACTGCCTCCGGTGCCGAAGCCGGGGCTGATGCCTGCGTCGAGGTCACCGCCGATGCTGCCACCCTCGCTGAGGTCGACCTGGCAGCCCAATTGCAGGCCCATCACCAGGGTGCCGGAGTTCACCGGGACGGCCCCGTTGCCGTCGATGGTCGCTGCGGCCTTGCCCGTGACGAAGGCCTCCCTGGTGAAGGCCGTGGCCGCCATGTTCGGCACGGAATTCATGGCCATCCGCGTGAGCGAGGCGCTCAGATGCCAATTGTCGTCGGTATCGGCGGACTGGGTCACGTCAGCGAGGGGGATGGGGTCGGCCTTGGCCACACCACCAGCCACGCAGAGCAGAGTCATCGCAAGTGTTCCGGCGCGAAGAGGTCTGAGCACGAACCCGCCTTTACGTGAGCAGATCAACGGTTGGCACCCAGGTTGTGGGCACGCGCCGATCGTAGGGGCTGCTGCTGAGTGCTTCCTGGCACCAACCTGGGCCAAACCGAGCCGGAACCCAGACCTAGATGACGGCTAGCAGCGTCATGAGCAGGACGAAGAAGATCAAGATCACGAAGGGAATCGCGATGACCGCAATCGTGATGCCCACGCCGTTGTACTTCTGCGGACCGACCCCGAGCGAACCGGGGCTGAACGACCACAGCGGCGCCTTGTATTCGAGCTCGGTCACCTGGCCGGCCCGGACGTCGGCGGTCGCATCAGCAGGGCCCACCCGTGGCGGTAGGAAGTACGGCGTGTAGACGTGGACCTGATGCTGACCTGGGCGCGCGGGCAGCACCGTACGACCCCAGGCGGCAGGCGGTGACTCGTGTCCGTCGACGAAGATCTTGGGTTTGATGAAGAAGAACAGCCACGCCAACGGGAAGAAGTGGGTGGTGACAGCAATGCCCTCGCTCGGCTGGCCGTATTGCTGTTGGGCTGGCGGCTGACCGTATTGACGTTGGGGTGGGGGCGGACGGTACTGCGGGGGGGCAGGCGGCGGAGCGTACTGAGGCTGCCGGTAATGCGGAGGGGCCGGCCGCTGACCGTACTGGGGCTGACCGTACGGCGGAGGCGGCTGCCCATACGGGGGCTGATTCTGCCGAGGTGGCTGCGGTCCTTGGGGTGTATTCACGTTCGCCCTCTCGTGCCTCGGTGGCAACAGGCCAAACACGCTGCCCGTATTTGGCCATTACGTTAGCAACGGAAGCGGCGAATGCCGGGTGAAGAAGGGGACCACGGACCGCAACGGGTGGTAGGCATCCGACCAGCAGAGGGGTGGAGCAAGCGCGAGCCAAGCCGCGGCGAGTCCGAGTTAGACGCCGTATGCGATCAGACGCCGTATTTGATCTGAAGCGCCACGGCGACGATCGAGACGACCCAGATGGCCGTCACGAAGTACGTCAACCGGTCGAGGTTCTTCTCAACGACGGTCGAGCCCGACAGACTCGACTGCACACCGCCGCCGAAGAGCGTCGACAGGCCGCCACCCTTGGAACGATGCAGCAGCACCAGCAACACGACCAGCACGCTGGTGACCATCAAGGTGATCTGCAACGCCAAGAACATGGCCGCCAGCCTACCGGGCGAGGCCCGAATTCAAGGATTCGGGGTCAGGGCAATGGCCCGCCAGCGGCGATCGCGGACAGCTGCGCGAATTGTTCGGCCTCCAGCGACGCGCCACCGACCAGCGCCCCGTCGACGTCGTCCTGAGCGACGAGCTCCCCGACGTTCTTGGCGTTCACGGAGCCGCCGTACAGCACGCGCACGGTATCGGCGATGGCTGGGCTCGCCAGCTGACCGAGTTCGTTACGGATCGCGGCGCACACCTCCTGGGCGTCACCCGCACTGGCCACCCGGCCCGTGCCGATCGCCCACACCGGCTCGTAGGCGATGACGATCGCGGCGATCTGTTCGGCGGAAAGCCCTGCGAGCGAGCCTCTGAGTTGGTTCACGTTGTACGCGACGTGCTCGCCGGCCTCGCGGATCTCCAGACCCTCGCCGATGCAGACGATCGGGGTCAGGCCGTGCCTGAGCGCTGCGGCGGCCTTCGCGGCGACGAGCGCGTCGTCCTCGTTGTGATGGATACGACGCTCCGAGTGTCCGACGACCGCAAACGAACATCCCAGCTTGGCCAGGAAGGCGCCGCTGATTTCGCCGGTGTACGCGCCGGAGTCGTGCTGCGACACGTCTTGTGCGCCGTACGTCAGCCTCAACTTGTCGCCGTCGACGAGCGTCTGCACGCTGCGCAGGTCGGTGAACGGCGGGATGACGGTTACGTCGACCTTGTCGAAGTACTTCTCGGGCAACGAAAATGCGATCTTCTGCACCAGCGCGATGGCCTCGAAGTGGTTGAGGTTCATCTTCCAGTTGCCTGCGATCAGCGGCTTACGGGACACGGGACTCCTTGTGGTTTCGAGACTGCCGGCTAGTGAGCCTGCCAGCTAGTCAGGACTGCTCGAGCACGGCTTCGAGTACCTCCAAGCCGGGCAGCGTCTTGCCCTCAAGGTATTCGAGCGAAGCCCCGCCTCCGGTGGAAATGTGCGAGAAGCCGGCCTCGGGCAAGCCGAGCTGACGAACGGCCGCCGCCGAGTCACCGCCACCGACGACGCTGAACGCGCCCTTGGCGGTCGCCCCGACGATCGCCTCGGCAACGCCCTTCGTGCCGGCCGCGAACGCCGGGAACTCGAAGACGCCCATGGGCCCGTTCCAGAAGATCGTCTTGGCGTTGGACAGCAACGTGGTGAAGCGCTTCACCGAACCGGGACCGATGTCCAGCCCCATCTTGCCCTCGGGGATGCGATCGGCGTCCACCGTCTCTGGGGGGGAATCGGCAGCGAACTCCGCGGCCACGACGATGTCCACCGGAAGGTGGATCACGTCGCCGTAGTCCTCGAGCAGTTTGCGGCAGGTGTCGATCATCTCCTCCTGCAGCAACGAGGTTCCAACCGGAACCCCCTGCGCCGCAAGGAAGGTGAAGCACATGCCGCCGCCGATGAGGATGCTGTCCGCCTTGGAGGCGAGGTTCTCGATGACCGCGAGCTTGTCCGACACCTTCGAACCGCCGAGCACCACGGCGTAGGGGCGCGCGCTCGAACTCGTCAACTGTTCGAGCACCTTCACCTCGGTGGCAACCAGCGTCCCCGCGTAGTGGGGCAACAGGGTCGCCACGTCGTACACCGACGCCTGCTTGCGGTGTACGACACCGAAGCCGTCGGACACGAACGCACCGCCGGATCCGTCTGGGCCACCGACGAGTTCCGCCAAGGCCTTGGCCAGCGCGAGCCGCTCCGCGTCGTCCTTGCTGGTTTCCCGCGGGTCGAACCGGATGTTCTCGAGCAGCAGCACGTCACCGTCGGTCAGGCCCTCCGCACGGGCCAGTGCGTCGGCACCGACCACGTCGCCGGCGAGCTGAACGTGTCTGCCGAGCTGTTCACCGAGGGCGGCCGCGACGGGCGCCAGCGAGAACTTGGGGTCCGGACCGCCCTTGGGGCGGCCGAGGTGTGCCGCGACGACTACCTTGGCTCCCGCATCCGACAATGCCTTCAACGTCGGAACAGACGCGATGATGCGGCCTGGATCCGTGATCTGGCCCTCGTCGTCGAGTGGGACGTTCAGGTCGGACCGCACCAGCACGCCCCGGCCCTCGACGCCGTCCGCCAGCAGCTCTTCGAGCGTCGAAACCGCCACGGTTAGAGCGACTTACCGACCAGCGCGACCAAGTCGACGAGCCGATTGGAGTAGCCCCATTCGTTGTCGTACCAGGACACCACCTTGGCCTGGTTGTCGATCACCTTGGTCAGGCCGGAGTCGAAGATCGAGCTGTGCGGGTCGGTGACGATGTCACTGGAGACGATCGGGGCGTCGTAATACTTCAGGATGCCCTTGAGCTTGCCGTCGGCGGCGGCCTTCATCGCCGCGTTGATCTCGGCGGCGGTGCCCGGCTTGGCGAGTTCCACGGTCAGGTCCGTCACCGAACCGGTAGGGATCGGCACCCGCAGCGCGTAGCCGTCGAGCTTCCCCTTGAGTTCCGGGAGCACCAGGCCGATCGCCTTGGCGGCGCCGGTCGAGGTCGGCACGATGTTCAGCGCGGCGGCACGCGCCCGACGCATGTCGCTGTGCGGGCCGTCCTGCAGGTTCTGATCCTGCGTGTAGGCGTGAATCGTGGTCATCAGGCCCTTGACGATGCCGAATTCGTCGTTGAGCACCTTGGCCAGCGGGCCCAGGCAGTTCGTGGTGCACGAGGCATTCGAGATGATGTTCTGGCTGCCGTCGTACTGGTCGTCGTTGACGCCGATGACGATGGTGATGTCGGGATCGGTGGCCGGCGCGGAGATGACGACCTTCTTGGCACCCGCGTCGAGGTGGCCCTTGGCCTTTGCGGCATTGGTGAAGATGCCGGTGGACTCGACGACGACGTCGACGTCGAGCTCGCCCCATGGCAGCTCGGCCGGTCCGGCCTTGACCTCGAGCGCCTTGATCTTGGTGTCGCCGACGACGATGATGTCCTCGCCTTCGAGGCTGACGTCGTAGGCCAGCCTGCCCAGGATGGAGTCGAACTTCAGCAGGTGTGCGAGCGTCGCGTTGTCAGTCAGGTCGTTGACCGCGACGATCTCGATGTCGGTGTTGTTGCCAAGCGCCTTCTGCGCGTCGAGCGCCCTGAAGAAGTTCCGCCCGATTCGACCGAAGCCGTTGACGCCTACGCGGATGGTCACTGTCTGTACTCCTTAGATGTCAAACTCCGGCGAACTCCCAGTCAGATTGCTCCGGACTTAGCCTAGTAGCGGCCCAGTCGCCCCGCGCGGGCTGGTCAGTACGCAGCCAAACCCTGGTCGCGGTATGGGTTGCCCAGCCATGTACGGCGGATGGCCTGCAGGGTGCCGTCGTCCTCGAGCGCACCTTGCGCCTTCGCGATCCGCTGCAGGATTGCGTCGTCGCCCAAGCGCACGGCGATGGCGATGGCCTCACGCGACAGCCCCTGCTGCACGACCTCGACTCCGGCTAGGGGTTTGACGAGTTCGGTCAGCACCGGCGCCAACTTCATGAACGCGTCACATCCGCCCGTGGACAGGTCGGTCAGCGCGGCCTCGATGCCGTCGTAGTCGTAGATGCGAACGGCTTCGGCCTTGCCCTCGGAGACCAGACGTTCAGCGATCGGCTGGCTGGTGTTGCCCCGTTGCACGCCGATCGTCAACCCGGCGAGTTCGTCGACCGAGCGGACCGCGGGCAGCCGGGCAGTGTCGACGGCCAACGCCTGTCCCGACACCAGGTAGGGCGGCGCGAACCCGGCCTTGCATTCACGCTCGGGCGTCACGGTGGTTCCCGCGATCACGCAGTCGTAGGAGCCCGCGTCCAGTTCGTCGAATATGCCGTTGAAGTCGGCGCCCTCGTAGGCGATGAGGATCACCGACAAGCCCAAGTTCGCCCCGATTGCCTTGATCAAGTCGATGTCCAGGCCGCCTCGGTCCTGGCCCACTGCGTTGAAGGGCGGGTCGGGGTACGCCACACCGACTCTCAGCGTCGTCACCCATCCAACCTAGGCCTTGAAGGCGGCACACGGACTTGGAGTGCCAAAGCGCTGAAGCGGCTACGCGTCGTCCAGCAGATCAGGGGTGACCGCAGACTCGGTGTCGGGGATCCCGTCCTGCTTGGCCTTGCGATCGGCCATCGAGAGCAGCCTTCGAATACGTCCCGCGACAGCATCTTTCGTCATGGGCGGCTCAGCGAGCCGCCCGAGCTCCTCCAGCGACGCCTGGCGATGCTCCACCCGCAGCCTGCCGGCCGAAGACAGGTGGTCGGGCACGGTGTCGCCAAGGATCTCCAACGCGCGCTCGACCCGCGCCGCCGCAGCCACCGCCGCACGCGCCGAGCGCCGGAGATTCGCGTCGTCGAAGTTCGCCAACCGGTTCGCCGTCGCCCGCACCTCGCGGCGCAGCCGTCGCTCCTCCCAGACCAAGCGCGTGTCCTGTGCCCCCATGCGGGTCAACAGCGCTCCGATGGCCTCGCCGTCGCGAACGACCACGCGATCGCTCCCCCGCACCTCCCGGGCCTTCGCACTGACCCCCAGCCGCCGAGCCGCGCCCACCAGCGCCAGCGCCGCCTCGGGGCCCGGGCAGCTGACCTCCAAGGCCGACGAACGGCCGGGCTCGGTGAGCGACCCATGCGCCAAAAATGCTCCCCGCCAAGCGGCTTCGGCATCGCCGACGCTGCCGCCGACCACCTGGGCGGGTAGGCCACGCACCGGCCGACCGCGCAGGTCCAAGAGCCCGGTCTGACGGGCCAAGGCCTCACCGTCCTGCGCAACCCGCACGACGTACCTGGTGCTCTTGCGGAGGCCGCTGGCCGACAGCACGTGCACGACGGCGTTGTAGCCGTACAAGTCGTGGATGTCCTTGCGCAGCCGCCGGGCGATCACGCCGAGGTCCACTTCTGCCTCGACGACGACGCGCCCCGCGACGATGTGGAGCCCGCCCGCGAAGCGAAGCAACGACGCCACCTCGGCACGACGCGCACTCACCGAGTTGATGATCAGACGACTGAGCTCGTCTTTGACCTCGGCTGTCATCGCCACGAAATCGTCACCTCTCGTCGATTGACCGGGCGGCAGGCGTGGGCGCCGTCGGCTCCTGAAGTGTGCTCGCGGGCGCGCTGCCGCGCAGCCGTACGCGCTCCAATGCCGCGGCCAACCTCGCCGGGTCATGTAAAGGTGTACCAGGTCTGGACACGTCAGCAAACTCAACGTGGGCATTCAAGATGGCAGCGGTATGTCTTAGCTGATCCCGCTCGCGTTCACCCGGTACACGGACGGCGTCGACGACGATGTCGTTGACGGTGAATCCCGGCGCGTGTTGCGCCAGCACGTGAATGTGACGCTCGGCCGAGAAGCCCGCGGTCTCCCCTGGCTCGGCGACCAGATTCAAGACCAACGCCCGCCTGGCCCGGGTGGCCTGCAGCGCGGCCACCATTTCGGGCACCAGCACGTGCGGAATCACGCTGGTGAACCAGGAACCCGGGCCAAGCACCACCACGTCCGCAGCCATGATCGCGTCCACCGCCTGCCGTGTCGCAGGCGGATTTCCCGGCGACAGCCGCACCCGACGTACCTTGCCGACAGTGGTGGCGACCGCCACCTGCCCCCGGATCACCCTGCTCATCCGCGGGTCGGACTCCAGCCCCGCGACGTCGGCCTCGATCTGCAACGCGATCGGGCACATGGGCAAGACCCGGCCCTTGACGCCCAGCATGCGGCCCAGTTCGTCGAGGGCCGCGACGGGATCGGCGAGCACCTCGTTGAGCCCGGCCAGGAGCAGATTCCCGATGGGGTGGCCTGCCAGAGCACCGCTGCCACCGAACCGGTGCTGGATGATGGTGGCCCACAGTTGACCATGTGGACTGTCAGATGCCAACGCCGCCAACGCCATTCGTAGGTCGCCGGGCGGCACGACGTCCAGCTCGCTGCGCAACCGGCCGGAGGACCCTCCGTCGTCGGCCACCGTGACGACGGCGGTGACGTGGGGCGTGAGCCGCCGCGCCGCGGACAAGGTGGCGTAAAGCCCGTGGCCGCCGCCGAGCGCGACGATCCGCGAGCTCATTCTCGGCCCATGTCCCGGTGCAGGACCCGCACCGTCAACTGGTCGCCACCGGACAACCGCGTTGCGAGCGCCTCGGCGATCGCAACGCTGCGGTGCTTGCCGCCCGTGCATCCGATGGCGACGGTCATGTAGCGCTTTCCCTCCCTGCGGTAGCCGTCGATGACGACCTCCAGCAGCCGATGGTAGGTGTCGATGAAGTCCGCCGCCCCCGGTTGGCTCAGTACGTAATCGCTGACCGCCGGATGCTGCCCCGTGTGCGGGCGCAACTCGTCGACCCAGTGCGGGTTTGGCAAGAACCGGACGTCCATCACGGTATCCGCGTCCATCGGCAATCCGTACTTGTAGCCAAACGATTCGACGGTGACGCTGGTGTGCGCGACCGTCTCGCCCCCGAACGCATTCTCGATGGCGGTTCGAAGTTCGTGGACTGACAACGTAGACGTGTCGATGACGAGGTCCGCAACGGCGCGCACCGGAGCCAGCATGGCGCGTTCGGCGGTAATCCCTTCGGCGAGTGTCTGATTGCCCTGGAGCGGATGGCTGCGCCGGTTCTGTTCGTAGCGCCGCACCAGGATGTCGTCGGACGCCTCCAGGAACAGCACCCGCGGGGTGATCTGGCGGGTGGCCAGCTCCGTGCGGACCCAGTCGAGGTCACCCGTGAAGCCACGCGAGCGGACGTCCATCACGACCGCCAACTGGGTGATCCGCGAGCCAGCCGCCAGACCGAGCTCGACCATGCGCGCGATCAACTCGGGCGGCAGATTGTCGGCCACGTACCAGCCGAGATCCTCGAGCACCTTCGCGGCCGTACCCCGACCTGCACCGGAGAGTCCGGTCACCAGGAGCACGTCGATGCCGGCCGCACCGTCGTCCACTCCGTCGTGATGCAGGTGCTCAGCCATGCGCGATCCGCCTTCGCGGCTCGCTGATTGCTCGCTGCTCGCTGATTGCTGGGCGCCCCCCGTCATCCAGATGCCGTCTTCTGATCATCGTCGATGAGCTCTGCGGGCGCGCCGGATTCGACGGCTCCACCGAGCGCCACCAGTACGGCCTTGGCCGTCGCGGCGCCGATGCCGGGTACGGCGACGAGCTCCTCGACGCTGGCGCCCTTGAGCTTGGCCACCGAGCCGAAGTGCGTGACGAGCGCCTTCCGGCGCTGCTCACCCAGCCCCGGCACCTCGTCGAGGGCCGACGCCGTCATCCGTTTGGACCGCTTGCTGCGGTGGTAGCTGATCGCGAAGCGGTGCGCCTCGTCACGCACGCGCTGCAGCATGTACAGCCCTTCGCTGTTGCGCGGGAGGATGATGGGATCGGCCGGCTCCCCTTTTCGTGATGGCACCCACACTTCTTCCAGCCGCTTGGCCAGGCCGATGACGGCGACATCGGTCACCCCGAACTCGTCGAGCACCGCCGCGGCCGCATTCACCTGGGGCGCGCCGCCGTCGACGACGAAGAGGTTTGGCGGGTAGGCGAAACGCCGCGACTTGCCGTCTTCGACGAGTGGACGTTCCGCATCGGCGACGTGGCGCTGAAAGCGCCGTCGCGTGACCTCGGCGATGGACGCGACATCGTCGGAGCGCCCGTCGCCCGCCGCCTCACGGATGGCGTAGTGCCGATAGTCCGACTTGCGTGGGAGCCCGTCTTCGAACACGACCAGGGAGGCGACCACGTCTGTGCCCTGAACGTGGCTGATGTCGATGCATTCGATGCGCAGCGGTGCATCGGCCAGCCCAAGGAATTCCTGAATGCTCTGCAGTGCTTCGGATCTCGCATTGAAGTCGCCCGCGCGCTTGAGCTTGTGCTGCGCGAGCGCGTCCTTCGCATTGCGGTGCACGGTCTCTGCGAGCGCACGCTTGTCGCCGCGCTGCGGCACCCGCAGCGACACGTGCGAGCCGCGCAGTTGCGAGAGCCAGGTCGCGAGTTCGTCTGCGTTGTCCGGTAGGCAGGGCACCAGGACCTGGCGTGGCACCGGATTGGTCGCCTCATCGGAGGCATCGCCCAACTCGGCTTGCTCACCGTAGAACTGCGTGAGGAATTGCTCGACCAACCGCACCTGTTCCGATTCCCCGGGCTCTCCTGACTTTTCGACGATCCAGCCGCGCTGGCCGCGCACTCGACCGCCGCGTACGTGGAACACCTGAACGGCCGCCTCGAGGTCGTCGTCGGCGAAGGCCACCACGTCCGCGTCGGTGCCGTCGCCGAACACCACCGTCTGCTTCTCGAGGGCCCGCTTCAATGCGCCGATGTCGTCGCGCAACCTCGCAGCCCGTTCGAAGTCCAGTTCCTCGGCAGCCGTGTGCATCTGCCGTTCCATGTCTCGGACCAGCCTGTCGGTCTTGCCCGCCAGGAAGTCGCAGAAGTCCAGCACGATCCTGCGGTGCTCTTCGGCGCTGACCCGACCCACGCACGGCGCGGAACACTTGTCGATGTAACCCAACAGGCACGGCCGGTCGATCTGGTTGTGCCGCTTGAACACCCCCGCCGAACACGTGCGCGCCGGAAACACCCGGGTGAGCAGGTCGAGCGTCTCGCGGATGGCCCACGCGTGCGAGTACGGGCCGAAGTACCGGACCCCCTTGCGACGCGGTCCGCGGTACACGAACAGTCGAGGAAACTCTTCGTTGAGCGTCACGGCCAACACCGGATACGACTTGTCGTCGCGGTAGCGAATGTTGAACCGCGGATCGAACTCCTTGATCCAGTTGTATTCCAGCTGGAGCGCCTCGACCTCGGTGCTGACCACCGTCCACTCGACGCTGCCCGCCGTCATCACCATCTGGCGAGTTCTTGGTAGCAGCCCCGACAGGTCGGCGAAATAGGAGTTCAGCCGACTCCGGAGGTTCTTGGCCTTGCCCACGTAGATGACGCGGCCGCGCGGATCGCGAAACCGGTAGACGCCGGGTTCGGTGGGGATGGATCCGGGCGCCGGTCGGTACGTCGCTGGATCGGGCACGGCTTCCAGGTTAGTGCGGCCCGCCGACGGGACCCGAGAGGCCATCGATGAGCTCGCAGAAGGCGGTGGCCTTGGCCACGTAGTTGGCGAAGAGGTCGTAGCTCGCTGCGCCGGGCGAGAGCAGCACGACGTCGACATCGGGCAACGACGCCGCCGCCTGTACTGCGGCCTGGAGGCTGTCGACCAGATGGACCTGCGCCGGATTCGCCGCGGCGTATTCGCGACCGATGGCCGCGCCGTTGGTGGGGGCCTGGATGAGCGAAACCCGACGCGCGCCGCTGCACAGGTACGCGTCGACCTGGTCGTAGTTCAACTGGCGGTCCATGCCACCCACGATCAGTGCGACGTGCTCGTCGGGGCCCATCGCCATCAGTGCGGCGACGACGCTCTCCCCCGTGGTCGCCAACGTGTCGTCGATCCAACGGGTCCGTCCGGTGGTCCGCACGGTCTGCAGTCGGTGGGGCAGGCCATGGAACGTCTGCTTGGCAGCCTCGGCCTCCTCCCGGGTGACCGGTCGGCCGAGCACGAGGCCCGCGGCGGCGATGGCCAGTGCGCCGTTGGAGACGTTGTGTGCGTAGCCCATCACCGTGTCCCCCGCGGGCCAGCCGATGACGTTGGGGTCGACGAGCAGGAGGGAGGGAAACGAGCTGACCCCGACCCTTTCGAAGCTGGCGAGCGTTTCTGGCGTGGTCACCAGGGCCTGGGCGCCGTTGCGAAAGACGTTGGCCTTTGCGAGGTAGTAGGACTCGGTGTCCCCGTGCCAATCCAGGTGATCCTCAAAGAGATTGGTGACGATCGCCAACGCGGGTGACACCGACAGCAGCGCAGCTTGTTGGCTCGACAACTCGGCCACCACGATGGGCTCGCCGTCGGGGGCCAGGTCCGAAAGCGGCGTTCCGATGTTCCCGGCGACGACGACGTCGACGCCGAGCGAGCCCAGCAGATGTCCGAGGAACGACGCGGTGGTGCTCTTGCCCTTGGTCCCGGTGACGCCGATCGTGCGCTCGGCGTGCTGGGAGACGAACCAGTCGGCCGCACTGGAGACCCGGACGCCGGAGTCGCGCAGTTCGGCGAATAACGGTTGTGCCCATGGCACTCCGGGACTCACGAACACGATGTCGCAATGGCGAAGGCGGTCGAGATGTTCGGCCCCGCGGTAGACGGTCAACCGATCGATGTCGTCCGGCACGTCGATCGGACGCAATCCCGCGTCGTCGACGGCGTCGATGCGCGCGGCCCCCGCCGCTGCGGCGGTCCTGGCCATCGATAGTCCCTCGCGGCCGAAGCCCCACACTCCGACGACCAGGCCCGCGAGGTTGGGCAACGGCTCAACCATCACGTCATCCGGGGAGTTCGGCAAACGCCAAGGTGGCCGCGTACCTGGCGGGCACGTAGTTCACCGCGGGCCCGGATTCGTCGTTCGCTGCGGCGACCGTCGCCAGGTCCCCTCGACGCGAGCGGAACTCCTCGACGAGCGGTAAGCCGTTCCACTGCTCGTCGTCGAGCACCGCGAGCAGCGACTCGGCGGCCTCGTAATATTCGCCAACGCACTCGAAGGGCTTGTGAACTCCCAGTCCGACGATGTCTTCGAAGCCCAGTTGATTGTCGCGATCCTCGAAGAGTTCGCGGCCGAAGATCGCCTCGACTTCGGGCCGCCCGAGCCGAGGTGCCATGAGGAGCCAGACGAACAAACACTTCGGGCAGTGCCCGCACCAGGTGGCGCCGCGCCGTCCGGCGTCGATCGCGAACGGACGATTGCAACTGATGAACACCCGGAAGTACTGGGCGCACGCGCGAAATCGGTCGGCGATCTCGGATTCGGACAAACCGCGCAACAGGGAGAAGTACCGGTCGGGGTTGAACCCCAACTGCGCGACGGTATCGCGCAACAGCGTCTCGTAGTGGATGCTCTTGGACCACTGATGATTCACGTCGTGACCCAGCCAGCTGACGTTGCCGACGTTTGACGATCGTTCGTTCGACAACACCACCGGCCCAAGACCGTTCGCGTCGGCGACGATCAGACCGATGACGCTGTTGATGGCCGTCACCGGCACGTGGCCGTTGTATGCGCCCTCGTCATTGGCCTCGATGAGGCGCCGATCGATGGCCCGCTTCACCCGCTCACTCTCGAGGCCGCTGACCTCAATGCACCGATCGATGGGGTCGAACTTGTTTACGCTGAACAACATCGGCCGCATCCCGTGACGCTTGAGCGCCTCGATGGTCACCACGGAGTCCTTGCCGCCGCCGACGGGTACTAGCGGGTCCCGGTCTGGGTCCCAGTCGTCGGAGGACGGCGGCACGCGCTCGCCTACCGGACCCGACACGGTCGGGGTCAACGCATCGGGTAGTGAGTTGCGGTATGCGAATTCGCCAAGTCCTCCTGCGATGAGCTCACGCAGGTACTGCTGTTCGAATTCGCCTGTCGGAAAGGCGATTTCGATCCGCGTCGGAGCGGCGGCCTTGTAGTAGCTGGGCGAGCAGGTCAGCGCGAGCAACCCGAGCAGCCGGTCGTCTGGCCGACGGTCGCCGAGGGTGGTTCCGAAGTCGATCGTCTCCGCGAACGCGACGTCGTCAGCCGGATCGGTGCCGCGCAGCGTGTAGTGCGCCATGAACTTGCCATCGGCGTAGTCATAGCCGTCGATGGTCATGGCGGTGAACGCCCGCGGGTCGAACTTGGTGCTCATCTGATCCTCGAAAAAGAAGGTGCGGCCTCGTCGACGGCGTACACGTCGGCCCCGATCGCGGCGACCGGGTGCACTTCATAGCCCGGCGAGATCCACCACACGCGGTCGGCGTCGACGGGGCAACCGTCAGCTCGCCGGATCGGCGCGATGGCCTCGCACTCCTGAAGTTGGGTCAGGATCGACGTAGGTTCGGCGTTGTCGACCCCGCAGACGTCGGCCCCACGCCCGAAGACCAACGCACCGAGGAATGGAACGTCGGACGCCGGGCCGCAGGACAACCCGTCGACGTAGCCCCGGTCTTCCAGCCAGCGTCGGAGTTGGTCCGCTTCACCCCTGCTCGTGGTTCGCGCGGCCATGCGTCGCCACAGCGGGTCAGCCGATCGCGTCAGTGGAAACGCGGCGTCGCACACGTCGATCCGGACTGCTTCGGACCTGGTGAAACGAACCTCGGAACCGGCGACCACGAACTGCGCGGAACCCTCGAGCTCCGCGATGGTAATGCTCAGCGCGAAGATCCTCGCAGCAGCCGAACGCCCAACCGTGGCGATGAACTGCGCGATTGCGTCCGACAAGCCGTCACGGTCCGGCATGGCGAAACCAAAGAACTCGGCGGGTTCGGCCAGGTACGCCCAGATCGCTTCGACGTCGAGCGCGCGGCCATCGACCACGGGGACGCTGATGGTGGGGTTGGTTCCGGGACGGGCCATGACCTGCGTGGCAGCGAACACCGGGTGACCGATTTCACCAATGCCACGCATTGAGGTGGATACGACGTCCAGAGCGGTCGTCGACGTGCGAAAATCGGTCACTATCAGCACATTCTATCGTATTGGACCGATGGCGCCGCTCGTCGCCGCATGAACACGTCCAGGGTCACCCGACTGACCGAGTCGGATTGGCGCGCCTTCGCGGAACTGCGCCTGCAGGCGCTCTACGACTCGCTCGGCCCCCACGATCCCCAGGTTCTCGAGGAGTCGTCCTTCACCGCGGCGCAGTGGAGACGACGGTTGCGCGCCCACGCCCAGTTCGCGGCGGTCGTCGACGACCGCCCGGTGGGGTTGATCGGGGCACAACGCGAGCATGCCGACTCCGTTTACCTGTACTCGCTGTGGCTCGAGCCGAGCGCCAGGGGCCAGGGGCTGGGCCAGCTTCTGGTGTCGGCTGCGGTGGACTGGGCGCGCGCACAGCGAGTGCGAACCGTCACCTTGCGGGTCGATGTCGCCAACGCCGCGGCGCGTGGCGTATACGAGGCACTGGGGTTCAGTCTCGCTTCGCACGTTGGCGACGAAAAGAAGAGTCCGGCAGCCGAACTCACGATGTCGCTGAGTGTGGGCTGACGTCGGGGCGGTAGCGGGATACGAGCGCGCGCACCCGGTCCATCGCGTCGACGGCCCGCTCCTTGTCGACGGACTGAATGGCCATCAGCGGCAGGTATTCGTCATCGGGTAGGTCGACGCGAGCCCACCGTGCGCCGGCGGGAAACGAAACGCCCACCACTTCAGACCAAGGAATCAGGCGGTAGCCCAGCAAGTTTCGCACCGCGACACCAGCCGCACCAACCCGCAGCCGGGGACGGGCGAACAGCAGCACGACGCAGCCGATGACGATGCCGAGCACACCCATCGCGACCTGGTCCGAGGTCTGGAAGATCACACCGCTGGAACCGACCTTCAGCAGTACCCCGACGGCGATGTGCGCCGCCGCGATCAGAAACGCCGCGCCGTAGGCGAAGTACGGCGTCAGGTGCGGCTTGACCTCGAGGTCCCAACCTTCGGGCGACGTCACGAACGCAACTCGCGCAGCAGCAGCGCGGTGGACAGGGCGGCGGAGACCGCCTGGGCACCCTTGTCCTCGGCGGACCCGGGAAGTCCGGCGCGATCAAGCGCCTGTTCTTCGGTGTTCGTCGTGAGCACTCCGTTGGCGACGGGTGTGGACTCGTCCAACGAGACCCGGGTCAGGCCCTGGGTGACGGCGTCGCACACGTAGTCGAAGTGCGGCGTCTGCCCGCGGATCACCACGCCGAGCGCAACGACGGCGTCGTGGGTGCGGGCCAACTCCTGTGCCACGACGGGGATTTCGATCGCACCGAGCACGCGCACGATGGTCGGATCGGCCACTCCGTCGTCCTTCGCGGCCCGAAGTGCGCCGTCGAGCAGGGCGTCGCAGATGGTGGTGTGCCACGTGCTCGCGACTATCGCCAGCTTCAACCCGGACGCGTTGAGCAACGGCATCTCCGGGACGCCTGCGCCACCGCTCATCTCAGGACGCTCACTCGGCCTCGCCAGAGTCGGGGCCCGTGGCCGGGAGTCGGTGGCCGAGCAGGTACACCGCCTCGTCGTACCCGTCCATCCGAACGGATTCGTCGTAGTCTTCGAGCCCGCTCAGGTCGTGTCCCATCCGGTCGCGCTTGGTCATCAGGTACCTGATGTTGTCGGCGGTGGCGCGTACGGGCAACGGCACCCGCTCGATGATGTGCAGCCCATAGCCGTCCAGCCCAACGCGTTTGGCCGGATTGTTGGTCAGCAGACGCATGGACCGGATGCCGAGATCGACGAGGATCTGAGCACCGATGCCGTAGTCGCGCGCGTCGGCTGGCAGCCCCAACTTGAGGTTTGCATCGACGGTGTCGTCGCCGGCGTCCTGCAATTGATAGGCCTGCAGCTTGTGCAGAAGACCGATGCCCCGGCCCTCGTGACCGCGCATGTAGAGCACCACTCCGCGATCTTCACGGGCGACCATCGCCATGGCCGCGTCCAGTTGCGGGCCGCAGTCGCAGCGCCGGGAGCCGAACACGTCACCGGTCAGGCACTCGGAGTGGACGCGCACCAGCACGTCGTGCCCGTCACCCTCGGGACCGGCGATGTCGCCACGGACCAGCGCGACGTGCTCGACGTCGTCGTAGATGCTGGTGTAGCCGACCGCGCGGAACTCGCCGTAACGGGTGGGGATGCGGGCCTCGGCGATGCGCTCGATGTGCTTCTCGTGCTTGCGGCGCCACTCGATGAGGTCCGCGATCGAGATGAGCGCAAGGCCGTGTTCGTCGGCGAAGACCCGCAGTTCGTCGGTCTGCGCCATCGCGCCCTCGTCCTTCTGGCTGACGATCTCGCAGATCGCGCCTGCGGGCTGCAGTCCGGCCAAACGGGCCAGGTCGACGGCCGCCTCCGTGTGTCCGGGCCGTCGCAGCACGCCGCCGTCCTTCGCCCGCAGCGGGACGACGTGGCCGGGTTTGGTGAAGTCGTGTTCGATGGCCGCAGGATCGGCGAGCAGACGCATGGTCGTGGCCCGGTCGGACGCCGAGATGCCCGTTCCCACGCCCTCCCTCGCATCGACCGTGACGGTGTAGGCAGTGCCGTGCTTGTCCTGGTTGACCGCGTACATCGGCAGCAGGCCGAGCCGGTCGCAGATGTCGCCGTCGAGCGGAACGCACAGGTATCCGGAGGTGTAGCGGACCATGAAGGCGACGAGCTCGGGGGTGGCCATCTCGGCGGCGAAGATCAGGTCGCCTTCGTTTTCGCGGTTGGCGCTGTCGACGACCACAACGGGCTTGCCGGCGGCGATGTCGGCGGCCGCCTGCTCGATGGTGCCGAAGCGCCGGTC
>JAOPVI010000319.1 GCA_025966225.1 Mycobacterium sp. | reverse complement strand
GGCCGACCATCATTTCCGCCATACGGTATTGGCATTCTCATTTTTAGCAAGTACGTTATCCCTCGATGAGTGACCAAGTCGATGCTCCGGTACAGACCCCCTCCGGGCTCCCGCTGGAGCCCGTGTACGGACCAGGTGACCGCGCGGGAGATCCGGCTGCGCCCGGCGAGTACCCCTTCACCCGCGGCAACTTCGCGTCCGGCTATCGCGGCAAGACGTGGACCTTCCGTCAGTATTCGGGATTCGGCACCGCCGAGGAGTCCAACCAGCGGTATCGGTATCTGCTCGGCCAGGGCGGCACCGGATTGTCGGTAGCGCTCGACCTGCCCACCCAGTGTGGGTACGACTCCGACGACGCCGAGTACGGCGAGGAGGTCGGCCGCGTCGGCGTCGCCGTCGACACGCTGGCCGACGCCGAGGTGCTCTTCGACGGCATCCCGCTGGACGAGATCAGCACCAGCTTCACCATCAACGGCACCGCCGCCATCCTGCTGGCGTTCTATGTCGCCGCCGCCGAGAAGAAGGGCGTACCGCGGGAGAAGCTGACCGGCACCATCCAGAACGACATCCTCAAGGAGTACGCCTCGCGCGGCACCTGGATCTGGCCGCCGGAGCCGTCGCTGCGGCTGATCGCGGACACCATCGAGTTCTGCGCGGCGGACGTGCCAAGGTTCAACGCGATCTCGGTGGCCGGTGCGCACTTCCGCGACGCGGGTGCCAACGCGGTGCAGGAGATGGCCTTCACCCTGGCCGATGGCGTCACCTACTGCGACACCGTCGTCGAACGGGGTCGGATGACCATCGATCAGTTCGCGCCGCAGATCTCCTTCTTCTTCTACACACACGGAGACTTCTTCGAGGAGATCGCGAAGTACCGGGCCGGACGTCGACGTTGGGCGACCATCGTCCGCGAGCGCTGGGGCGCCACCACCGACAAGGCGTCGATGTTCCGCTTCGGCTGTGTCGCGGGTGGCGCTTCGCTCTACGCCCCGCAGGCGCAGAACAACCTGGTGCGCGTGGCCTACGAGTCGATGGCCGCGGTGCTCGGCGGTGTCCAGTCGATGTTCACCGCCGCATGGGACGAGCCGTTCGCCCTGCCCAGCGAGGAGTCGGCCACGCTGGCTCTGCGCACCCAGCAGATCCTGGCGTACGAGACGGGCGTGACGAAGGTAGCCGACCCACTCGGCGGCTCCTACTTCGTCGAGGCGCTCACCGATGCCACGGAAGCCAAGATCATCGAGATCATGGACGACCTCGAGAAGCACGGTGGCATGGTGCGTTCGATCGAGGATGGCTACCTGCAGGGACTCATCGCGGACGAGGCGTTCAAGATCCACCACGAAGTGGAATCCGGTGAGCGGCCCGTCGTCGGCGTCAACAGGTTCGTCACCGATGAGCCGCCGCCCGACATCGCCACCTACGAGTTGGACGCGGAGGGGCGCGACTTGCAACTCAAACGACTGGCCAGGGTGAAGGCCGAACGCGGTGACGCGGCGGTGAACGCGGCGTTGGCAGCGCTTTCGACGGCGGCCGAGGGGAAGAACGACAACCTCATGCACAAGCTGATCGACTGCGCCAACGCGTACTGCACCGTCGGCGAGATGGTGTCCACGCTGAAGTCGGTGTGGGGCGAGTTCCAACAACCGGTGGTGTTCTAGTGGCCACTCGGGTACTGGTCGCCAAGCCTGGCCTGGACGGCCACGACCGCGGGGCCAAGATCGTCGCGCGCACGCTGCGTGACGCGGGCTTCGAGGTCATCTACACCGGCATCAGGCAGCGCATCGAGGACATCGTGTCGATCGCGCTGCAGGAAGACGTTGCCCTGGTGGGGCTTTCGATCCTCTCCGGCGCACACGTCGCGCTGACCGGCCGGGTCGTGGAGGCCTTGCGCGCCGCCGACGCCGGGGACATTGCCGTCGTCGTTGGCGGCACCATCCCGGAATCCGACGTCCAGAAGCTGCTTGACGCGGGGGCGGCCGCGGTGTTTCCGACCGGCACGCCGCTGGACACCCTCGTCCGCGACGTCCGAGCGCTGACCGAGCAGGCCACCGAATGATCCTGCGCTCGCCGAGTGTGCGCTCAGGGCGAGCTTTCGGTCAATATTTCGCCCTGGCCGCACGTTCGACGAACTTGGAGGGAATGCGATGAGGCTGGGCGTGATGATCGGGGCCGAGCGCGGTGACATGGCCAAGAAGGTCGCCAAGCTCGTCAAGGACATCGAGTGGGCCGAGTCGGCCGGCATGGATACGGCGTGGATGCCGCAGGTGCCCAACGACTTCGACTGCTTGACCATGGTGGCGCTGATGGCGGCACACACGACGACGATCGAACTGGGCACCGCAGTCGTGCCGTTGCAAGCCCAGCATCCCATCGCCCTTGCCCGGCAAGCACTCTCGGTGCACGCGATGGCCGCAGGCAGGTTGGCGCTCGGCGTCGGACCGTCACATCACTGGATCATCCAGGACATGCTCGGCCTGCCGTACGAGAAGCCTGCGGGCTACACCCGGGACTACCTCGAGGTGCTGCGCGCGGCATTCGACAACCCTGGACCCTCGGAGGGCAGGAGCGGAGCGACCCGGGAAATCATGATCGACGTCGAGAACGACACGTTCACGGTGCACAACCCGCTTGACCTGCAGCCGGTTTCGCCGCTGCCCCTGCTCGTCTCGGCGCTCGGACCGGTGATGCTCAAGATCGCCGGTGAACATGCCGA
>JAOPVI010000317.1 GCA_025966225.1 Mycobacterium sp. | reverse complement strand
CATGACGGCATGTACTGCAATGATGCGTTAGATACATAATCGGATCCACTTCCATGTATTGGACACATTGAATTCGCGGTCCTAGCGTCACGCTGTGTCGATTGAGGAAGCGACTCCAGCTTCGTGGGAGGGTCACGCGCGGGGATCGACTGCCTACGCGCGGCTGCTTACCGCCCTGTTCTGTGCGGGCGTCGCAACCTTCGCGCAGCTGTACTCGCCGCAGGCGGTCCTTCCGCTCATCTCGGCCGATCTGAACATCGGAGCGGCGAAGGCAGCACTGACGGTCTCGGCCTCGACCGTGGGCCTCGCGATCGGCGTGATCCCGTGGTCGGTATTGGCGGACCGCATCGGCCGGGTGAAGGCGATATCCATATCGGTGACCTTCGCCACCGCCGTCGGCCTGCTCGTTCCCTTCGCCCCGACACTCGACCTTTTGCTGACCGGCCGTTTCATCGAAGGGCTGGCGATCGGTGGCGTGCCTGCCATCGCCGTCGCGTATCTGACCGAAGAAGTCGAGGCCGCCCACGCAACCAGGGCGGCAGGAACGTTCGTCGCGGGAACCACGATCGGCGGGCTGATGGGTCGACTGGTCTCGAGCCCTGTCGCCGAGCTCGCCGGGTGGCGCATCGGCGTGTTCGTCGTGGCGGTGCTGTGCGGTGTCGCGGCGTTGTGCTTCGTCAGACTCGCCCCGCAGCCACGCGGGTTCACGCCGTCGCGCGGTTCGGGGGCCAACCCCGAAGGCACACTGGCACATCGGCTTTCCGCGAACCTACGGTCGACCACACAGCTCACCCTGTGCGCTCAGGCGTTCCTGTTGATGGGCGGGTTCGTGGCCCTGTACAACTTCCTCGGGTTCCGGTTGACCGGAGCGCCGTTCCACCTGGGTCCATCGGTGGTCAGCCTGGTGTTCCTGGCCTATCTCGCCGGAACCTGGGCCTCGTCTCGGGCAGGGGCCGAGGCGAGCCGGTTCGGCCGCAAGCCGGTGTTGCTGACGTCGATCGCCGTCATGGTCGTAGGCGTCGCCATTACGCTGAGCGACAACATCATTGCGGTGCTCATCGGGCTGGTGATCGCTACCGTCGGATTCTTCGGCGCGCACTCCATCGCGTCCGGTTGGATGGGCCAGTCCGCTCCGGTGGGCAAGGCTCAAGCCTCATCTCTGTACAACCTGTTCTACTACGGCGGCTCGAGTGTCGTCGGCTGGTTCGGCGGCCTTGCGTTCGACACGAGGGGATGGGCCGCGGTGGCAGGCACGACTCTGGTGCTCGCTGCCGTCGCAGCAGCGGCAGCCGCCGCGTTCCTGCACGACGAATAAGAGTTGACCGGCCAGCGACAAGGAGGCCTCGGCGTCGGTCGATCACGGCACCGGGCCCTCGGTAACGGCGAGTCCGGTCGCCGTCGAAAACCGCCACGAACACAGGAAACGTTCAGTTATCGTCCCTGAGATGAGCGCATCGGCAGCATCATCTGACCAGTCGTCCTGCCAGCCCGGTCCGACGCTCGCCCCGACGAGTACCCGGCGAGCGGTGCTCAACACGATGAAGGGCTCGGCTGGAAATCTCGTCGAGTGGTACGACGTCTACGTCTACACGGTGTTCGCCACCTACTTCGAGGCACAGTTCTTCGACAAGGCCGACACCAATTCGACGTTGTACATCTACGCGATCTTCGCGGTCACCTTCCTCATGCGACCGGTGGGATCCTGGTTCTTCGGCCGGTTCGCCGACCGCCGCGGGCGCAAGTCCGCCCTGATGTTCAGCATCACGGTGATGTCGGCCTGCTCGTTCGTGGTGGCAGTCATGCCCACTCGCGAAATCATCGGTAACTGGGCAGCGGTGATTCTGATCATCGCGCGGCTGGTGCAGGGTTTCGCGACGGGTGGGGAGTACGGGACGTCGGCGACGTACATGTCCGAAGCCGCGACCCCGCATCGGCGTGGCTTTCTGTCGTCATTCCAATACGTCACGCTCGTCGGCGGTCACGTCCTCGCGCAGTTCACCCTCCTCATTCTGTTGAGCCTTCTCGACGTCGAGACGGTGACTGCATGGGGTTGGCGGGTCGGCTTCTTCATCGGTGGCATCGCCGCCCTGGTGGTGCTCTGGCTGCGCCGTTCGATGGACGAGTCGCTCAGCGAGTCGTACCTAGCGGCCATTCGGGAGGGCAAGGACCGGGCGGCGGGATCGCTGAAGGCGTTGTTCACCACGCACTGGCGCCCACTGCTGCTCGTCTTCCTCATCACCGCGGGTGGCACGGTCGCGTTCTACACGTACACGATCAACGCCCCCGCCATCGTCAAGTCCTCCTTCGGTGCCGACCGGGCTTTGACCGCGACGTGGATCAACTTGTTGGGCTTGATCTTTCTGATGCTGCTGCAGCCGGTCGGCGGCCTGCTCAGCGACCGGGTCGGCCGCAAGGTGCTCCTGGTGTTCTTCGGTGTGGGTGGCGTGCTCTACACCTATGTCCTGCTGACCTATCTCCCGCAGACCAGTTCACCGCTGATCGCGTTTCTCCTCACCGCCGTCGGATATGTCATCCTCACCGGCTACACCTCGGTCAACGCGATCGTGAAGGCGGAGCTGTTCCCTGCCGAAATCCGGGCCCTTGGTGTGGGATTGGGCTATGCGTTGGCCAACTCGGTGTTCGGCGGTACCGCACCGCTGCTGTTCCAAGCGGCCAAGGCAGGCGATCACGTCGGCTGGTTCATCTTCTACGTCACGGTGGTGATCGGCGTCAGCTTGCTGGTGTACGTCTTCGGGCTGAAGAACAAGGGCATCACGGCACTCGATCGTGAGCAGGGGAGTGCGTGGGCCGTCGTTGGCGACCACCGCGCAGGGTGACACCCGACCCGCATTGTGTAACGGCGGCAGCCCCGGTATAGCGTCCAGACATGAGTTCAGTGTCGGTAATCACGGGTGGCGCGGGTGGCATGGGCCTGGCCACGGCCAAGATCGTCGGACACGATCACACAGTCGTGCTCTGCGACGTCAGGCAGGACCGGCTCGAGGCCGCGGTCGCCTCCCTGAACGACCTCGGGATCACCCCAACGGCCGTCAACTGTGACGTCACCGACCGGGCCGCGGTTGCCCGACTGTTCGACACGGCGGCCGGCCTCGGAACGGTCGCCTCGGTGATCCACACCGCCGGAGTGAGCCCCAGCATGGGCGACGCCAAATACGTCATGAGCACCAATGCGCTCGGCACGGCCAACGTCAACGAGGTCTTCTACGGGACCGCCGACGAAGGCTCCGTGATCGTCAACGTGGCATCGATGGCGGCTCACATGTTGCCGGAGGAGCTGATTCCGACCGGGAAGTTCCCGTTGGCCACGCAAGACGCCGACGTCTTCATGAGTGACATGATCTCGGCGTGCGACATGGTCCCCGAGGAAGCGCGCTCCGGGTTCGCGTACGCGTTGAGCAAGAGCTTCGTCAGGTGGTACAGCACGTCACAGGCCGAAAGGTTCAACGGACGGGGGCTCCGCATCGTCTCGGTGTCGCCAGGGTCCATCGATACCGAGATGGGCAGGCTCGAGGAGCAGGCCGGGGCCGGTGCGATGGTCGCCGACGCCGCGGTCCCGCGGTGGGGAAATGCAGAAGAGATGGCGGACCTGCTCGCGTTCTGTGCGAGCGCCAAAGCGGGTTACCTGACCGGCACCGACATCTTGAATGACGGCGGAGTGATCGCGTCCATGAAGGAGCGAGCCAGGAAGACCGTCGAAAACGGTTGAGCCGCAGGGACGATTACCCGTACCGCGGCGACGCGCGCCGTAAATGGCGGCGTGACCAGGTGGAGATGTCGCGTTGGCGAATTGCGCGTACGGTAGCGCAGGCGTCGTTGCGTAGCAGCGTTCCGGCGACCTGCCCTGATGTGACGGGGCTTGTATTGGGCGGCCCAAAGGCGTTGCGCACCAAGCACTCCCACCGTTCTGCGTGCGCGACCAACCTCGGTGACGGTGGATAACGATTCCCAAACCGAAGGATTCCAATTTGATACGCAGCACCAAGAGCGCAGTCGGGGAAAACTACGGTTACTCGGTGCACCGTCGAACCGCCCTCAAATTGCCGCTTCTGCTGGCAGCAGGCGCGGCAATCTCCCAGTTGCCCCGCGCTGCTGCTGCCGAACCGAGTCGGTGGGCGGCCGAGCGGGCCAATGCCTGGTATCAAGCGCACGGTTGGCTCGTCGGGATGAACTACATCCCCGCGAGCGCCGTCAATCAGATCGAGATGTTCCAGCAGGGCACTTACGACCCGCGGCGCATCGATGACGAGTTGCGCGTCGCCCAGTTGATCGGCTTCAACACCGTGCGGGTGTTCCTACACGACCTGCTGTGGGTTCAGGACCGAGCCGGCTTTCAACGGAAGCTCGCCCAGTTCGTCGCCATCGCGGCGAGTCGCGGCATTAAGCCGCTGTTCGTGTTCTTCGACTCTTGCTGGAACCCATACCCGAAGCTGGGTCCCCAGCCCGCGCCGATTCCCGGCGTGCACAGCCCCGGTTGGGTGCAAAGTCCCGGTGCCGAGCGGCTCGGCGACCCGAGCTACGTCGGCGTCATGCAGAACTACGTCGTCGGAGTGATGAGCCAGTTCCGCAGCGACGATCGCGTCCTGGGTTGGGACCTGTGGAATGAGCCCGACAATCCTGCGCCTCAGTACCGCAACGTCGAACGGAAGGACAAGCTGGGACTGGTAGCCGGGCTGCTTCCTCAGGTATTCCAGTGGGCGCGTTCAGTCGACGCCAGTCAGCCGTTGACGAGCGGTGTCTGGCAAGGAAGTTGGGCGCCCGGTCAGCGCAGCGCAATCGCTGGAATTCAACTCGACAACTCCGACGTCATTACCTTTCACAACTATGGGAAGCCCGACGAGTTCGAAGGGCGGATCGCCGAACTCGAGCCGCTGGGCCGACCCATCCTCTGTACCGAGTACTTGGCGCGGTCCTTGGGCAGCACCATCGAGGGTTGTCTTCCAGTCGCAAAGCGGCACAACGTCGGTGCCTACAACTGGGGTTTCGTGGCGGGAAAGACGCAGACGTACTTCCCGTGGGATTCGTGGGAGCACCCCTATAAGGGAGCTCCGACGCCGTGGTTCCACGATCTGCTTCAGCCCGACGGCCAGGCCTATCGGGACAGCGAAATTCAGACGATCCATTCGCTGACCAGCGGGCCGGGCCAGATCTAACTGAACCTGCGGAGGGCTAGCCGCCGGTGCCGACGCAAACGCCGCCGGCACAGGCACCGGCTCCACCGGGTCCGGCGCCGGCGCCAGCCCCCGGCACGCCCGCAGTTGCTCCGCCGGGCCCGGCCCCAGCGCCGCCACCCGGCACACTCGCGGTGGCTCCACCGGGTCCGGCGCCGGCGCCCGTGCCGCCAGGTACTTCCGCGGTGGCTCCGCCAGGTCCGGCACCCGCACCCGGCGCAGGCGCACCAGGCGCAGGCGCGGCAGGCGCAGTCGTAGCGCTGGCAGGCGAAGAAGTCGAAGTCGAGGTCGAAGTCGACGTCGAAGTCGAACTATCTGTGCCACTGCCGCTTCCCCCGCAGGCCGCGGTCAGCGAACTGAGCGCGATTGCTGCGGCCATCGCCGCAGTGACGGTGAAACGACGTGAAATCCGATTGTCGGTCATGGTCAGTACTCACATTCTGTGTGCTGGACGCCTGGGATGGCCGCTTAGTGCGTTCTACCCAATAAGCCCCGATGTCAAGCGCGATCACGGTGACGAACCCGATTCCCAGGGTGTTATGCGGCGGTGAAGGGGTTGTGCTCCGCAAACAGCTTTTCCATCCGGGCCTCATCGAGCCGGACGCGGATGGTGGTGGCTTCCTGCTGGTCGCGAAAGACCTTGGCGAGAGTGAACGAGCTCGCGACGAGGAACAGAATCGTCATGCCGAGGTAGAGCCGCGGCCACGGGTCGAGCGGCAGAAAGTAGATGCCGCCGATCGCGCCGAGCAGGCTGACGCCGAACGATGCGGCGGCCTGGACGAAGAATGCTGGCGTGCTGCTTCGGTTTTCATTGAGTGCGCTCATGGATGCAACTCTGCCGCCACGTCGGCCACGTAGAACTACTCAAATCCTGAATCGCAGAGCGAGTGGCAGTGGGAATAGCCTGGTCTGGGTGGGCGTTCCTAGCCCCGACGTCGACAGATAGGCATGCGGATGAAATTCGGCATTTCCACCTTCGTGACCGACGACGGCATCGACCCGGTGTCGCTGGCGCGAGCCATCGAGGAGCGGGGTTTCAGCTCGCTGGTGATCGCCGAGCACACGCACATCCCGGCCAGCCGGGAATCGGCTTACCCGTCGGGTGGCGAGTTGCCGGACTTCTACTACAAGACCCTCGACCCGTTCGTCACGCTCGCCGCGGCGGCGGCCGTGACCTCCGAGATCGAGCTGTTCACCGGGATCGCACTGCTGATCCAGCGTGATCCGATCACCACCGCCAAGGAAGCAGCGAGCATCGACCTGATCTCCGGCGGCCGGTTCGTGTTCGGCGTGGGCGCCGGCTGGAACATCGAGGAGTTGCGCGATCACGGCACGGACCCCAAGACGCGGGGTGCGCTGCTCGACGAGCGCATCGAGGCGATCAAGGCACTGTGGACCACCGAGCCAGCTGAGTACCACGGAAAGTACATCGACTTCGAACCGTCGTACAGCCGTCCCAAGCCGGTCCGGAAACCGCATCCGCCCATCTACATCGGCGGCAACTCCGACGCCACCGTCAAGCGGGTGATTCGGCACGACGCGGGCTGGATCGCCAACCCGTTTCCGGCCGACCAGCTGAGCAAGCGCATCGAGGCGATGCGCGACGGCTTGGGCCACGACGTGCCGCTGGCGACGTTCGGCACTCCCTTGGACCCCGAGTACTGGCGCGCGCTCGAAGGGCTGGGCTTCGGCCAGGCGGCACTCCTACTGCCGACCGCGCCGCGCGACGAATCGCTTCGGCTGCTCGACGAGTACGCCGCGAAGGTGGCGCAGTACCGCGGCTGATCTCAGCCCGGCTCGTGGTATTGGGTCACTAGGTCGAAGTCGTCACCGTATTGACCTGCGCCGGTGACGACTGCACGCTCGACGAGTTCGGTGCTGCGCCGGCCGACGGCCACGATGCGGTCGGTGCGCAGATCCTTGTACAGGGCTACGCACAGCAACACCATGACGATGACGAACGGCACGGCCGCGACGATCGTCAGGTTCTGCAGTCCGGTGAGCGCTTCGTCGTCACCGCCGCCGATGATCAGCATGATGGCGGCGACGGCCCCGGTCAGTGCTCCCCAGAAGACGACGGTGCTGCGGCGCGGGTCGTGTGATCCGCGCTCGGAGAGCGAGCCCATGACGATCGACGCGGCATCGGCACCCGACACGAAGAAGATCGCCACCAAGATCATGACGAGCACCGTCGTGATGCCTGCAAGCGGCATGGTGTCGAGCAACTTGAAGAGCGCTCCCGTGCTGTCGACGCTGCCGTCGGGCCCGATCATGTCGCCGACGGTGCGTTGACGGTCGATCGCCGATCCGCCGAAGATCGTGAACCACACCAGGCTCACCAGCGTCGGGACGAGCAGCACTCCGGTGACGAACTGGCGGATGGTCCGTCCGCGGCTGATGCGCGCGATGAACATGCCGACGAACGGAGTCCACGAGACCCACCACGCCCAGTAGAAGATCGTCCAACCCGACAACCAGGCTGCCAGTTCAGCGTCACCGTTGGCGTTGGTGCGTGAGCTCATCGCCACGAAGTCCCGGACGTAGTCACCCAGTGCACTCGGAATGAGGTTGAGTATCAACAGTGTTGGCCCCGCGACGAACACGAACACCGCGAGTATGAGCGCGAGCACCATGTTGATGTTCGACAGCCACTGGATTCCACGGGCGATGCCCGACACTGCAGACAGAATGAAGGCCACCGTCAGGACCGCGATGATCGTGACCAGGATCGGTGTCCCGGCCGTGCCGACCCAGCCGTTGAACTCCATGCCGTCGCCGATCTGCAGCGCGCCGAGGCCGAGCGAAGCGGCGGAGCCGAACAGCGTCGCGAAGATCGCGAGGATGTCGATCACCTTGCCCGCCGGGCCATTTGCGCGGTTGCCGAACAGCGAAGTGAACGCTGCGGACAGCAGTCCCGAGCGGCCCTTGCGATACATGCCGTAGCCGATGGCGAGCCCGACTACCGCGTAGATCGCCCACGGATGCAGACCCCAGTGGAACATCGTGGTGGCCATCGCGGTCTGGAACGCCTCGTCGGACTGCGCCACGCTGGTGCCCGGTGGCGGCGTGACGAAGTGGTTGAGTGGCTCGGCGACGCCCCAGAACATCAGGCCGATGCCCATTCCGGCGCTGAACATCATGGCGATCCACGACGTCGTGCGGAACTCGGGTTGTTCGTCGTCGGCACCGAGCGGGATGCGGCCGTACTTGCTGGCGGCGAGCCACAGTACGTAGATCACGAAGAAGCTCGCGGCGAGCACGAAGAACCAACCCAGCCCCTTGATGAGCGAGTCCTTGGTGTTGGCCGAGACGGTCGAGAGGCTGGGGGTGTCGATCAGCCCCCACACCACGAAGGCGACCGAGAGCGCGCCGGTGACGCCGAACACCACCCAGTCCCGACCCGGTTGGGCGTCCGCGGGCACCCTTCGACTCACGATCGGAGCCAGCGGGTGAGGTTCCGAGTCCGGCGTGGCTGCGTTGTCCGAGGTACTGCCGGTGTGAAGCGACATGTCGGTATCCCTCACGTCATGCCGGCTGTCCGGTTCGTCGCCGGCGTTGCGTACTGCGCATCTGTTGCGTATTAGACAACATGATCATGGCCGGTGCGTGTTGAATGCGTAATCCGACGACGTGGCCGACACGGTTGCTCGACTCGAGATCCTGACGTTCCCGCGGCGGTAACAAGCGACAAGCGCGGGAGCGAAAGCCTGGTCGCAGAATGAATACACTGTGCTGCAATGGATTAGCGCCTTGGAAACTAACGCAACGTCACTGCCATCGGCGCGAGCATCAGCGTCATGAGGAGGACTACGACGAATGTGGCCATGCTGGACTCCTAGACTCGGTTCCATTCGGTTAGCCCTCCGAGCCGGGTGTCAAACGCATGCGCATGACACTCGCGCGGAGGTGACGATGTCTAACCGTTCCGTGCGCGTACCCGCCCGAGATGACCAAGCGAGAGTTGACCACGGGCGACAAGGTGACATGGCAGTACCGCCGAGGAGAAGATCACCCTCCGACACAAAGCGGTCGACACCCCAAACGCCTTCTCGTGCAACGTCCGTCGGGTGACGTCCAAGGCTCCGCATGGCGCTACTCGCTGATGAAACTTGGGCCACGACCCCATCAACACGTCCTGAGCTTGAAGTGTGGCGTCGCTGGTTTGACGGCGCCGACTGTGGCAACCCTGACCTGCATGATCGGAAAGTGGCGCTCGACCGTTGTGGACTGCATTGACCCGAGTGAGTTGGCTGAGTTCTATGCGGTCTTGATCGGAGGCTCGATCAGCTCAGAAGACCACGACTGGTTCGTGCTGACCAGCCCCGAGGGGCAGCGGTTGGCATTTCAGCGTGCACCCGAACATCGGCCGCCGCGGTTCCCGGACCCGCACGCTTCCCAGCAGTTTCATCTCGACGTCAAGGTCGGCGAAATCGAGGCCGCCGAACGGCAAGTGCTCGCGCGGGGCGCGACGAGAGTCGCTGATGCCGTCGAAGACGACACCTTTCGGGTCTACCGCGACCCAGCTGGACACACTTTCTGTCTGGTCTGGTGAATTGCAGCGACCTAGGCCGGTCAGGGCGGTGGCCGAGGCACGTTACCGGCCGCGGGAATCCGGAACGGGCTTGCAAGTTCGGCGCGCCGGGTACATGTCTCCCAATAGCGAAGTGCGAAAAGGGGGTGGTGATGCCGGCAAACGCCGATTGCCCCAAGCGCATGGAGTTCGGCCCGTGCGGCGGCGTGCGACCCGATGGCCAGTGCGAGATGCGCCAGGAGCCGTGCGGGTTCGGCGACGTGGTGCTGTGGTCGGGAGTCGAAGTCGCACCGCGACCGGCCCTGGCCCCGCTCGTGCTCACCGACTTCAGCGCTACGGCGTTCGACGGCGGGGACATCGCGGCAACCGCAAGCATCCTCGGGCCCGCGTGTGACGCCGTCCTCGTCGGCGAACATCAGAACAAACCTGACTTTCCGCCGACGCTGATGGGCCGGCTGCTGCTCGACGCCGGGGTGGTGCCGTGGATCACGCTGTCGTGCCGTGACCGCAACCGCGTGGTCCTCGAGCAGGAATTGAGGGGGCTGCGCAGTATCGGCGTCGACACCGTGTTGTGCGTGACGGGTGACGGCCGCGGCTACGACGTGCGGCCGGACGTGACGCAAACGTTCGATCTCGACGGTCCGCGGCTCGTCTCACTGGCCGCGTCGGTGGGCATGACTCCGGCGGTGCCCGAGACCCCGACCGCCCCGCCCGTCCACGCCCGACCAGCAAGGCTGTTCGAGAAGCAGCGGGCCGGAGCGAGTCTGGCAGTGCTCAACCACGTCCCGTTCCCCGACACGATCGCGGACTTCGTGAGAACGGCCCGGTCGATGGGCCTGTCGATTCCCGTGATCGCAGCCGTCGCCGTGTTCACCGACAGTGTTTCCGCCGCGGTGCTGCAAGGCTTGCCAGGGCTCCAACTCGATGAGGCCGTCACCCAGGAGGTGCTTGGCGCCACGGACTCGGTGGCGGCCGGCATCACGGCGGCAGTGGCCGAAGCCCGAGCGTTGTTGGCGATCGACGGAGTCGAGGGCGTGAACGTCTCCGGCCTCGCGTCCGCGTCCGGCACCCGCGTGGGCGCCGAGATCAAGGCCGAGGTCGGACGCCGCATCCGAGCGGAGGCGCTGTGAGCGAGGCGTTGGAGGCGGAGTTCGGCACTGTCGCCGAGTGGACGGCGCAGGTGGCGGCGGAACTGGGAACGGATCACCACGTCCCTGCGGGATGCCGGGGCAGTGGGAGTCCTGGTGCGCTGGATTGGCTCATCGATCAGATGGGGCTCGCGCCGGGCCACCGGCTGTTGGACTGCGGGGCGGGCGTCGGTGGTCCGGCCGCCTATGCGGCTCGAGCGCGCTCGGTGCTCCCGGTGCTGGTGGAGCCCGAAGTGGGCGCATGCCGCGCGGCAAGCACACTTTTTGGCCACCCGGTGGTGTGCGCGGACGGTTCGGCGCTGCCGATGGCGGACGAAAGTTTCGACGCCGCATGGGCGCTGGGTGTCCTGTGCACGACGCCGGACCAGCTCGCGGTGCTCGAGGAACTGCGACGCACGGTGCGCCCAGGTGGCCGTATCGGCTTGCTGGTCTTCGTGGCCCACCGCGCCGTACCGACCAATCTGGTTGCCAGCAACCACTTTCCGACACCAAGCGGCCTTGCCGAGCTTCTGAAGATGTCATCGCTCGAAGTGGAGCAAGAGCTGAGCACTGCCGACCTGCCCGCGATCCCGACTACATGGACCGAGCGCGTCGACGCAGTCACCGAGGCGCTCACCGATCGGCATGGCCATGAGCGCGCTTGGCAGTTGGCCGAACGTCAGAGCTCGAGAATCGCGCAGCTGCTCGACACCGGGACGGTGACCGGTGAGCTGCTGGTAATCCGCCACTCGGAGTGAGCACAGCAACCTTGGCTACCATGCACAGTCGACCGTCGCGATTCGTAGTGCGAGACCACGAAAAGGGGAGTTGTGAATGGCCGGTGTGTGCCGCAGCCTGATGATGTTGTGCTCGGCGTTGGCCGTGCTGATTGCGACGCTCGTCGGCGGTGCGGTCGTCGCTCACGCTGACGACGTCGGCCTGCCAGGGGTTTCGCTGAGCACCACGTCGGGTGCACCGCTCAAGAACGGCGGCACGTACGGCATCGGCGTCGTCGTCGTCGCGCACTTCGACGCGCCCGTCGGTGACCGCCAAGCGGCCGAGCAGGCGCTCGGAGTGTCCACGTCGCCCCCGGTGGACGGGGCCTGGCACTGGGTCAATGGCCAGACTGCACACTGGCGTCCGTCGCAGTACTACGCGCCGGGCACCGTCGTCACCGTCGAGAATCCTCCGACGACGTTCACCATCGGCGCCTCCCACGTGTCGATCGCCGACGATGCCACGAAGCAGGTCAGTGTCTACGATGGCGGAGCATTGGTGCGCACCATGCCCACGTCGATGGGCCGGGGGGGCAGCGAGAAGGTCGGAAACACCACCATTAGTTTCTGGACTCAGCCGGGTGTCTACACCGTGATGGACAAGAGCAACCCGGTCGTCATGGACTCCTCGACGTTCGGGCTGCCCATCAATTCCCACCTAGGTTACAAGGAGTCCATCCCGTACGCGGTGCGGATCAGCACCGATGGCGTCTACCTTCACGAGCTCGACGCCACGGTGCCACAGCAGGGCCACACCGACACGAGTCACGGCTGTTTGAACCTCAACCACGACAACGCGGCGTGGTTCTACAACTTCTCGGTCCCCGGCGACGTCGTCGAGGTACGCAACACCGGCGGCAAGCCGCTGCAGCTCTGGCAGAACGGTGACTGGAGCGTGCCGTGGGACCAGTGGGCACCCGCGTAGCGCACCGGTGCTGGACTCGATGGTCCAATTGAAGGGCTACAGTTGAGCTGTGCCGTCGCAATCCAACGGCGCGTCGCGACCGAAACTGACGTCGCGCGGCGCCGCCACCCGTAATCGGATCGTGGTCGCCGCAGCCGAGTTGATGCACGTACGCGGGGTGGCCTCCACGACGATAGACGAGGTACTGGCCGCCAGCGCGACGAGTAAATCGCAGTTCTACCAACACTTCGACGACAAGTCGGACTTGGTGTACGAAGTCATCACGCTGCGCGCCGACGAGATCTTGTCATGGCAGCGGATGCGCCTGGAGAAGGTGGATTCATTTCGCGGGCTCCACCAATGGCGCGACGCCATGGTGCAGCGTTGCACGCTGCGCCGTGGGCTGTGGGGCTGTGAACTCGGGTCGTTGGCGGCAGAACTTTCGGACAGCGACGACAAGGCCCGCGTGTCGCTGGCTGAGCACTTCGCCGAATGGCGGGCGATCCTGGCGGCAGCGCTGGGGCGGATGCGCGATGCCGGCGTGCTGAAGTCCGACATCGACGGACCTGCGCTGGCCACCGGACTGCTCGCGGCAGTCGAAGGCGGCTACCTACTGTCGCAGACGGCCCACGATCCGCGGCTCATGCAGACCGCGTTGAATTCCGCGATCGGGTATGTCATGTCGTTTCGGCCGGACGGCGCCGCTTCGACGGACTGAGCGGTCGCAAAACGGACGGGGCGGGCCAGTCGAATGACTGGCTCGCCCCGTCCGTTTCGGTGAATCAGTGGTCGCCGGGGATGGCGGTGGGTGCAGGCGGGGCCTTCACGGGCGGAGTGAAGAGGTTGCCGCCGGTGGGGTTGATGCTCTTCTCCGTGGGAGCGACGCTTGAGGTCGTTGGGGTGGTGGAGGACGGGCCTCCGGTTTCGCCACCACCGCAGGCGGTCAGGACGCCCATCGAGAGAGCGGCAGCGATGCCGACGCTTGCGGCGACGCGGCGGGTGGTCCGACGATTCATGTTGCAGTCCAATCTGTGCTGCTCGGGGAACTCGAGGTCAGGCGAACTGAACTATATAGTCCAGTCCCGTCTGCAGTCAAGGCAACCCGGCAGCGTCACGGCTTCCGACACGCGCCCGAAACATACCGCCCAACTGGTGTGATGGCTCAGTCGGTCACCGTGTTCAGATGTGGAGGGCCGTCGAAGCAGGACAGTGATCGGACCCGGTGGTCCAGGGATCACCGTGGCGATGCTGCGAGCCCGCGAAGAATCAGCGCGAGGGAGTCTTCGAACGAGGACTCCACCATCAGCGTGCGGAGGTGGGGTGCAGCAGCGTCGGCGTAGTGACGTGCCGTCAAGAGAGCCGAGGGACCTCGTCGGAGCACCACACGGCAATGTCGTCGACGTATTGAGCCTTCGGGACCAACGGCCGATAGCGCGCCAGCCAGGAGTTCATCAGCACCACCGCCTCGTCGAGGGGGCGGTCCCAGTAGCCCATGATGGTTGCGTCCAACTGGCTGCGCTTGCGGAGCGGACGACGGCGTCCCGGTGCGTAGCGAAAGCCAACGGTGACGCCGTTGACGAGAATGAACTCCTCGATGTCGGCCCACGCATGGCGCCGTGGCGCGAACAGTCGGTCGTTGACTTCGAAGCCCTCGCTGGTCAGCCGCAGCCACCAGGTCCCGCTCACACTCCTCAACCGGATGGCAAGACCGCGGGCGGCGAACGGGCCAAACGTCAAAGTACTTGCCGCGCCGATGAATATCAGCCAACCCAGGCCCACGTACCCGAGCTCGTTCACGGCGTTGGCGCGGTCCATCCAGAGGCCCGACAAGATCACCAGCCCGACGCCTGCAAAGCCGCCGGCGAAAATCACCACGAGCATCCAGCCCAACCGGCCGTCCATGGCGGTGTAGTGGACCACGTCCAGCCCGTCCTCGGTCGGCCGTCGATCGCGGATACCGTCAGCGGCCTTTGACTCCGTCGTGCCCATCGATGTTGGTTCGTACTGCATGATTGGTCCCCCTGTGCCGATGCGTGTCTTCCATGATGAGCGCGCGGCGTCGATTAGGGGAAGCGGAACGGTGCGTCCGGTCGCCTTTCCTTGCACGATCCACAGATTCAGGGCGCCATGGCCTACCCGTCGAGCGGTCGGCCGCCGAGGTGCTCGGCGAGGAACCGCTCGACCGACCGGTACATGTCAATGAGGTTGTCGGATTCGGCCTGGACGACGCGAGAGTCGTTGGCGCCCTGGATGACCAGCAGCGGGGTGCGAATCTGGTCGACCTTGGTGATGGGCGAGCGAGCCAGCATGTCGGCTTCCTGCTCCGGGTCGTCCGGATTGCCGACGAACAGGTGCCAGTTGTTGGCCAGGTGTGGCCTTGCGATCGCCGGGAGCGTCCGCATGAAGTTCGCCAGGCTGGAGATGCCGACGTAGTCGATGGCGCGGCGAACACGTCAGGGGTGAACGTGACGCCAACCAGCGATGCGTAGCCGCCGTAGGAGCCGCCGAAGATGGCGACGCGATCGGGGTCGGCATAGCCCTGCTTGGACGCCATGGAGTTCACGGCGCTGTGGCCCGGGGCAGACGCCGCCCGCACGACGCGTGAACTGGGCGTCGGCTTTCGAGACGTCGCCGAGACTTTCCGCGACACGGTCAGCTGGATGTGCGGTGCGGGCCACCTAAACCCCTGCGCAGGTCGGGAAGCTTGCGGACAACACGAGCCTCCGTTGAACGGTCAACGCGCCGCGGTGTACGCGCTCTCGTCGGTGCCGAACCGCAAGCCGGTGGCGTCCTTTCCGACCAGGGTCAGCACCGCGACGGCGATCAGCACGGGCACCACGGTGGCGACCAGCGCGAACGGATAAGAGTGGGTGGCCGCGAGGTGCTCCTGGATCGGGAGGTTGAACGCGGCGAACAGGTTGCCCAGCTGGTAGGTCACCCCCGGATAGAAGCCGCGGATCGCGTCGGGGGACATCTCGGTCAGGTGCGCGGGAATGACGCCCCAGGCGCCCTGCACCACGACCTGCATCAGAAATGCGCCAAGACACAACATCGCCGCCGTGTGGGACAGGGCGAACAGCGGCACGATGGGCAGTCCGAGCAGCGCGCAGAAGACGATCATGTAGCGCCGGCCGAAGCGTTGAGACAAGGTACCGAACGTCAACCCACCGATGATGGCACCGACGTTGTAGATCACGGCGATGAGCTTGGCGGTCTCGGGGGACAGTCCGGCGCCGCCACTGTGGGTGGCCTGCAGGAACGTCGGATAGACGTCCTGCGTGCCGTGGCTCATCCAGTTGAACGCCGTCATCAGGATCACCAGGTAGACGAACCGACGCACGATGACGGGATTGACCATCACGTCACGAATTCTGGTGCGGGTCAACCGCATCCGGTCCTGCGCGGCCTCCCACACCTCGGATTCCTGTACCCGGGACCGGATGATCAGGCTGATCAGCGCGGGAACGATCGACAGCCCGAACAGCCAGCGCCAGGACAGGTCCAGCCAATCGATGACCACCAGTGACGCCACGGTGGCGAGCAAGTACCCCATCGAGTAGCCCGCCTGCAGCAGGCCCGAGAAGAACCCGCGCCGTTCGACGGGGATCTTCTCCATCGCCAGCGCCGCGCCAAGGCCCCACTCACCGCCCATCCCGATGCCGTACAGCAGGCGCAGGATGATCAGGACCGTGAAGTTGGGCGCGAAGGCACAGAGGAAACCGACGATCGAGTAGAAGACGACGTCGGCCATCAGTGGGATCCGCCTGCCCACCCGGTCGGCCCACAGCCCGAACAGCAGCGCACCAACCGGTCGCATGAAAAGCGTGGCGGTGGTGAGGAACGCGACCTCGGTGGTGGAGATGCCGAACGTCTTGGCGATGTCCGCGTAGACGAGCACCACGATGAAGTAGTCGAAGGCATCCATCGTCCAGCCGAGCTGGGCAGCCACGAACGAGTTGCGTTGGTCTGAGGTCAACGCCGAAGTCGCCATCGATGGAGGGTGCCCTGCGAACACCAGGGACTACCTGCCAAAGTCCTGTGAAACCCGCCGTCGGGGTTGGGACTGCCGAAATTGGCTACTCCTCTCCAGCACGGGCCAGAGGAGAGGGCAGGAATGGCAAGGTCGAACGAATACACGGGTGAGACGTGTGCCTGCGGGCACCAGATGTACTTCCGCGTGGTCAAGATCGGCAATCGACCCGAGTCGCGACGGGGGCCGTCCTGTTGGCACGACAGCTGTTCGCACCAAGGCCAACGGCAGGAGCGGCCGTGACGATGGGTCCATGGACCTGCTAGTCCAAGCGGCCCGCATCAACTAGGCGCAGCACCGCCGCCCCCTCCTCGTCGGAGGCCTCGAGGTCGACCTCCACCTCGAAGCCCCAGTCGTGGTCGCCAGCGGGGTCGTCGAGAATCTGTCGCACCTGCCATACGGTCGGCTGCCGGTCGATGATCAGCATGGCCGGGCCGCGGGCGTCGGCTCCGCTGCCCACGTCGTCGTGTTCGGCGAAGTACGCGCTGCCGACCTCCGCCCACCGCTCGGACGTCCAACCAGCGTCGGCGTCGAGCAGGCCGAGGTCGTACCAACGCCGCCGCGCGAACAGCTCCACCCGCCGGAACAGCGCATTGCGGACCATCGCGGTGAACGCCCGCTCGTTGCCGGTCAGTGGGCGTGGGCGGGCCGGTACCGCCACCGGGACGTCATGCGGTTGATCCGGGTTGGTGAGCTGCTCCCACTCGTCGAGCAGACTCGAGTCGACCTGTCGCACCAGCTCACCGAGCCACTCGACGACGTCGGTGACCTCCTCGGTCCGCGCGGATGCGGGCACACCTGACCGCAGCGCCTTGAACGCGTCGGACAGGTAGCGCAGCACCGCCCCCTCGGACCGGGTCAGCCCGTAGACGCTGACGAACTCCCGGAAGGTGAACGCCCGCTCCCACATCTCGCGCACGATGGACTTCGGCGACAGCTGACCGTCAGCGGCCCACGGATTGCTCTGCAGGTACAGCGCGAAGACGTGCTCGAGTACCTCCTCGAGCGGCTTGGGATAGGTGACGTCGTCGAGCAGTTCCATCCGCTGGTCGTACTCGATGCCCTCGGCCTTCATGGCGGCCACCGCCTCGCCCCTGGCCTTCTTCAGCTGCGCCGCCAGGATCTGTCGGGGTTCCTCGAGGGTGGCCTCGATGACCGAAACGACGTCCAGCGCATACGTTTCGGCCGCAGGATCGAGCACGTCGATCGCGGCGAGCGCGAACGTCGAAAGGGGCTGATTGAGCGCGAAGTCGGGCGGCAGGTCGACGGTCAGTCGGTAGCGCCGGCCGTCGGGCTCGGCTTGGTCGAGCCGCTCGAGAACGCCGGCCTGCAGAAGTGAGCGCGCGATGCCGACCGCCTCGCGGATGTGCTTGAGCTGCCGCTTGCGTGGCTCGTGGTTGTCGGTGAGCAGCCTGCGCATCGCGATGAACGGATCGCCCGGACGATCGACGACGTCGAGGATCATCGCCGTCGACACCCGCATGTTGCTCGTCAGCGGCTCGGGGGTAGCCGCGATCAGCCGCGTCATCGTCGACTCGCTCCAGGGCACCATGCCTTCGGGCACCTTGCGGCGCACCAGCTTTCGGCGCTTCTTGGGGTCGTCGGCGACCTTGGCGAATTGCTTGAGGTTCTCCACTTCGTGGTCTGGTGCCTGGACGACGACGGTGCCCGCGGTGTCGTAGCCTGCCCGCCCGGCCCGTCCGGCGATCTGGTGAAACTCGCGGGCGTTGAGCATTCGGGTGCGCGTGCCGTCGTATTTCGACAGGGCCGAGAACACGACGGTGCGGATCGGCACGTTGATACCGACGCCGAGGGTGTCCGTGCCGCAGATGACCTTGAGTAGGCCGGCCTGCGCCAGCTGTTCCACCAGCCGTCGGTACTTGGGCAGCATCCCGGCGTGGTGCACGCCGATGCCGTGTCGGACCAGTCGCGACAACGTCGTTCCGAAGGCCGAAGTGAACCGGAACCCGCCGATCTTGTCGGCGATCGCGGCCTTCTCCTCCTTGGTACTCACGTTGACGCTCATCAGCGCCTGCGCCCTTTCCAGCGCGGAGGCCTGGGTGAAGTGGACGACGTATATCGGCGCCTGCTTCGTGTCGAGCAGATCCTGGATCGTTTCGTGCATCGGCGTGGTCGCGTAGTAGTGGTGCAGCGGAACCGGGCGTTCGGCGTTGGCGACCAGGGCCGTCGTGCGTCCGGTGCGTCGGGTGAGGTCCTCGCGCAGGAACGTGACGTCGCCCAGCGTGGCCGACATCAGCAGGAACTGGGCCTTCGGCAGTTCCAGCAATGGCACCTGCCAGGCCCAGCCACGGTCGGGGTCGCCGTAGAAGTGGAACTCGTCCATGACCACCATGAGGCCCAGGCCGCCCTCGGCTCCTCCTTCGCGCAGCGCGATGTTGGCGAGCACCTCCGCGGTGCAGGCGATGATCGGCGCGCCAGCGTTGACCGAGGCGTCACCGGTCAGCATGCCGACGTTGGCCGCGCCGAATACGTCGCAAAGGGCGACGAACTTCTCGCTGACCAGGGCCTTGATCGGAGCGGTGTAGTAGCTGCGCAGGTCCGCTGCCAGCGCTGCGTACAGCGCGCCGGTGGCCACCAGCGACTTGCCCGAGCCGGTCGGCGTGGCGAGGATGACGTTCGCGCCGCTGACCAACTCGATCAGCGCTTCCTCCTGCGCGGGGTACAGCACGGTGCCGCTCACTTCGGCCCACGCTGCGAACGAGGCGAACAGGTCGTCGGCATCGCCGCCCTTGGCGCGCAGGGCGGACAGGTCGCTCGGGTCGTCGAGCAGTTGAGGGCCGGTCATGTTGAGCACAAGCCTGCCCCATGGGTCCAGGTAACGCCGACGGCGCACCAGACGATCCACCAGTCATGATCCGTCGTCTGGGGCTGGCCGTGCTGATGGCAGGCATGACACTGGCCGGATTCGCCACCGGCACTGCCACGGCCGAAGCCGAGTGCGCCGACTTTCACTGGATCGGCGCCGCGGGATCGGGCCAGCGCGACGGAGCGGGCCTGGCCACCAACGGCGGAATGGGCGGCGTCGTCTATCAGTCCTATCTGCAGCTTCGCTCAGACCTGGCGGCGAGCGGACGCACCATCGACGCCGAAGCGGTTCAGTACCCCGCAGCGCCGGTCCCCTTGGAGGGCGGGTTGGGCGGTTGGATGGGCTTCATGGACAGCGTCGACGAAGGTAGCGATGCGACCGCAGAGCAGTTCGAGAAGTTCACCGAGCGGTGTCCGGACACCAAGGTGGTGCTGGCCGGTTACTCCCAGGGCGCCATGGTGATCCACCGCAACCTTCACGACCTGGCCGACGACCCGCACGTGGCTGCCGCGCTGCTCATCGCCGACGGCGACCGGCTACCCGTCGACAACACCATCAACATGGGTTCGACTGCTTCGCTGCCTAGCGGGGTACCAGGCAAGGGCGTCGCCCAAGAGCACTCCTTCCTGGCGTCTGCCCCCACCGCGAAGCTGCCGCCGGAACTCGGCGCACGCACCCTGAGTGTCTGTGACGTGGGCGATCCGGTCTGTGACTATGACCCCAAGACCGATGCGGGCACGGTGTCGTCTGCGGCCATCGCGATCCACACTTCGTACGCGCCTGCGGCAAGCGGTGGTCACGCCTGGGGCGCGCCGCTGTACTACCTCGTCACCCAGGCCAGTCCGGCGCCGACGTCCGCGACCGCACTGAGCGCTCACGGCGCCTAACGGGACGGGACTCGCGCAGGATGCCGTCGAGATACGTCCGCAAGAAGATCGCGAACAGTTCGTCTGCGCTGACGCCCTCGATGGCGTCGAGCGCCGCTCGCAGCGCGGGGTGACCACGCGGGTCCGGGGTGGGGCCGTCGCCGCTGTCGGCGTAATCCGCTGCATTCTCGCCGAGCATCGCGGCCCCGAGGGTGAGTGCGGTCAGCCCGTCCACGACGCGTATGTGCAGCCGCGCCGGCACTCCGGATGCCGACAGGAACTGGCACATCTGTTCGTACTCCCCGAACATGTTGTCGCGCGGCATGAATCGCACCAGGAGTGGCGCGCAATGCGGGTGCGCGATGATCCTGCTGCGCAACGCCACCGATTGAGCTATCAGGTAGTCCGTCCAGTCCGCATCTGTCGGCATCGTGGTGGGCGCCGCGGGCGATGCGACGACGCGGGCCACCGCAGTCAACAGCGCGTCCTTGTCTGCGAAGTAGTGATAGAGCGATGGGGCCCGGACACCAAGGGCGGCAGCCAGTTTGGGCATGCTGAACGCTTCCAGCCCGCGTTCGCCAATTAGCGCGAGCGCCGCGTCGACGACCTTCTCCCGAGTCAGGGAGGCGTTCTTTGGCCTGGCCATCGTGTCATCGAGATCGAAATTGGTGTGACTCCGGTCAGGCTTCGAGCCTCGTTCGGATGGTGGAAAGTCGTTGTTTCAGTTCGGTCTCCGTGATGACTCCGCGGGCCATCAAGGAATGCGCCAGTGCGACCAGCTGACTCTCGGGATAGGGCAGATCGGAGTAGACGGTCGCCGTCAGCGCGTCCTCGTCGTCCCGACGCTCCTTGAAGTCCGGCACGTCGGCATCGCACGAGGCTTGGTCCAGTGCGTCGCAGAGTCCGTCGAGGCTGGTCTTCCATGGCGGCACCGGGTTCTCGACGCCATACTTCGCCGCCATTACCGGCCACACCTGATTGCGGGTGACGAGCTCTTGTAGCGCTTCGAATTCCATGTCATTCACCGGTGGGATGCAGCGCGGGCCGGGTGTCGACGATGACGTTCGTCGTGACCCCGGCCTTCGGCACGGCGACGCCGATCACGCAGTCCCTGGTGACGATCTCGGTCAGTTGGTCCTCGGTCCAGCCGTCCGTGCCCTCCGGGCGCATCGGCATGACCATGAAGCGGTGCTTCTGGTTCGAATCCTGAACGCGCACTTCGACATCGTCGCCGAGGTAGAGGCCGAACTCGGAGAGCACCTGCCGGGGGTACCTGACCAGGCGACTGCGGTAGTTGGGCGTCCGATACCACTCGGGAGAGTTGCCGAGAATGGGGCGGGGATAGCACGAACACAAGGCGCAGACGATGACGTTGTGCACGGTTGGCGTATTGACCAGGATCTGAAAGGCGGTGAAGTCACTGGGCGTACCGAATCCGGTGGGCTCTAGCCAGTCGACGCCGACTTCCTTGCTCGCCGTCATCGGCTCGGCCAGGGCCAGCGCCTTGAAGTCGGGATCGAGCCAGGCGCGGGCCACCAGGCGGGCAGCCGGGGTGGGCCCGATCTGTTCGGCGAACTCGGTGAAGTGGCGGTGCTCCTCGGCGGTGAAGATGCCCTTCTCGATGCAGAGTTCGCGCAGTGCGATCTCGAGCACCTCGAAGTCGGTGATCTCGTCGACCATCGGCTTCACCGTGCGGTCGTGGTCGTGGTCGTGCGCTGTCATGGTGTTCCGTTCGTGCGAAGGGTCAGTTGGCGGCTTGTAGCCAGTGCTCGGGAAGCTCGGTCCGCAGCGTGTCGGTGACGGTGCCGTTGTAGCCGTCCCACAGGTCCGCCTGTTTGAAGCTGACGACGTAGAACCATTCGGGCTTTGCGCCGGGGCGATCCCAGGTCTCGTCCTCGGCGGCCGGGCTCTCGTAGGCCACCGCGGCGATCTCACCCGTTGCGCCCCTGACGTATTCGGGAGTGCGGGTGTAGAACAGCACCGGCAACTCGCGCACCGTGACCACGTCGCCGACCTTGAACTTCGGCTCGCCTGCTTGGCCCGCATAGACCTGCGGGTCGCCCTTGCCCACCGCGTGGACGACGTGTTCGTTGCGCTTGACTTGCGACCCGTCGCCCTCGGACTTGGGCTCGGCCTTCAGGGTCTTTCCGGCGAGTCCGTCGGCATAACGACCCTGGACCTCGGCCATCCGCTCAGTGAGCTCCGTCAGCCCGAGGTGGTGTTTCTCGACGAGGATGCGCGCACAGGCCCACAGCCAGCGACCGTAGTAGGGGATGCCGTGGTAGATCGCCCGGCCCACGTCGACGTTACCGATGCGGCGGCGTTCCTCGGACAGCCAGATGCCGCGCCAGGCGAGCACTTCGGAGAGCACGTAGGTCATGTGCTCCCAGTACTCGTAGTCCTTGTTCTCGTACTTCTGAGGCACGTCCGGCTCACCACCGACGTCGTGCACCGGCTTCATGTATGCGACGAGGCGGTCGTGGTCGAGCATGTCCGGGGTCGGGGCGTCGGGAAGCTCCGGATACGCCGATTTCAGCCTGGCGACCAGCTCCAGCTGACTGGCGCGCTCGGCTGCTGTGCTCATGAGGGCCCTTCCAGGACGACCGCTTCGCAAATGCGGCACCTGGGTCCGGGATGGGATGACCCGACGCAAGCGGTGAGCAAAGGCGATTTGGGTGGCTCACTCTGCCCACCCTTTGGGGATGAGCTCGCTAACAGTTGTAGATTAACACCGGCCAGAACCGTCGGCAAGAGTGGAATGGTGGGCCAACTGGGGGCTGCCGCCACGACGCACCAAGCCGGTATGCCATTAGCCGATGGCAACATGCGGTGCTCGGTAAACGCTGGTCATTGCGCCCCAAACGTCAGAGCTTCGATATCGCGGGATTGCTTCCGGTGTGGCCAACCGTATGCAAGCTACCTCGCGGCCTGAGCACGAGGACGACTTGGACGGGGCCGGGCACGGGCGGCCCCGATCAGCCTCCGTGATCGCTGGTCGGTGGTGGAGTTCGCGAACTACGATCCAGAGATGATCCGAGCCCTGTCGATTGCTGGGGTGGCCCTGACCGTCGCGTTCATCGGCGGAGCGGGTGCAGGTGTCGCAGGCGCCGAGCCACCGCCGCCTTGTGGATTCGCGTTGTCGTCGCCCGAGGTCGTGCAGGTCAACGGGGCCAGCATGGTCACGGCCACCGTGGCACCAGACGTATGCATCGTCCCGCCCGCGGGCCCGTCGCTCAATGTTGCGTGCCTACAACTGCTCGGGGTCGACACGGGTGGCACCTGCGTGCAATCACGTGGCGCGGATACGGCGCAGGTGTACGTCCCATATCGCCCTGGCACCTACGCCGCTAGGGGCAGGGGCTGTCCCTCCTGGATCGGCCAGGCGAACGCCGCACCGATTTGCCAGTTGCTCGGCCCCGTAAACGCGTCCTTGTAGCCCAGCCCAACAGGTTTCACCAACCGCCACGCCAGCTCTCAGCTAGCTGGTACATGTTCTTGCGCGGGTTCCCCGCTTGTTGACAGTGCTCTCGTACTTGGCCGTGTCTGATTTGTTAGCGGAGCCTCGTACCTTCGGAATCGGTTGCACTACAACGTAACGCGTTGCAGCCGCTTCGATACGAAGGGAAGAGAGATATGAGCAAGACGACAAAACGTCGCGCATTCGTACTGACTGCGGCAGGCGCCTGCGTGGCGGGAGCGATGTTGTTCCCCGCAGTCGCCTCGGCCGCCGGCCCCGACGTTGGCTTCCATCAAGATTGGGGGCGCCACGGCAACTGGAATCACCCCGAGTGGGGCCCGGGATGGAACAACGGATATCCAGCACCGGGCTGGGTTCCGCCAGCGGGTTGGATGCCGCCACCTGATTGGGCACCTCCGGCGGGCTGGTATCCGCCCGCCGGCTACGCACCGCCACCGAACTGGGTCGGGCCATGCGCCGGTCCGCTTTTCGACCTGTTCCACCCGGTTCGGTGCGCATAGCGGCACCAGAATCGGACGATGCCCGGGCGGCGCCACGAATTGATGGCGCCGTCCGGTGCACCTACCCGGCCGCCTAAGGTCGAATGGTGACGATCACCTACGACGAGGCGCTGCGTGAACAGTTCCAAGCGCGACTGGGGGCTCACCCCCGTCCGACGGTGAGCGACCCGACGAAGCGGCACGCGGCCGTCGCGGTGGTGATCGTCGACTCCGAGGTCGGTCAGGACAGGGTGGATCCGGCGCCGGTGGACGACTGGATTGCCGGGCGACCGATGCCAGAAGACCTCGACGGCCGCATGGTGGGCGTATCCGGCGGCGCGGCTTTCTTGTTGTGCCGCAGGGCAGTTCGGCTCAGTTCACATTCCGCACAGTGGGCGCTGCCCGGCGGTCGCGTTGACCCCGGCGAAACCGTGGTCGAGGCCGCACTGCGGGAGTTGGACGAGGAGCTCGGCATCAGACTGCCCGACTCGACGGTGCTGGGTCTGCTCGACGACTACCCCACGCGGTCCGGATACGTCATGACCCCGGTCGTGATCTGGGGCGGCGGAAGGCTCGAGCCCCGTCCGGCGCCCGACGAGGTGGTGGCGGCCTACCGGGTGGGGCTGCACCAATTGCAACGCCACGATTCGCCGCGGTTCATCGCCATCCCGGAGAGCCCGCGCCCAGTCGTGCAGATTCCGTTGGGAAACGACCTCATTCACGCACCGACCGGTGCCGTGCTGTTGCAACTGCGGTGGCTGTGCATGGAAGGCCGCGATGACGCGGTCGACGACCTGGAGCAGCCGGTGTTCGCCTGGAAGTAGGCCGGATCCAGTGAACGGGCTTAGCCCGTCGCGCCGTACGGCGGGGCCTTGACGGGGGGAACGGCGGAAGACGTCTCCTCCGTCTGTGAGTAGGCGGCCGTGACGGTCGCGCCCGTACTCATGGAGCCTGCGGTCACGGCCGGCGGAATACTTGCACCGTCATCGGCGGCAACGGCGCCCACGACGCACATCGCCAACGCCGCAGCGCTACCGAGCGTTGCAGCGAGCACCTTGCCCCGCCTGGCGGGGTGCGGAAGGAAATTCATTTCACGAACCAATCTCTTGTCGAGTCGCTAGGAACGCCTAGCGTGCCTGGGTGCCTTTGTAGCCCGCTCCCAGGTAGGTCCGCATACCCGTCAAAGGGAATTCCCAGACACCGCTAGCCGTATTCACAGGAACCGACGCATCCCACCTGGCTTTATGTGCGTCGGCTGGATGTCGTGCACTCAGCGCGCGCATAGGAAGAAACCGGCGTCGAGCTTCCAACAAGGCGATGCTTGGCCAAGCTTCAGGTGTGGCGCGCTAGCCCTGTACCGGCACTGGCGCGGTGTCCGACTCGTCGCTCGGCGGACGTGGAGGCGCCGGCTTATTGAAGTGATGGTCTCCGCGGGGGTAGACGACCAGCGGCCACCAGAACCACCGGCCCAGCAGTGTCGCGATCGACGGCATCAACAGGGAACGCACGATCAAGGTGTCCACCAAGAGCCCGATCGCGATGGTGGAACCCATCTGAGCCAGCACGATCAGCTTGCTGAACATCATCGCCGCCATGGTGGCCGCGAAGACCAACCCGGCAGACGTCACCACCCCGCCCGTGCCTGCCATGGAGCGGATGATGCCGGTCTTCAACCCGGCATGGATCTCGTCCTTGAACCGCGACACCAGCAACAGGTTGTAGTCCGACCCGACCGCCAGCAGGATGATGACGGACATCAGCATGACCAACCAGTGCACGGGCACGCCGAAGAGGTCCTGCCAGAGCAGCACGGAGATGCCGAATGATGCGGCGATCGAGCTGGCCGCCGTTCCGACGATGACAAGGGCTGCCACTGCGGCTCGGGTCAGGATGAGCATGATCATGAAGATCAGCGTCAGGGCCGATATCACGGCGATCATCAGGTCGTACTTGGCGCCGTCGGCCATGTCCTTGTAGGTCGCCGCGACCCCGCCGAGATAGATCTTGGCGTTCGAGAGCGAGGTCATCTTCATGGCGTCCTGCGCGGCCTTGCGCTCGGACTCGACTCGGTTGATGCCCTCCACGGTCGCGGGATCGCTCTCGTGGGTGATGAACATGCGTGCGGACTTGCCGTCCGGGGACAGGAACATCTTCAGCCCGCGCTCGAAGTCGGGGTTCGTGAACGCCTCGGGTGGCAGATAGTACAGGTCGTCGTTCTTGGCCTGGTCGAAGGCCGCGCCCCTCGCCAGCGCGGTGTAGTTGGTGGCCTCCATCTGGTCGTACAGGGCCTTCTGATTGTTGTACGACGCCAGCGTGAGGTCCCTGGTGGTCTTCATCGACGCGATCGTCTGCGGAAGAAGTGCTGTCAGCTTCGGAGCGAGGTTCGCCAGTTGGTCGGTGTTTACCTGTACCTGTCCAGTCTGGTCGGTCACTTGGTCGATCCCGTCGAGGGAGTCGAACAGGGACCTCCCCGCGAAGCACAGCGGGATGTCGAAGCAGTGCGGCTCCCAGTAGACATAGTTCCGCAGCGGCCGGAAGGTGTCGTCGAAGTCCGCGATGTGGTCGCGCAATTCCTTGGTCGACTCGAGCAGGGCCTGCGACTTCTGCGCCGAGTCCTGGGTGAGCTGGGTTTGCTGGAGGGACAGCTGGTACTGCTTCTCCAGGATGTCGATCGAGACGTTCGTCGCGTCGACCGTCTTGAGCTGGTTGGCCAACTGGTCCCGCTGGAACGGCAGGTTCATGTTGCTCGTCTGGCCCTGGATGCTCGTCTGGAACGGAATCGAGCTGTGCTGAATTGGAATGCCCAACGGGCGCGTGATGTTCTGCACCATCGCAATGCCCTCGGCGTGCATGACATTCCTCGAGATCGAGTTCAGCACCAGCATGTCGGCCGGGTTGCGCATGTCGTGGTCGGCATTGACCATCAGGATGTCGGGATTCATCCGAGCCTCTGAGAAGTGCCGGTCGGCAGCCGCGAAACCGATGTTGGTAGGCGCGTCCTTGGGCAGGTAGTAGCGGTCGTTGTACGCCGGCTTGTATCCCGGAATCGCGACGATGCCGATGAGCACCACGAACAGGCTCGCCACGAAGACGGGTGCCGGCCAGCGGACGACGGTGGTGCCGACGCGGCGCCAAAATCTGCTCTGCGGAGGGCGTTTGGATTCGTACAGGCCAACCCGGCTACCCAGGAACAGCACGGCCGGTCCGAGCGTAACCGCGATCGCCACGACCACGACCATGCCGATCGCGACCGGGGCGCCCATGGTGGCAAAGTAGGGCAGCCGTGCGAAGGACAGGCAGTACGTCGCCCCGGCGATCGTCAGGCCCGAGCCCACGATGACGGGCGAAACGGATTTGAAGGTGGCGTAGTAGGAGTCGTCTCGGTCCAGACCCATGCCGCGATCTTCCCGATAGCGGCCGAAGATGAAGATGCCGTAGTCGGTGGCGGCCGCAATGGCAAGCATCGTCAGGATGTTCCCGGCGAACGTCGTCAGCCCGAACGCGCCATTGGTGGCGAGCACCGAGACGACCCCGCGCGCGGTCAGCAACCCGAGAAACGTCAGGAACAACTGGATCAGCGTGGTCACGATCGAGCGGTAGACGACCAGTAGCATGCCCGCGATCGCAATGAGGGTTATCAAGGTGATCTGAGCCAGGCTGGCGTTGCCGATGACGTGCAAGTCGTCGGTGAGCGCGGCCGGACCCGCGACGTAGGCCTGCACACCTGGCGGGGCCTTGGTGTCCTCGATGACCTTGCGGACGGCCTCGACGCCCTGGTTCGCCAGGGTCTGGCCCTGTTCGCCCGCCAGGTTGATCATCACGTAGGAGGCCTTGCCGTCGGCGCTCTGCGCGCCGGCCGCCGTCAGCGTGTCACCCCAGAAGTCCTGTATGTGCTGGATGTGCTTGGGGTCCTGCTGCAGCTTGTGGATGAGCTCGTTGTAGTAGTCGTGCGCGTCGGGGCCGAGCGCTTGCTGGCCCTCGATGACGACCATGATCGTGCTGTTGGAGTCGAACTCGTGGAAGTTGCTGCCCATCAACTTCATCGCCTTCATCGAAGGCGCGTCCTCGGGCGCCATCGGGGCGGAGTGGAGCTCACCGACGACCTCGAGTTGTGGGGCAACCACGTTGACGGTGACGGCGACCAGGATCCAGAACAGGATGATCGGCAGCGCCAAGATGCGCAGGATATGCGGGAAGAAGGAGCGCTTGGGGTGCTCGTCGGTCTCGGCCGGCGCGTTTGCGTGGGTCATGCGGACTTCACCAGGCAGTACGTCTGGGCGTTTACCCCATTGGCTGATTGTTCCTCACGGACGGTTCCGTTCACGGTGACGCGGCATCCGATCTGGTCGCTGTCGGTCTGCGCCATGAGACTGGCGCTGACCGTCGGCAACGTCGTCGACAGGGTGATCGACCACGGCAGGGGCGCAGTGATCGAGTGAATGTTGGCATCTGGGTCGAAGTAACCGATCTGAGCCGTGGACCCTGGCGGGCCGTACACGTCGTAGACCATGACCTTCGGATTGAACTGCACGATCTCGATGCCCGACCCGGCACCTGCGTTGAGGTCCTGCGAAGCGAACATCTTGTGCAAGCGCGACACGACGAGGCCCGAGATCGCCAGTACGACGATGAGCACCAACGGGATCCAGATCTTCTTCAGCCATCGACCGACCGGAATAGCCTTCACCCGAACACCTTCCGCTGATCTACGGCAATAACTTCTGGCACGTCTTCCAATGGACAGTTCGCATTGGCGGCGAGCCGACGCAGTACCGGAAAGGCGACCCGCGCGGATTGCTGCAACGTACTGTCCTCTTCGGGCGTCAGGGTGGCCAACAACTGCGTCAGGCGTTCCCGACGGATTCGCTTCCGATCGTCGAGCAGCGTCTGACCGTGCCCGGTGATGCCGATGAGGGCCGCGCGCCCATCGCCGGGGTCGGCGAGCCTGGTCACCAGACCCTGGCGCTCCAGCCTCTGGACCAGCTGAGTCATCGACGGCTGGCTGATGCCTTCCTTGGCGGCCAGCGCCGTCAGCCGAAGCGGACCTTCCCGGCACACCCTGTTCAATACGAAGGCCGCTGATGCGCTCAAGTCGGCGCGATCACTCAGAAAACGCGCCGTCAGGTCCATGGCCTGATCGAGAAGTTCACCGATGCACTCGTTGGCGTCGTCATCGGGCGGCCGTTTTCCCACGCCGTATCTATATCACCCGCACTATGTAGTGGCTACTCGACACCCGATCAACCGGCTTCTCGCAGGGAGTTCACAAGAAACGCGGGCTCGCGCCGAGTTCACCGGCCTGCATGAGAGTCG
>JAOPVI010000308.1 GCA_025966225.1 Mycobacterium sp. | reverse complement strand
TCACGGCATTTCAAGTGGGCATTCTGGTTGGGTCGGTGACGGGCGGAATGGTCGGGGGGCGATACGGAATCTCGGCTGTCGTGATTGTGTCGTCCGCACTGTTCGCCGTGACGCTAGCGGGTGTCGTGTTCCGCGGTGACGTCTTCGATCCCCTACCGACCGAGCCGGCGCGCTGCTCCGAGTTGGTCAACCGAGTTCGGTGACCGTGCTGCGTAGCTGATCCAAAGCGGTGCGCGCCAATTCGCTCAGCTCCCGCTGGTTGTGTTCGGCGACCCATGCGGCGTACGCCTCCTTGAAGGCAAGCACGCCCAACTCGGCCGCAAGGGTTGCCAACAGGTCGGGCACGCCGCGAACGCGTAAGGCACCCGCCATTGCGGCGGCAAGGCCGACTTGTTTGAGCGCGTCACGTTCCTGCAGCTCTGCGCTGGTCGCGATCACGGCCTTGAGTCGAGGCCCAAGCTCACGATTGAACGGCGTCATCGCGCCAGTCGCGGAGTCCAGGCCCGCGGCGATCGCGTCCAACGGGCTGGCATCTGCTGGTGCCCCGGAGATGCCTTCGACCAGGAGCCGCGACAGGCTTTCCTGACCGGCCGCCAGCACGTCCCGCTTGTCGGGGAAATGCCGGAAGAAGGTGCTCTTGGTCAGCCCGGCGGCATCGGCGATCTGGGCGACCGTGGTGTCGTCGTACCCCTGCTCGGAGAACAGGTGCAACGCAGCGGCGACCAGCCGCTCGCGTGCGTCGGGCTCCCATCTAGGCATTGCCCGATCTTACTGACGGGACTCTTATCCCGTCGCTCTGGTACGTTGATGGGATAAAAGTCTCATCACTGTAGGAGAGCCCTAATGCGTGTCTTTGTCACTGGTGCCACCGGCGGAATCGGTTCAGTGGTCGTCCCCGAACTCATCGCAGCCGGCCACGAGGTGCTCGGGCTCGCCCGCTCCGATGCTTCGGCGCGGGCCGTCAGCGCTACGGGAGCAGACGTGCTCCGCGGTGAGCTCACCGACCCACAGAGTCTGCGCGCCGGCGCTGTTCAATCCGATGGGGTGATCCACCTCGCCTTTGGCAACGACTTCAACAACTTCGAGAAGTGCGTTGCCGAGGAAGCCTTCGCCGTCGAGACGCTGGGTGCTGCTCTTGAAGGTAGCGGCAAGCCGCTCGTCATCGCGTCGGGCACACCCGCCAATCCCGGACGGAGCTCGACCGAACGGGACGTCATGCCGACCGATGGACCCGTCGGCGGTCGCGGACGCAATGCCAAGACCGTTCTGGACTTGGCGGACAAGGGCGTTCGCTCGGCGGCCGTCCGCCTTCCGCGGTCGGTTCACGATCACGGCGGGCCCTTTGGTTTCGCCGGGCTACTCATCCGGGCGGCCCAGCGAACCGGAGTCTCGGGCTATGTCGGTGACGGTGAACAACGCTGGCCTGCCGTGCATCGTCTCGATGCCGCCCGGCTCTTCCGGCTGGCTCTGGAACGAGCCGAGCCAGGTACGGTGGCCCATGCCGTCGCCGACGAAGGTGACGCAATGCGTGTCCTCGCCGAAGTCATTGGCCGCGAGCTCAAGCTGCCCGTCGAGCCAGTCCCGGCCGAGAAGTTCGGATTCCTGGGCATGGTCTTCGGCGTCGACCAGCCCGCGTCGAGCGAGTTGACCCGCGAGCAGTTTGGGTGGCTACCCACGCATCCGAGCCTGCTCGAGAACCTCGCAGCTGGAAACTATCCGGCCTGAGCGCTTAGCGATCTTCAGCGAGTCCGTTCAGCGCCTGCGGCAACGGGCCCGAGTGAAGGACGCCGAGGCGCTGAGTGGCGCGGGTGAGCGCGACGTAGAGTTCGGCCGCACCGCGCGGACCGGCTGCGACGATCCGGTCCGGTTCCACGACCAGGACGGAGTCGAACTCCAATCCCTTGGTCTCCGACACCGCGACCGCGCCCGGCACGTCCGCGGGCCCGATCACGATACTGGTGCCTTCGCGAGTGGCCTCGTCGCGTACGAAATCCTCGATGGCGGTAGATATTTCGTCACCGGCGATCCGCCTTGCCCACGGCGGGACACCGCAAGCGCGGACCGACTCCGGTGGTTGGACGCCGGGCGCGAACTCGGCGAGCAGCGCGGCTGCGACGGCCATGATCTCCGCCGGGGTGCGGTAGTTCACCGACAGCGACCGGTAGGCCCAGCGGCCGGGCACGTACGGCTCCAAGACGCCGTCCCACGACGTCGCACCGGCCGCCGACCGGCGCTGGGCGAGATCGCCGACGACCGTGAAGGATCGGCTCGGGCAGCGCCGCATCAGGATCCGCCAGTCCATTTCGGATAGCTCTTGAGCCTCGTCGACGACGACGTGCCGATAGGTCCAGTCCCGATCCGCCGCAGCCCTTTCGGAGAGTTCGCGATTATCGCGTTCGACGAAGCGATCAGCCAGATCCTCGCCGTACAGCAGGTCGGTTGCGAGCAGTTGGTCCTCGTCGTCCATCAGATCTTCGCGGCTGACCATCTGCTCGAGCACTCCGGCCGCGTAATCGGCCTCGGCCCTTCGTTCCCGCTCGGCGGCCTCGTCGGCCGACTTGTCGCGGCCGAGCAGGTCGACCAGTTCGTCGAGCAGTGGCACGTCCGATATCGTCCAGGCGTCACCGTCGGCGCGCGACAGGGCCTGATCGGCGCCGGCGGCGCGCAGTCGCTCGGGTGACGCGTATAGGTCGGCCAGTACCGCTTCCGGAGTCAGCACCGGCCAGAGTTCGTCGAGCGCGGCGGCGAACACCTCGTGATCCTCGAGTTCGTTGAGCACGTCGGCGCGCATCTGCTCCCAGGCGTGACGGTCGTCCCGGGTCAACCAGCCCTTGCCGATCCGGGCGATCGCCCGTTCGGTGACCACGTACGTCACGACGTCGAGGAACACCGCGCGGGCCTCGTTGTGCGGCAACCCGGTCTTGCGCGCCTCGTCCCTGGCCCACTCCGCAGTTTCGGCGTCGATACGCACCGTGACGTCCGACAGGTCGATCGGCACCGGATGCTCCGGCAAGCGCTGCCTATCGGCGATGGCCGCCGCGAGCACGTCCAAGATCTTCAGGGAGCCCTTGAGCCGTGCGGCGGCCGCGGTGTCCTCTGCGGTGACGTGCAGGCCGGGCACGAAGTCGCCTGCGGTCATGAACACCACGTCGGTCTCGCCGAGCGATGGCAGCACGCGGCCGATGTGGTCGAGGAAGGCCGGGGTGGGTCCGACCACGAGTGCGCCGTGGCTTTGCATCCGCTCCCGCTGGGTGTACAGCAGGAACGCGACGCGGTGCAGCGCCACCACGGTCTTCCCGGTGCCCGGGCCGCCCTCGATCACCAACACGCCTGAGTGGTCGAGCCGGATGATGTCGTCCTGTTCGGACTGGATCGTCGCGACGATGTCGCGCATGCCGTCACCGCGGGGCGCGTTGACCGCCGCGAGCAGAGCTGCGTCGCCTCGCTCGCCACCACCGGGGCGACCGAAAACCTCGTCGGTGAAATCGACCAGCCTGCGCCCGCGGGTGTGGAACTGGCGCCGCCTACGCATGTTCTCCGGGGTCGCCGCGGTGGCTACGTAGAAGGCACGCGACGCCGGGGCCCGCCAATCGAGCAACAGCGACTCGTAGTCGTGCTCCGCATCGAAGAGTCCGATCCGGCCGATGTAGGACCGCTCCCCCGAAACGGTGTCCAACCGCCCGAAACACAGCCCGTTGTCTGCCACGTCCAGTCGCTTCATCCGCTTGGCCAACGCGCGCACTTCGACATCCCGTTCCATGGGTGTCTCGCCTGTGCCCCGCAAGGCGGTCTTGTACTCGCCGGTGACCCGTGTGCGCTCGGCATCCAGCTGCGTATAGAGCCCGTCCACGTAGCCTCGCTCGGCTTGCAATTCGTCGTCGTATCCCTGTGCTGTCACATACCCTCGTATCGAATTGGCTTTCGTGGTAACGGTTCCGTGCCGTGTGCTCCATGTCACCCATGCGTCGACGACGAATGCATTCCGCCGCTCCCCCATTGTCGCTGTCGCTGCTCAGGTCAGCGATTCTGCGGCACGAACTGGGTCCTGCCGCAAGCCCCCTTTCGGCCATACGTTGAAGGGGGCAAGAAGCAATTGCCCGCCCTTCCCTCGGCTCACCACCGGCTACCTGCTCGGTGAAGGCCCGCCTGCTTGACCTCGGCGTGAACTTCTGACAGCGTCAAAATGACGGGCGGTGTGGCCGCGCGAACCGTGCTCCGGTGAATCCCCAGCTTCACGCCCGAACCGCATGTGGGCTACAACACGATCAGCTGGATGTTTCCGGTGAGCACGGGCGGGGAACTTAGGTACTCAAAATTCGATATGAGGTGCTGGAACAGGTGCCCGCCCATGCCAAGCCCTCTGGACAGAAGGAGTCGGCCATGGACACTAGAGCGCAGCAACCGCCGTCGATCGGCAACCTGCCGCGAGCGAGACGGCGGTCCCAGATGTGGCGGCTGCTGTTCGCTGCACTCGCCATTGCTGCGCTCGTCAATCCCTTCGTCTACTCCCCGGCGGCTGCGGCTGAACCGTGTCCGGACGTCCAGGTCGTCTTCGCCCGCGGCACTTTCGAACCACCCGGCGTCGGCGTCACCGGGCAAGCCTTCGTGGATGCATTGCGGGCGGATCTGCCCAATAAGTCGGTCGACGTCTACGCGGTCAATTACCCGGCGTCACTCGACTTCGCAAGGGCCGCCGACGGCGTCGCCGACGCCCGAAACAAGGTCCAGGATGTCGCGAACAAGTGCCCGAAAACCAAGATGGTGCTCAGCGGCTACTCCCAGGGCGCCGCAGTGATGGCCTACATCACGACCGACAACGTTCCGCCCAACTTCGAACTGCCAGCGGGCATCACCGGTCCGATGCCGAAGTCGATCGCCGGTCACGTCGCTGCGGTCACGCTCTTCGGCAAGCCGTCGACGGGCTTCCTGAACATGCTTGACACCAATGCGCCACCGATCACGATCGGCCGTGAGTACGGCGGCAAGGCCCTCGACCTCTGCGCAGACAACGATCCGGTCTGCTCTGTAGGCGGCGGCGGTGATCCCGCCGCGCACGGGATGTACGCGGTCAACGGAATGACCCAGCAGGCGGCAGGATTCGCCTCCCAGCATGTGTCGTCGTCACTGACATAGCCGAGTGTTCGGTTTCCAGTCGGGAGACGCCGCGCCTGTTACGGCGAGCGCGAGGCCTGCGATCCCTACGTAGCGCCGAATGTCGACTCCTTCGAAATGTCTGCGCGCTCACGCAGCCAACGCGGCCCAACGCATGTACGAGGTCGTACCGTTCAACGATGACGACGACTGAGCGTGATCGGGTGCAGTCGCTGCGCGATGCAGAAGGCCGGGCGAAAGCCCTGTTCGACGAGGTCGTGGAGCGCGGGCTGATCGTTCCTGGCGTCGGGGAACGTGAGCTCAGCGACCAGATCCGCACGCTGGCCAACGAGTTGTTCGACGTGCGCAGGTTCTGGCACAAGCGGGTCGTGCGCGCCGGGGTCAACACGATGGAGCCCTACGAAGTCAATCCGCCGGATCGGCAATTGGAAGCCGACGACATCGTGTTTCTCGACTTCGGGCCGCTGTTCGTCGACTGGGAGGCTGATTTCGGCCGTACCTACGTGCTGGGCGACGACCCAGTCAAGCACCGACTTGCCGACGATCTGCCGCGGATCTGGGAGTTGGGTCGCGCCCACTTCGCCGCCAATCCCACGATCACCGGCGCGCAGCTGTTCGACCATGTGACCGGCTTGATCGCGGACGCCGGCTGGGGTCATGCCACCAGTCACGCCGGCCATCTGATCGGAGAGTTCCCGCACGAGCGCATCAATGGCGATGAGGTCGCTAGCTACATCGCTCCCGGCAGCGACGGACCGATGCGACGACCGGATGCCGCTGGCCGCGACTGCCACTGGATCCTCGAGGTTCACCTCGTCGACCGCGAGCGCGGCTTCGGCGGCTTCTTCGAGCAACTGCTCGATGTCTAGCATCGACGCGTGGCTGAACCAAGACTGACCATCCCGGCGCTGCTCGCCCGCGATGCGCGTGAGTTCGGTCGGGACACCTACGTCGTGACGCCGACCGAACGGCTCACCTATGAGCAGGCGGAGCAGCGCTCGGCGCACGTCGCGCGCTGGTTGCTCAGCCAGGGTGTGGGCAAGGGGGTCCGGGTCGGGCTGTTCTTCCCGAACGGTGTCGAATGGGTCGTCTGGTGGTTGGCCGTGTCGCGGATCGGTGCGCTAGCCGTGCCGGTGAGCACGATGTACACCGCGGCAGAGCTCTCGAAGGTGTTGAGGTTGGCCGACATTGGACTATTGGTCGGCCCATGCCGGGTGCTCGACATCGACGTCGCCGAGCGGTTCGAGGCCGCGTTGACGGGACTGTCCAGCCAGCGCGCCGGACGGCTCGCACTGCTCGGCGCGCCATATCTGCGGTCCATCGTGTTGACGGGTGATTCGGGCAGGCAATGGGCGACCTCCTGGGACGACGAGGCCGCCGCGAGCGTGCCGCAAGAGGTGCTGGCCGCGATCGAGGCCGAGGTCTCCCCCGCCGACCTCGCCGTCATGATCCACACGTCGGGATCGACCGCGGACCCCAAGGGCGTGCTGCACACCCACGGGACCTTGGTCCGACAGACGTCGACGTGGCCGAGCGCCATCCGGGAGGTCACGGGATCTGGCGACTCGGCCCGGATCCTGTGTGCGATGCCGTTCTTCTGGGTCGGTGGGTTGCTCGCCCTGATGGGTGCGCTCCATGAATCGATCACGCTGTTGGTCATGCCTCGGCTCGAAGCGGAGCCGACGCTGGATCTCGTCGAGCGCGAGCGAGCCACCGGGATCGTCGGATGGCCGGCCTTCACTCAACGCCTGCGCGAGCATCCGACGTTCACCAGCCGTGACCTGTCCAGCGCGCCGATGCTGCGTGACGGTCCGCTGGACATCGCGATGACCGACGTACCCGACGAATTCCCCGTGCACCGCACCATGTCCGAAACCGCCGGCGGGTTCGCCTTCACCGACCTCGCCGTCGTGGACGGCGACGGCGCATCGGTTTCCGACGGGGTGACCGGCGAACTGCTCATTCGCGGTATCGGGGTCATGGCGGGGTACAACAAGCGCGAACGCTGGGAGACCTTCGACGAGGACGGCTGGTACCACACCGGCGACCGGGTCTACCGAAAGGAACACGACCCGCGGTTGTTCTACGTCGGCCGCACCAGCGAACTCATCAAGGCCGCTGGCGCAAACGTGTCGCCACTCGAGGTCGAAGCCGTAATCGCAGGATTCGTCGACGTCTCGCAATGTGTGGTCGTCGGCATCGACGATGCTCGGCGTGGCGAGCAGGTCTGTGCCGTGGTCGTGCCCGCGTCCGCGGAGTTCGACGTCGAAACGCTGGCCGCGCGAACGCGGGAGCAGCTGTCGGCCTACAAGGTGCCCACGCGATGGCTGACGGCGACGTCAGACCAGATACCCACCCTGCCGAGCGGCAAACTGGATCGGAAAGCGTTGCGGGCGTTGGTCATCGATGGCGCGCTCGAATCCCCTCGGTGAGGGGTGCGCGGCTGCGCAATTCAATGGGGTGTGCTGGCGCGTTTCCACCGCACATAGGGTGGATGCGTGACGGATGAACGTGGCGGTGCCCTGGGCCATCCGAATCAGGCGACAGCACCCCTCTACGACGCGCTCCGGGCCTTCGTCGAGCGCGAGCAGGCCCCGTTCTACAGTCCGGGGCACAAGGGCGGTAGAACGCTCGATCCGTGGTTCCGTGAGCACATCGCGGCGCTCGACCTGAACAACCTGCCGGATACGGACACGTTGCACTGCCCAGAGGGCCCGATCCTGCACGCCGAGCAGTTGATCGCCGACGCATGGGGCGTCGGGCGCAGTTTCATCCTCGTCGGCGGTTCTACCGGCGGGAACATCGTCGTCGCGTTGGCAGCGCTGCGGCCCGGTGAGCGAGTCTTGGTGCAGCGCAATGCACACAAATCGGTGATCGCGGGGCTGGTGCAGGTCGGTGCGCATCCCGTCTGGTTGGATCCGCTGTGGGACAACCGATTCGGAGTTGCGCACGGGGTGGACGTCGCGGCGGTCGAGCGCGCTTTCACAGAAAGTGGCGCGACGGCCCTGTGGGTTCTGCACCCCACCTACTTCGGGACGACGGCGGACATCCGTGCGCTGGCCGCCACGTGTCGACGGTTCGCCGCCCGACTGCTGGTCGACAGTGCGCACGGGCCACACTTCGCCTTCCACCCCGACCTGCCGGTACCCGCAGAGCAAGCGGGGGCCACGGCAACGGTGCAGTCGATCCACAAGATCCTCTCTGGCCTGAGCCAGGCCGCCGTGCTGCACGTAGATCCGGCCATGTTGGATCCCGCGACGGTGCGCCGCGCGCTGCAACTGATCCAGACCACCAGTCCGCACTTCGCCATCATGTCGTCCATCGACCTGGCTCGACGTCAGATGGCCACTGGGGGAAGGGAAATGCTCGACCAGACCCTTGGCCGGGCGCGCCGTGCGGCGCAGCGCCTCTGCGCCATCCCCGGCCTGCAGGTGTTGCGCGCCGAACACCTGGCCGGAGCCGGGACGGGGTTGCACCAGTTGGACGAGACCAAGCTGCTGATCGGGACGAGCGGCCTTGCGGCCGACGCCCGCGACATCCTCGCCCGCCTCAACGCTCGGCACGGTGTTCAGCCCGAGCTGAGCGGTCACGGCCACGTGCTCTGCATCACCACCATCGGAAATACCGACACCGACATGGACCGCCTGGTGTCCGGCTTCGCGGAGGTTGCCGAACACTTCGGACGCTCGGGCGCGCCCGGTCAGTCCACGCTGATCGACGACATGGTCACCCATCGGCCCGAGCTTGTGCTGACGCCACGGGAAGCGTTCTTCGCGACCGACGAGGACGTACCCGTCGCCAGCGCCACTGAACGTGTCGCGGCCGAGGTGATTACGCCCTATCCGCCAGGAATCCCGCTGGTGATGCCGGGCGAGCGGTTGAGCCGTGACGTGATCGACCTGCTGATCGCGCTACGGACGAGCGGGAACCCCGTCAGCGCAACGGATCCCAGCCTCACGGTCGTGAGGGTCGTTCGATGAACGCGGCGGGCGATGACGTATTCGACTGGATGGAATCCAACGTCCGCACCTACAGTCGTACGTTCCCCGCGGGTCTTCGACCGGGCGAAGGGCGCCTTGCTCTATGACGAGGACGGCAGGGTCTAGCCCGGTGAGCACACTGGGACGTTTCGCGGCAACCAGTTGGCCTTCGTCGCTGCAACTGCCGCACTTGACCTTTGGCGGGACGAATCCTCCCCGGTGGTGCTGCGTAAACGGTCCGAGCGGCTGGAGTCGGCGCTGCGCACCATCGTCTCGCGGCGACCGGGCCTGGCGCTGCGGGGCCGTGGATTCATCTGGGCCGTCGACTTCACCGATGCGGGTGGACCCGGGGCCGCCGCGGACGCCGCACGCCGGGCTTTCGACAACGGCCTCGTGATCGAACGGTCTGGCCGCAATGACGTGGCGCTCAAGGTGCTTCCACCGATCACCATCGACGAAACCGAATTGAGGCACGGGCTAGCGCTGCTGGGCGCGGCCGCGCTGGCCTAGCGAGGCCGCCAGTGGACCATCGTCACAGTCGCGCGAAACACGCGTTGGCGTCCTCCCGGGGAATCGACGCGTTTTCGGACGAGAACTTTCCGATGACACCGGTACCGGTCACTTCGACGCTGTCGGCGTGGATGCCGAGCGGGTAATTGTCGTTCAGCTTCTTGGTGAGCCCGTCCAACGCCGTCTGCACGGTGTCCTTCGCGAGCGGGCCGTCGACCGAGACGACTTGCAGGGCGAGGTCGCCGTCGGTGACGACGGGCTTCGCCGTGACGCTGATGGCTCCGGCTTCGAGGTTGATCGTGCCTGCGGCCGCGTCGGTCGTCACACCGGTGACCAAGTTGCCCACCACGGGAAGGTTCGCGGCCACGGTGTCCTTAAGGCCTGCGGAAGTCCATGTCAGCGTCGCGTTCAGCGAGCCGATGGTCCCCTTCGAATCCGCGGAGTCTTGCAAACGCACGTCCGAGACGGACAAATCAGCCGTCATGCCCTTGGCGGTTTGGACCTGGTTCCCGTCAGTCGACACCGAGATGTTGGTGTAGTGCCCGGTGAGGTACTGCCACAGCAGCGGCGGGTTCACGCCGAACGACGCCGTTGCCCCGTCCTCGACGACGCATTCGGTGACCTCGACCAGGACGCCATCCGCGCGATGCCGGGCATAGAGCTCGGCGCCCGCGAGCCCACCGAGCACGAGCGCGAGGACGATGATCGCGATCAGGGAAATGGACTTCGGATCGCGTAGCCAGGAGCGCCGCCGCTGCTGTTCAGGGTGTTGAGGGACGGGAATCGGACGGGGCGGTGGCGGCGGGAGCGGCGGCGGTGCGCCAGCAGGTCGTTGGGGCGACGGGATTCGTGGAGGTGGCGCGGTGGCGCGCGGTCGCTGAATCCGCTGGGTGGCCGGATCGATCGGCTGCTGCGGTGCCCGGAACTGCTGGGTTGGAGGCTCGGGCTGGCCCGGGCGCGGAAGCCGCGTGGTCGGAGGTTCGGGGCGGACCGGCTCGCCACGATCGCCCGGTCGGCTCGGACCCTGCGGCGGTGTAGTCACCTGGCTGATTGTGCCTCAGCGGCGGGACTCGGGCGGGAAGTCAGCCGAGGCAGAACTCGTCGGCCGGCGCCGCGGGTTTGCAGCCCGTGCGCCACTGATCAGCGCACCTTGTGACTCTCAGCGCGCTCCGCGAACCAGTCGACCGGGACGGGCCCCGGTGTCGACGCCGTCGCGGCGAGTCACCACGCCGTTGACGATCGTCGCGCCCGCAAGCGCAATGCAGAGCGCGCAGGCAACGATCCACGCAACCGCAGGCGTTCCCCGCCTGTGCGACTCGGTGCGGCGCCGCGCATTGGGCACGATCGGCCCCCTCCGTGTGTTTCGCTCCCATCCCCGGTCAGCTCAGCGTCGAGCGTGGGCCGTTCGGCCGCGAGGGGATGCTTCGAGCAAGGAGCCACTAGGCTTTCGGGAGCCGGGTCGGCCGCCGAGAAAGCTCAGTCGCTAGTTGCGGCCGCTACAGGAAAGAGCAGCGCACTTCATGACCGGATCGCAACGCGTAGCCAGGGTCGTCTTCGCCAGCGCCATCATTGGCGCGTGCGCGGTGGGCTTGGCGGCCCAGTCGCATGCGGAACCTGGCGGGTGCGACCCGATGGCTCGCTCGATGACGCCACACCAGCCCTCGGCGTGTGACCCGCCGCCTCTTCCCCCTCCGGCCGAGGATGCGCCCGTTCCCGGCCCCGTCAACGAGCCCGCATTGCTGCCGCCCCCTGGTGCGGCCGAGTTCCCGCCGCCTGCCGACTCATAGGCGCCTCACCGCAGGCGTGGTCGCCGCCGTGGTGGGCGTACTCGCAGACGACGCACCGCAACTGGTGCCGCCATACGTCCGCGGCCTGCAGTACCTTGCGCCGCCGTCGATGATCCAGACCGGTCAGCTACCGCTGCACCCCGGCGCCGTTTCCGCATACCGAAAGCTGCACGGCCGAGCGCTGATTCGCGATCAGTAGCAGGGATCCGAACCTGGCGTGTAGTAAGGAATCCCGGAAGGGGTGTAGCACGGGGGCTGACCGGTCCGCTCCTGCACCGCCCAGTCGTCGTCGTTCGCAAGTGCTACTCCCGCCGCCACATCGCCGACGACGTGCGTGCATCCGCCGACGTCAACGTGGCGGCCGCCGACCGCCCCGCACACTTCGGATTGGAATGGCGGTCGAGGTTGCTGCCGCCATCACGATCAGCCCGATCGCTTGCGTCCGCCCTGCAGGAATGCCGCGAGCTGTTCGAAAGTCCGGGTCCACCCGTTGTGGAATCCCTCGAATTCCGCTGGGGGCATGAGGGAATGCTCGATCGACATGAGCGTCTCATCTTCGCCGAACGGCTCGAAGGCGACGTTGACGATGCTGACCGTGGTCGGATCCGGCCAATTCGAGTTGCTCCACGTGAAGCGCAGCACGTGCGGGCGATCGATGGCAAGGAAGCGGCCCGCGATCAGGACGCTGGTACCGGAATCGTCGACGTCGAACCGCACCGTCCCCCCGACCCGCGGCTCGACGGTGATGGCGACACATCGCACGGGGCGGGGACACATCCACTCCTCCATCGCCTCCGGATCGAGCCATTCGTCGAACACGACCTCCGGCGGGGCCGGCATGACGCGTTGCACGCGGACGATCGGCGCATCGCTCATGGGGCCCGTCGCTTCCTACGCAACCGCGCCGACAATGCGTCGGCCCGCTTGGCCCAGAAATCCGTCTGGTCGTCGATCCACTGTTGCGCCAACGTCAGGCCGTCCGGTTGTAGGGAAAGCCAGTGTTCCCGGCCGCGTACCTCGCGCTGCACCAGCCCCGCGGACTCCAATACCCCGATGTGTCGGGACACGCCGGCGAATGTCATCGGCAGCGGAGCGGCCAGGTCGGTGATGCGGGCGTCACCTGCCCGCAGCGTCTCGAGTAGCCGGCGGCGGGTCGGATCGGCGAGCGCGGCGTACGCGCGGTCCAGCACGTGATCTTCAACCATGTTGTTGACTATAGCGCTTGCTCGTGATGTTCTGAGCTGACGATATTCAACTGAGATGTTGAACGTTGGGATACCGGAAGGAGCCCGGATGAAGACGCCACCAATCGTGTCGGCGCAGCAGTGGAAGGCTGCGCACCAGGAACTGCTCGTCAAGGAGAAGGAGTTCACGCGTAGGCGTGATGCGTTGGCTGCATCGCGTCGGCGGATGCCGTGGACACAGGTCGAGCACCGCTATGAATTCGAGTCTCCCGAGGGCACGGTGAGCCTCGTCGACCTCTTCGCGGGCAGACGACAGCTGATCGTCTACCGCGCCTTCGTCGAGCCCGGCGTTCACGGTTGGCCCGAACATGGCTGCGTGGGTTGCTCGCTGATGGCCGACCACGTCGGCAATCTCGCCCATCTCAACGCCCGCGACACCACGCTGGTCTACGCCTCGCGCGCGCCGCAGGAAGATCTGGCGCGCGTGAAGACGCGGATGGGCTGGAACATCCCGTGGTACACCATCACCGACGGGTTCGACGTCGACTTCGGTGTGCACGAATGGCACGGCACCAACGCGTTCATCCGGGACGGTGACCGCGTGTTCCGCACGTACTTCATCAACGACCGCGGTGACGAGGCGTTCGTCAATACCTGGAGTTTTCTCGACATGACGGCACTGGGGCGTCAGGAGACCTGGGAGGACTCGCCAGCCGGCTACCCGCAGAGCCCGCCTTACGAATGGTGGGACTGGCACGACGAATACGGCAACCGCGAGTCCGACGGGTGTGAGCACCATGGCAGCCGCTGATCCTCGCCTGATTGCCCGGCTCTATCAGGACACGCGGGAACGGATCGGCTCGATCGTCACGGAACCCGACGGGTCGGCCTGCGGCGCCGCAGTGGTGGCCTGCCCCGGCTGGTCCGTCCGTGACGTGGTGGCGCACGTGACGGCGGTCGCCGAGGACTGGTGGCGCGGGAGTTTGACGGGGCCACCCACCGATGAGCAGACGGCTGCGCAGGTCGCCCGGTTCGACGGTTGTGACATGGCCGCGCTGCTGGTCGCATGGAGTCATGCCGCCGCACGACTCGACCACAAGGCCGAAACCGTTGGCGTGGCAGCGCCGCTCGGGGACGTCGTCGCCCACGAGCACGACATCCGCGGTGCCGTTGGCCGGCCGGGGGCCCGGGATTCCGAGGCCGTGTGGCAGTCGTCCGACCAACTGCTTGCCAACCTGCGCACGCCGGTGCCGCTGCGCGTGACCGTCGAAGACGGTGAGTACCGCAGCGGGCCGCACGGACCTGAAATATGTCTTCGCACTTCGCGATTCGAAGCTCTGCGCTGGCGAACCGGCCGTCGCAGCCGTGCGCAGCTCAACGCCATGGACTGGTCGGACGACCCGACTCCGGTGCTCGACTACCTATACCTCTTCGGCCCGGCCGCCGCCGATGTCGTCGAGGACGCGCGACCCGGCAACGTTGTGAGCAAGCCGTGAGCATCGATTCGTCGAGCAGCATGCCCCGGGCCGTCGACCGGGCGGTCTTTCAGGGCGAACTGGATGGGTTACGGGTTCGGGAGAAGGCACACACCCGGGAAGGCGACGCGATCGCCGCGGCCCGACGGCGCCTGCCCATGGTCGAGGTGGCCGCGGACCTCCCGCTCGTCGGGCAGAACGGAACGGTCACCCTGCTCGACGCGTTCGAAGGACGCACCCAACTCATCGCCTACTACTTCATGTGGCACCCCGGCCACCCCGCGCCCGATCAGTGCGAAGGCTGCACGTGGTGCAACACCCACGTCGCCGAACTCGCTTACGTCCAGTCCCGTGAGATCACCTACGCGGTGCTGTGTCAGGGTCCCTACGAAGAAAGCGCTCGCTACCGAGACTTCATGGGCTGGACCATGCCGTGGTACTCGGCGCTGCCCTCGCTCGACACTCTTCTCGTCGGACGCACGGTCGGGATGATGCACATCGTCTGCTACCTGCGGGACGACGACCGCGTGTTCGAGACGTATTGGACGACCCTTCGCGGCGTCGAGGCGATGGACAACAGCTACGGGCTCATGGATCTCACGGTCTACGGCCGTCAAGAGGCGTGGGAGGATTCGCCACCCGGTTGGCCGCAACCATGGGGAGCCGGCGCGGCGCGCATCCGGACCGATGGACGCCCCATCGCCCAGTGGTCACGGATCGAGGCAGGTCGCTCGGACGACCTCGCCGCTGAACATTGATCGCGAAGTAGGCCTCCTGCGCCCCGTCCCGGAGTCGATGCCCGGACTGTGATCGAATGACGACGACCAGCGACGGTGGTTCGAGCAGGGGATGGGCATTGACGCAACCGACTGACCACGGCATCGACGATGCCGTCGACCAGCTTCGTGCCGACTACGACGCCACGCCGTACACCTCGAATTCCTTTCCTCAGTCGGCGCCGGGACACCTGGCCGCGATCGCCCATCTCTTCGGGTTGGACACCCCCGACGTGCACACCGCACGGGTACTCGAAATCGGCTGTGCCGCAGGGAGCAACCTGATTCCGTTTGCCGCCTCCCATCCGCGGGCGCGGGCCGTCGGCATCGATCTGTCGCCGGTACAAATCGACCAGGGGCGGGCCCGCATGCAGGCCTTGGCCCTAGAAAACGTGGAGCTGATCGCGGGCGACGTCGCGAGCATGGACCTGGCGGCGCTGGGTCAGTTCGACTTCATCGTGGCCCATGGCCTGTACAGCTGGGTGCCGCCCGAAGTGCAGGAGGCACTGCTGTCGTCCTTCAGCGCGCTACTGGCTCCCGAGGGCGTGGCCTATGTGAGCTACAACGTCTACCCCGGCTGGAAGTCGAAGGAGGTCGTTCGCGACGCCATGATGCTCGCCAGCGGAACCGCCGCGAGCCCGGACGACAAGGTGCGCGAGGCGCGGCGGATGGCCGATTTCCTCGAGGAAGTAGCTCCTGTCGACAGCGTGCTGGCCAAGGCGCTGGCCGTGTCCAGGGAGCATGCCCTCGGTTACGGCGGTTCGTTCCTGCTGCACGATGAACTCGCGACGTTCAACTCTCCGTGCTATTTCTACGAGCTGGTCGGGCGGGCAGGCGCCCACGGACTCGCGTATCTGGCGGAGGCACATCCGGAGACGATGTTCCCGGCCAACTTCGGGCCCAAGGTGGCCGAGTATCTGAACGCCAAATGTGGAGGCGTGCAGGTACTGGTCGAGCAATACCTCGACTTCGTGGTCAACCGAATGTTCCGCGAAACGCTGCTGGTGCACGCCGAGCGGGCACCGCAGCTCCGTCACCAGCCGGACCGCAGCCGTTACCGCAGCTTGCACGTCGCCGCATCAGTGCCACCGGTCGGCGAGCCGACTCGACTCGATCACTCGCGCCAGGAGTACGTGATATCCGACGCGACGTTGTTCACCAACGATCCCGGCCTCAAGGCCACGCTGGATGCACTCAGTGCCAGGTGGCCTTGGACATTCTCCCGCGAGGAACTCGTCGACGCCGTGCATGCGCGACTCGAATCCGCGGGTTCGACTCCCAACGCCGACCTCGCCGATCACGTCGACGACCTGTTGGGCGTGCTGATCGTGCAGGGCGCGGCACAGTTCCGGTTGGATCCGGTGCTGCCGGAAACGGCAACCGCACCCCTCCGATTGGACGACTCGGTCAGGCGGATGGTCGAACTGACCCGCGCAACTGACGACGCGACGACCTTCAACCTCTGGCACGAGACGCTGCCGCTGACACCGCTCGATGTCCACCTCTTGCCACTCCTCGACGGCACGCGTGACCGCGATGGGCTGGTGCAAGCGCTTCTGTCGAGCGTGCGAGCGGACCCGAGCCAACTCGACGAAGACGATGGCCCGACGCTGGATGACGATCAATTGCGCGAAGCCGTAGCTCAGTACGTCGACGCGACGCCGCAACGCCTCGTGGGGCTAAAGCTGTTGCGCATCGGCTGACTCCAAACCGGTTGTCACCTCGAAAGCACGCTGCTCGACGCCGAACCGTGCCGACGGGTTACTCTTGTCGCGGTCGGACGAGTCGTTTGGAGAAGTCAATGGTTAGCGTGAAGCGCGGAATGCTTGTCTTCGCATGTGCGGCGGCATTCGCTGCCTCGCCTGTGGTCATGGCTTCGCCGGCCGCAGCCAAGGAATGCCCATGGGGCACGGTGCCCACCAAGTTCGACGGCGTCTGCGTCCAGGGCCAGTCGGGTGGCTTCGGCGCGCCGGGAGTGGTCATTCCACCGGACGCTTCGCCGGCGGGGCCCTCGATCAGCTCCAACCCTGGAGGAATCGGGTCGGTGAACGGCATTCCGTGCACCCCCCAGCATTACGGCACCTGCTACGGAATGATCCAAAACGGCGGCTAAGTCCCGTACTGCCCTACTCCCCGCGCGCTTGACCGGTGTGGTTGCGGCGCAAGGCTTTCGGTGGCTCCATCAGCCTTCGAATTTCCTAAGGGCGTCTTCGGTGACCGGGGTGAAGACGTTGACCAGATTTCCGTCGGGATCCCGGAAAAGAATCGAGCGGTTGCCCCACGGCATCGTCGTGGGTGGCTGAACCCACTCGCTGACCATCGGCTTGAGCCGTTCGTACTCACCGTCGACGTCGCCGACCATGAACTCGATGATGACGGTGTGGTTGTCGGCCGGGCGGGCGGAGTCCGCGCCGAACAGCTGAGCCGTCTGCGTGTGGCCTATCGCGAGGGTGCAGGACGGCAATACCAGTTCGGCGAAGACGGGCGTATGGCGCGCCGCCGGGACGCCCGTGACCTGCTCGTAGAACTGCACGACGCGCTCGAGGTCATCGGTGATCATGCGAATGGATACAAGATCCATGGCTGGCTTCCCTTCATGAATGCTTCGATCGAAATTGCTAACGCTACGAAACCGTAGCGTAGCGTTGTGACAGAATCGTGGGATGCCGCCCGAGCCCGACGACAGCGTGCTGGACCGCCGCGTACGGCGCTCGCGTGAACGAGTGCTGACATCCGCCTTCGATCTACTCGGCGAGCGCGGCGTGAGCGGGTTCACCATCGACGAAGTGGCCAGCCGTTCGGGGGTAGCGAAGACCACGATCTACCGACACTGGCCCTCAAGGGAGGTCTTGGTGCTCGAGGCCGCCACCCGGATCAGCGCCGCGGTGGAGGCCCCAGACACCGGCTCAGTGCAGGGTGACGTCGTGGCGATCCTCAACAATCTCGGCGATCTGCTCGGCACGGCCAGGTGGGCTTCGGTGGTGCCGTCGATCGTCGACGTCGCCGAACGCGACCCCGAATTCGCCGTCGTGCACGGCAGGATCCAGCGCGGACACGCTGCTCCCTTGCGCGAAGTGCTGCTCCGAGCAGCAGGTCGAGGCGAGTTGGCGCCGACGAATGATCCCTCACATCTGGTTTCGGCGCTGATCGGGCCGCTGTACTACCGGCGGTGGTTCAGCCGCGAACCCATTGACGAGCAATTCGTCGGTCAACTCGTCAGGGACGTGATCGGCAGTCACTTGCTCCCCCGCGTCTAGACGGGCTTGACGACCGAGCGCAATCGCATTCGCCACGTGGTGAGTCGCTCGGGGTCGGTGAGCGCGTACCGGTCGACGAGCTCGCGATCTGGGGCGGGAGGCATGGGCGCGACCGGAAGGTATCCATCGACGGGGAGCAGCGAACGGGCCGCGGTGACGACGTCGCCCGACATCAACAGCCTGGTGCCCAAGGCACACGCGAATGGCAACTCCGGTAGCGCACCTGCCACGGCAAGCCCGGCGGCCAAGCCCACGCTCGTCTCCAATGCAGACGACACCACGCACGGCAGCCCGATTCGTTCGCCCACCCGCAGAGCGCGCCGAACTCCACCCAAGGGTCCGCTCCTGAGCACCGCCACGTCCGCGGCATCGTGTAAGGCCGAGCGGTTCGCGACGTCGGCGGCGTCGGCGGCGATCCGTACCTCGACGCGGAGTCGAAGGGCGGCCAAGTCCTCAACGGTGCGGCACGGATCCTGTACGTATTCGAGGTCGCCGACGGCGCGTGCCATGGCGCCGATCGCGTGCACGCCGGCGTCGACGTCCCACGCGCCGTTGGCAATACACCTGATTGCGCCAAGCCGACCCAACGCGTCCCGCACCGCCTCGAGCCGAGCGATGTCTTCGGCGAGCGAGTCTGGCCGGTCGGCGACGACGACGTCGGCCGTGCTGCATCCCGAGCGTGTCACCAGCTCGTGCGCGTCCTCGGGTTCGACTGCGGGCACGGTCACGCTGACGGGTACGCGACCACGCATCGTATCGGGCCACCCGACCGTGCCTGGCTCGGTCGCAGCCGTCAGCCATGCCGCGGCATCGTCGTCGGTGAATGGAC
>JAOPVI010000268.1 GCA_025966225.1 Mycobacterium sp. | reverse complement strand
TTCCACATCTGGTTGACGTCGCGACCTCGTCGCCCCTCGCACCGCGGAGGTCAGCCGACCGTGATGACCCCGAGCACCGCCGCCCTCGGAGGGTGGCCGCTACAAGGTGCAGAGTCCGCCGTGCGGGAACCACATAGGAGTGTCTCGCTAGATCTTCCCAAAGGTTGTGTCGTACTCGTTGGCCATGCGAACGATCATGCTGTCGTAGTGGAAAGAGTCTCCATGCTGCGGAGCAGGTGCGCCCGCGACGATGGACACCTGGCCGCCGTCGTTCTTGAAGTCGAGAACCGACAGGCCGATTCCGTCGAATCCCACTTCTGAAGACTTTGATCGCCTAGGGATTTCTTTCACCTTCTCGATGACCCGCAAGGTGTCGTGGGGTTGCCGATGGGTCGACACAATGACCGCATTGCTGTCGAGCGGATGGTCATTCGTCACCGACGAGACAAACGCCTCGCTGTTGTTGACCTGGACGTAGCCGATCGCCAGGGCTGACTTCGATGCGCCGTGTACGCACAGGTGCGACGAGTTCAGTTCGTCGTACAGGCGCGGGAGGCTCTTGACGTGGGCCGTCATCGTTGCCTTCGCCTCGAGGGCAATCAGAACCGCGCCCACATCAGCAACCGGTATGTCCGGGAGTCCGTCGAGATGCTCTGACTCCGCGTCCGTCAACATGACTCCGTAGCTCGTCGCCAGGCTCTTGAACGTCTTGCGAGGAACTCCAACCGGGGCAGCTGGTCGAGCGATGACGAGGTCGAGCTTCTTCCGGCGGCCGGTCCCGAAATCAGTCATTGCGTGGTTGACGCCGAGGACGATCTTCCCCGAGGAGGCATGCTCGCGAAGACGCGCCGAGGCGATCAGCAAGTCGAATGCCACGCCCCAACACCCGATCTTCGAGTGCCGGTCGGAACGTGAGTTGTACTGCCACGCATTGCCGTACTTGTCGGGTTTCCCAGGCACCTTCAGAAACCGGGCAAGGATGTGTGGGCCGTGCACCACCCAAACCTATCGCGAACGCACGCGTTAGCTCGGGATTTGTCAGGCCACCGCCGAGTCGAGCTCTGTTGCTACGTCTTCCCGGAAACCGGGAAATCGGCCGAGATTGCCCCGATTGAGGCGGCTCGAAAACCCGGCCAGCGCACGCTGGCTGAGAACCTCGGCGGACTTCACGTCGACAACATCGAGCAAGTGTTGGTAGGGCTCACGCCGCGGAAACTCGGAAACAGCGACGCTGACGATTTTCCCGCCATCGCCCCAGGCCGCCTTCGGCCATTTGCGGCCCCGGTCCCACAGTTCCTCTTCGTTGATGGGATCACCGGGCTCTGCGATGCGCGTTGCAACCCAACGAGAAACGCCAACGGTGACCGCATTGCCCAAAAGCTTCCATCGTGGACCGTTCCGCCGAGTCGAATCTGCGAACACGTCGGTCCAGCCGACTGGGAAGCCTTGCAACTGCTCGGCATCGGAAAGCGATGGCTTGATGAACCGCTGGCCGGGTCGGCCATTGGGATGCCAGATCGCCGGAGGCGACGGAATCCCGACCGTTGAGCCACCCTTCAGGGTTGGCACGGCGTCGACGGCCCAGCCGAGGCCTCCGCGGCCTTCAGTCCAGTAGAAGCCGTACGCATCGTCGGCCAGTTCATCCGCGCTGCGTTCGCCAGCATCGTCGGCGAACAACACCGTTCGCGGGTCGTGTCGTACTGACGCTAGGAGAATCACGCGGCGCCTGCGCTGAGGTACGCCGGTGAAGCGGCTGTCCACTGTGCGGTACGCCCATCGGTAGCCGAGTGACTCCAGTTGGTCAACGAGGTAGGCCATGGCCTTGCCGTTGTCCAGGGCCAACATGTTCGGCACGTTCTCGATCATCAGCCAGGGCAGGCGGCGCTTTGCCTCCGCGGCTAGCCGCAGCGCCTCGAATACATGTGTCACCAGGCCGGACGCCGCGCCGCCGATCCCCGCAGTCCGGCCAGCCTGAGACAGATCGGTGCAAGGGAATCCCGCCGTCAGTACGTCGACACCGCGCGGCAGCTTCGTGAATTGACGGACGTCCGGGTGAATCTTGGTGTCTGGGAACTGCTTCCGCAGGACCGCCTGCGCCGCGTCCCAAAACTCGCAAAGAAGGACTGTCTCTACGTCGTCACCGAGCGCTTGGTGAAAGCCGAGCTCGATTCCACCGATGCCTGCGAAGAGCCCCGCAACACGAATCATGCGGTGCGCCTCCTGTCTCCCCGCCGACTTTGAAACCGTACCTAGTGGCGGGGACAAACTCGAGCCACCGCGCCGTCCGGGACGCGCTGGGGTCGGGCGCGGGGCAGTCAAAGAATTTGTTCGAGCAGGTTCTTGAGTTCCCTTTGCTGCTTGGCGGTGAGGCGTGCAAGGCGCTCATTGAATGCGTCCGACAGCAGCGAGAGCCCATCCCTGGTGGCTTGACGCCCAGCTGGGGTGAGCAGGAGGCGATGGCGCCGCAGGTCGGCGGGGTCGATCTCGCGGCGCACGAATCCCGCGGCCTCGAGCCGCTTCAGATAAAGGGTCACCGTCGCCTTGGGCATGCTCAGCGTCGCCGCGAGCTCGGCAGGGAAGGGATGGTCGTCGATCTCTGCGAGCAGGAACAACTCCTTGGAGTCAAGACCCAACGCAGTGATGTCCGCCTCGACGGATGCGACGACCGACAGCAGCAAGCGGTAGTTCAGCGACCAGATCTTGGACGCATCGACCTGAGACATCGACCTTGCCACCTAAGTAGTTCAGAGTTAAACTAGTTCAGAAGTAAACGAACGCATAGGTGAACAATCTATCAGGAAGGGGCTCCTCAATGCCTCTGGACCACTACGTGACACTCGGACGATCGGGATTACGTGTCAGCCCACTGTGCCTCGGGGCGATGACGTTCGGTGAAGACCTCGGTTGGGGCTCCAGTGTGGAGGAGTCCCAACAGATCATCGACCGATTCGTCGACCTCGGCGGCAACTTCATCGACACCGCGAACTTCTACACGGCGAGTCACTCCGAGAAGATCATCGGCGATCACATAGGCCGCCACCCCGCCCGCCGCGACCGCTTGACGATCGCCACCAAGTTCAGCGGCAACCTGTATCAGGGTGATCCCAACGGCGGCGGCTCGGGCCGCAAGGCGCTGATCAATGCCTGCGAGAACTCGCTGCGGCGCCTGCAAACCGACTACATCGACCTGTACTGGTTGCACATCTGGGACGCGAACACCCCCATCGAGGAGACGATGGCCGCACTCGACGACCTCGTTCGCGCGGGCAAGGTGCGCTACCTCGGCGTTTCGGACACCCCGGCGTGGAAGATCGTCGAAGCAAATCTCATCGCACGTTTCCGCGGCTGGTCGT
>JAOPVI010000260.1 GCA_025966225.1 Mycobacterium sp. | reverse complement strand
CCGCCGTCGGTGGCCAGCGGACTGCAGCGCATCGGCCGGGCCGGCCACCAGGTCGGCGAGATCTCCCAGGGCGTGCTGTTCCCGAAGCATCGCACCGATCTGATCGACTGCGCCGTCACCGTGCACCGCATGCTGACCGGCGAGATCGAGACCATGCGGGTACCCACCAATCCCCTGGACATCCTGGCCCAGCACACCAGCGCGGCGGCCGCCCTCGAACCACTCGACGCCGACCACTGGTTCGACACCGTGCGCCGCAGTGCCCCGTTTGCGACGTTGCCGCGCAGCGCATTCGAGGCCACACTGGACCTGCTGTCCGGCAAGTATCCGTCCACGGAGTTCGCCGAACTGCGCCCCCGGCTGGTGTACGACCGTGACGACGGGGTGCTCACGGCGCGGCCAGGAGCGCAGCGGCTGGCCGTCACCTCGGGCGGAGCCATCCCGGACCGTGGGCTCTTCACCGTCTACCTGGCGACCAATGCCGAAAACGAAAAGCCCTCCCGCGTCGGAGAACTCGACGAGGAGATGGTGTACGAATCCCGTCCGGGTGACGTCATCGCGCTGGGCGCCACCAGCTGGCGCATCACCGAGATCACCCACGATCGGGTGCTCGTCGTTCCCGCGCCCGGCCAACCCGCGCGGCTTCCGTTCTGGCGCGGCGACAGCGTGGGGCGGCCCGCGGAGCTCGGCGAGGCCATCGGGGCGTTCACCGGGCGGCTGGCGACCCTCGCTCCGGCCGAATTCGAAGAGCAGTGCCGGGCAATCGGTTTCGACGACTTCGCCACGGACAACCTGCGCCAGCTGATCGACGAGCAGCGGCAGGCCACCGGAACCGTACCCACCGACACCACGCTGCTGGTCGAGCGGTTCCGCGACGAACTTGGCGACTGGCGGGTCATCCTGCACTCTCCCTACGGGCTCCGGGTGCACGGGCCGCTTGCCCTGGCGGTGTCGCGCAGGTTGCGCGAGCGCTACGGCATCGACGAGAAACCCACTGCTTCCGACGACGGCATCATCGTCCGACTGCCCGACACGGAGGACGCCCCGCCCGGCGCGGACCTGTTCGTATTCGATGCCGACGAGCTCGAGCCCATCGTCACCGCCGAGGTCGGCGGCTCGGCGCTGTTCGCGTCGCGCTTCAGGGAATGCGCGGCCCGTGCGCTGCTGCTCCCCCGCCGCCATCCCGGCAAGCGATCGCCGCTGTGGCACCAGCGTCAGCGCGCCGCGCAGCTGCTCGACGTCGCCCGCAAGTACCCCGACTTCCCGATCGTGCTGGAGACGGTGCGCGAATGCCTGCAGGACGTCTACGACGTTCCGACGCTGACGGCCCTGATGAATCGCATTGCGCAGCGCCGCATTCGGGTGCTCGAGGTCGAGACTGCCACACCGTCGCCGTTCGCGGCCTCGCTGCTCTTCGGCTATGTCGGCGCCTTCATGTACGAGGGTGACAGCCCGCTGGCCGAGCGGCGCGCGGCGGCGTTGTCCCTCGACAGCGTTCTGCTCGCCGAACTCCTCGGGCGCGTGGAACTGCGCGAGCTACTCGACCCCGCCGTCATCAGTTCCACAGTCAGTCAGCTGCAACACCTGAACCCCGAGCGTGCGGCGCGCGACGCCGAGGGGGTGGCCGATCTGCTCCGGCTGCTCGGCCCGCTGACCGAGGCGGAGCTCGCGGAACGTTCGACGGCGGCCGACGTCGGCGGCTGGCTAGAGGGCCTGCGCGCGGCGCGGCGCGCACTGACGGTGTCCTTCGCAGACCAGGCGTGGTGGGTGGCCATCGAGGACGTCGGACTGCTGCGCGACGGCGTCGGCATCGCGGTGCCCATGGGCGTGCCCGCCAGCTTCACCGAGTCGGTCACCGATCCGCTTGGCGAGCTCCTCGGCCGATTCGCGCGCACACGTGGCCCATTCACCACCAAGGACGCCGCTGACAGGTTCGGACTGGGGCTGCGCGTCGCCGCGGACGTGTTGGGTCGGATGGCGGTCGACGGAAAGTTGGTGCGCGGCGAGTTCACGTACGAGCCCGCGCCGCCGTCCGGGCGCCTGGAGTCCGAGCAGTGGTGCGACGCCGACGTACTCAAGATCCTGCGCCGACGCTCCTTGGCCGCCTTGCGTGCGCAGGTCGAGCCGGTCAGCACCGCGGCGTTCGCCCGGTTCCTGCCTGCCTGGCAGCAGGTCGGCTCGGGGCGGGCGGCCGGCGTCGACGGGCTGCTCTCGGTCATCGAGCAGCTCGCGGGGGTCGCGATGCCCGCGTCCGCCGTCGAGCCACTCGTGTTGGGCCAGCGCGTGGGGGACTACCAACCGGCCATGCTCGACGAGCTGCTGGCCTCCGGTGAAGTGACGTGGTCGGGGGCCGGGTCGATCGGCAGCGGTGACGGCTGGATCGCGTTCCACTCCGCGGACACCGCGCCGCTCACGCTAACCGCACCCGGCGAGCTGCAGTTCACCGACGTCCACCGCGCGATCCTCCACACGCTCGGGCCAGGCGGCGGCTACTTCTTCCGCCAGCTGACTGCAGACGCCGGGTCCGACGAAGCAGTGAAACAGGCTCTGTGGGAGCTCATTTGGGCCGGTCGGGTAACCGGTGACACGTTCGCACCGGTTCGCACGCTGCTCGCCGGTCCCGGTCGCCGTGGCGGTGCGCACCGGCAGCGTCAACGCCCCCCGCGGCTCAGCAGCTACCGCGTCATGCACGGTCAGGCCCGCACCTCCGACCCGACGGTGGCCGGGCGCTGGTCGGCGTTGCCGCCCGCCGAATTGGACTCGACCGTCCGGGCGCACTTCCAGGCCGAGCTGCTGCTCAACCGGTATGGCGTGTTGACCAAGGGCTCCTCCGACGGGGTACCTGGCGGATTCGCGATGCTCTACAAGGTGCTGACAGCACTCGAGGACGCGGGCCGATGCCAGCGCGGCTACTTCGTCGAGTCGCTTGGCGGCGCGCAGTTCGCGACGGCCTCCACCGTCGATCGGCTCCGCACGTACCTCGACGGCGTGGACCTCGAGCGGCGCGACTATCACGCGGTCGTGTTGGCGGCCACCGATCCGGCGAACCCGTACGGCGCAGCGCTGCCGTGGCCCGCCGACGACGACGTCGGGCACCGCCCCGGGCGCAAGGCCGGCGCGCTCGTCGTGTTGGTGGACGGCGAACTGACGTGGTTCCTCGAGCGCGGGGGCCGGTCGCTGTTGTCGTTCGCGGGAGACCCCGGCGCACACGCGGCGGCCGCCGCCGCCCTGGTCCAACTGGTGAGTGCGCGCCGGCTGCCTTCACTCTTGGTCGAAAAGCTCAACGGGGTCGCCGTGCTCGCCCCCAACCCGGACGATCAGAGCGCCGCAGTGCAGAACGCATTGACGGAAGGTGGGTTCGCGCGAACACCGCGCGGCTTACGCCTGCGCTGAGCTTGGGCCCAGATCAATTCGCTCTTTGCCCGCTCGAGGTGAGTTGTGCCGACGAATAGGCTTCAATGGATTGTTGTTACAGGTTGTTGACCCAGACCCCGTCGCGGCCCAGTGCTCAGTTGCTCATCGCCAACCGATTCGAGGTGTCCGGCCGGGGTCCAAGCGCATCCAGGAGTCCACATGGCGCTGAAGACGGACATCCGCGGAATGGTCCACGTCTACCCGGACTACTTCGTCGTGGGCCGCGAGAAGGTCCGCGAATACGCCAGAGC
>JAOPVI010000259.1 GCA_025966225.1 Mycobacterium sp. | reverse complement strand
CGCCGAGATCGATGAGGCGTTCCGCTGGTCCGAGGAGAACCCCAACCTTCAGCGCAAGGCCGAGATCACGATGAACTTCTATCGTGGCGATGACCCGCTGAAGCGCAAGGTGGCGTCCACCCTGCTGGAGAGCTTCCTGTTCTACTCGGGCTTCTACCTTCCGATGTACTGGAGCAGCCGCGCCAAGCTGACCAACACCGCCGACATGATCCGGCTGATCATCCGCGACGAGGCCGTGCACGGCTACTACATCGGCTACAAGTTCCAGAAGGGCCTTGCACTCGAGGACGAGGCCCGCAAGGCCGAACTCAAGGACTACACCTACGAGTTGCTCTTCGAGCTCTACGACAACGAGGTGGAGTACACCCAGGATCTGTACGACGAGGTCGGGCTCACCGAGGACGTCAAGAAGTTCCTGCGGTACAACGCCAACAAGGCGCTGATGAACCTGGGTTACGAGGCGCTGTTCCCCAAGGACGAGACCGACGTGAACCCGGCGATCCTGTCGGCGCTGTCACCCAATGCCGACGAGAACCACGACTTCTTCTCCGGTTCGGGGTCCAGCTACGTCATCGGCAAGGCCGTCAACACCACCGACGAGGACTGGGACTTCTAAAGGGGTCCTATCAGCATCCTTCTACTGGTGGTGATTAGACGGTCTACTCGCTCGTCGAACCATAGGTCTTTGGTGGCAGTCGAGTACGGATGGCTGTCAACGGGCAGCAGCGCAGATTCCAGCTAGCGGGGGGCATGGATGGGTGTCAGCGGTGATGACATGGGTGCGCTGAGGCGCAATTCTAAGACCGGCCCGCGTCGGTGAACCCCTCGCCCGGCGCGGGCCGACACCGAGCCGCCGAAAGTGACACCGTAGCTACGCCAACTGATCCGCGACGGCTTCGAGCACGGCATCCCCGGCGAGAAGCTCGCCGAGGCGGCCGGGCTATCGCTGCCGCGCGTCTACCAGATCCGCGACGGGCGACGCTGAGGCAGCGGCCCCACGCCAACTGAGGGACACCCGTGCCCTCTCCGTGCCCACATTTTGCCCACAGTTACAGATAACTGGCGTGAACGGCGAGTAGGGTTCGCCGGCCTGGTCGAACTCACCGAAAGTCGAGTAGGGCGGTACTCTAGTCGATCCATCTGAGTAGGCCAGATACTTCTCGTGCCGGCATCGGCTAGGGCACCAACCTATTCAGAGGGGATTTCAATGGCGAATCAGAATGTCGAGATCATCAAGGGTGGCTACGCCGCGTTCAACGCGGGCGACCCTGAGGCGACGATGGCGGTCTTCGACGACAACATCGTGTGGATCGCCACGGGTAACAGCGTGATCAGCGGCACCTTCAAGGGCAAGGCCGAGCTGGCTGTCATGTTGCAGCGACTGGTCGGGCAGCAGACATCCGTGGCGCCCAAGGAGTTCTTCGCGGACGGCGACGTCGTCGTCGTGCTTTCCGAAGTCACCGCCGGCGGACAAACCAGCCAGGAGGCCGACGTGTGGACGGTCCAAAACGGCAAGATCGTCAAAGGGCAGATATTCGGCGACACCGCCATGCAGGAGAAGGTATTCGGCACGCAGTAATAGCTACCGGTGGATGATGCAGGTGGTGGTGCCACGCGCCACCAGCCTGCCATCCGGGTCGTGTACGTCATCGGCAAGGCCTCAACACCACCGACGAGGACTGGGACTTCTAAAGCCGCAGGCTAGACCAACGCCAGTCAGATCCTAGTGGACGGCAGGCGTTCGGTGGCTCGGCTGAAACGCGGTGTGACCACGCCGTGCACTCAACTGTTCGCTGACGTGCTGCGCGGGAGCGACGCGCTCGCTCGCGACCGGCTCAACGTCGGAGCAAGTGAGCTCGGCGGATACCGCGCCTCGCCACACGCCGAGCGCATCTTCGATTGCTTCCCGACCAACGCCGAGTAAACGGGCCTCGTCGACGGCAAGCTGCAGGCTGTCGAGAGCTTGGTTTACGGCGTTTACCAGGGCTTCGGGGCCGCGTGGGACGCGTTTGCCTGCCTCAATGATTCGACCGATCGCAGCTTGGATCTGGTCCGGCGCGACGGTACGCGTGTTACTCATCAGGCACTCCATGCTTGTATGTATGAAAATTAGCTGCCAATAGCTCAGCAAATTCTCTATCCATAATTGCCGTGGTTAGCAACCGCATTAAATGCGATGGTTGCCACTGTACAACGACTACCTATTGGTGTCGACCGCTACCTTTGCGGAGTGCGAGCGTTGTCTTAGCTAACGAACCACCGTATTGCTGGAGTCGTTCGATTCGGTGCATCGGCGGGCCGACACATCGTCACCATGCGGATCGAAGGCGCGCATCTGAACTCGCCGCCGCAGATGTCGACGGGTGCAGCACGGTCGAGGCGGCCGACTACACGCGGGTAGCCTGACCACATTCCCATCCAAGGCGCGGCAGGCAGCCCGATTCGGGTCGCAGTGCTGGCGCCGATCGCGTGGCGGACCCCACCTCGTCACTACGGGCCGTGGGAGCAGTTCGCATCCTTGCTCACCGAGGGGTTGGTGGCGGCCGGTCATCACGTCACGCTGTTCGCCACCGCAGACTCGATCACCACGGCCACCTTGCACGCCACGGCGCCGACAGGCTGGTCTGAGGACGCGACGATCGACGCGAAGGTGGCGGAATGCCTGCACATCGCCTCGGTGTTCGAGCGGGCTGACGAGTTCGGCGTCATCCACAACGGGTTCGACTTCCTGCCGCTCACGTACAGCGAGCTCGTCACGACGCCGGTGGTCACCACGATTCACGGGTTCTCGTCCGAACTGATCGTTCCCGTCTACCAACGCTATGACGGTGCAGGAGCGTACGTGTCGATAAGCGACGCCGATCGGCATCCGAACCTGAATTACGCCGCCACCATTCACCACGGCATCGACGTCGGTGAGTTCGCGGTCCATCCCAGTCCGGGCGAGCATCTGCTGTTCTTCGGACGAATCCACCCAGACAAGGGCACCGCGCACGCGATCGAGGTCGCCCGTCGATGTGGTCGCCGACTCGACATCGCTGGGATCATCCAGGACGACAGGTACTTTCGTGACGAAGTCGCGCCGCACATCGACGGAGTGCAGGTGCGCTATCTCGGTGCCATCGACGCCACCACGCGCGCAGAGGTATTGGGACGCGCACACGCGTTGCTTCACCTGATCGACTTCGACGAGCCGTTCGGCTACAGCGTCGTGGAGGCGATGGCTTGTGGCACACCGGTCATCGCCAACTCGAGAGGCTCGATGGGCGAGCTGATCATCCACGGGACCACCGGCTTTCTGGTCGACGACATCGATTCGGCGGTGACCGCAGTGGGTGTCGCCGGCGCGCTCGACAGGGCCAAGATCGCCGAAATCGCCGCCGCGCGCTTCACCGTCGCCGCCATGATCGAGAAGTACGTCACCGTGTACCGAGACGTCATCGGACGCCGGCAATGAAACGGCCCCTCGAGGATTGGTGGAAGTCGGCCGTGGTTTACCAGATCTATCCGCGGAGCTACGCCGACTCGAACGGCGACGGGCTCGGCGACCTGAACGGCATCACCGCGCGACTCGGCTACCTCCAGGTGCTCGGGGTCGACGTGATCTGGCTGTCGCCGGTCTACCGATCCCCGCAGGCCGACAACGGCTACGACATCAGTGACTACCGCGACATCGACCCGAAGTTCGGCACCCTCGCCGAGTTCGACACCCTCCTTGCGGAGGTGCACGAACGCGGGATGAAGCTGGTGATGGACCTGGTGGTCAACCACACCTCCGACGAGCATCCGTGGTTCGTGGAGTCCCGTTCGTCGCGGGACAACCCGAAGCGGGACTGGTACGTCTGGCGGGATGCCCGCGACGGCGCCGAACCGAACAACTGGGGCTCGTTCTTCTCCGGCTCGGCGTGGGCGTGGGAGGAGCCGACCGAGCAGTACTACCTGCACCTCTTCGACCGCAAACAGCCGGATCTGAACTGGGAGCACCCGGACGTTCGAAAAGCCGTGCGGGACATCATGATTTGGTGGCTCGATCGCGGTGTCGATGGATTCCGCATGGACGTCGTCAACTTCATCTCCAAGGCCGAGGGGCTTCCCGACGCGCCGGCAGTGTCGGGCCAGCGGTTCGTCAGTGCCATGGATGAGTTCGTCGATGGGCCGCACGTTCACGAGTACCTCGCCGAGCTGACCCGCGAGGTCTTCGGCGGCCGCGAGGGCGAGTTCGTCACGGTCGGCGAGATGCCCGGAGTGACGCCCGAACAGGCGCGGCTCTACACCGATCCGGCTCGGGGCGAGCTGAACATGGTCTTCCAGTTCGAGCACGTGTCCGTCGACCAGGGCCCGGCGGGCAAGTTCGACTACCGCGGGCTCGACCTGGTAGTCCTGAAGAAGGCGCTCCACCGCTGGCAGGCAGCATTGGCGGAAACCGGTTGGAACAGCCTGTATTGGAACAACCACGACCAGCCCCGCGTCGTGTCCCGGTTCGGCGACGACGCCCCCGATTATTGGGCGGCCTCGGCGAAGGCGCTCGCGACGGTTCTGCACGGTATGCGCGGCACCCCGTTCGTCTACCAAGGCGAAGAGCTGGGAATGACGAACTACCCCTTCCGAAATCCGCAGGACCACAACGATCTTGAGGCCGTCAACTACTACAACAGTGTGGTCGAACGCGGTGGCGACGAGGGCGCGGCGCTCGCCGGGCTGGCCAAGATCAGCCGCGACAACGCCCGCACACCCATGCAATGGGACGCGGGACCGAACGCCGGATTCACCACCGGTGTCCCATGGCTGCCGGTCAACCCCAATCACACCTGGCTCAACGCGGCCGCCCAAATCGGTGCGCCGGATTCGGTTTTCGCGCACTACAGAGCGCTCATCCGGCTCCGCCACGAGTTGCCCATCCTGGTGGACGGCGACTTTACCCCGCTGATGGAGGACGACCCGCACATCTGGGCGTACACCAGGACGGGCCCGAGCGAGAAACTTCTGGTCGTCGTCAACTGCGCGCGCGAGGCCCGGACCGTGGAGATCGGCCCAGAATGGATCGGCGCAGACCTGGTGCTTGGCAACCTGCCCGACACCCCGTCGTCCTCGGGATCGACGCTGCACCTCGAAGGCTGGGACGCGCGCATCTACTCCGTGAGCTGAGCGGCTGGCCCGCCTACTCCGACGGCGCTGCGGGCTCGACCGGCTCGTCGGCTCTTTCGTGCGCGTCGTCCATGACGGTGCGCCCGATCTCCGCGTAGACGGCAGGATTGGCCTGACGCAACCAGATTGCATAGACCAGGCCGATCACGAACACGGCGACGATCATGTACGGGCCGGCCTTGAGCACGTTCGAGTTCGACGCGACTCCCGCCGCAACGGCCAAGCTCTGCCACAGCGCCCAGACCACGTACAGCATCCCGACGCCGCCGATGAGCGGGCAGATCAGCGTGGTGATCACGTTGCCCTTGTGCGTCTTCTTGACCCAGAAGTACGAAATCACCGCAGCCGAACAGATCGCTTGCACCAGCATGATCGCCGCAGTGCCGATCAACGCCAACAGTCCGTACACGTTGACATACGGGACCAGGGTCGGGGTGTCGACCATGTTGCCGCTCGCGTCGGCCGCCGTTACGGCGGTGAAGGTGAAGAACAGCAGCACGATGACCAAAGTGATGACGCTCTGCACCGTCGACGCGATGTAGGGAGAGCCGTGCTTGGGGTGGGTGCTGCCGAGGGTGTTCTTGATCTTGTCGGACGGAATCTCCCGGCCCAACGCGAACAGGTAACGGGAGGCGGCGTTGTGGAAGGCCAATGCGCAGGCGAACGAACCGATCACCAGAAGGAGCTTGTAGATGTCCAGCGGCACCGCACCCAGCTTGACGTCGACCAGCTTGAAGAACAAGTCCAACGGATTCGCGCTGATCGAGGCCTCGACCGACTCCTTGGCGCCGTTGCCCGCGATCACCATCGCCGAGATGAAGGTGTAGAACAGGCCCAGTCCGACGACCGCGATGATGGTCGCCCTTGGGACGATCTTCTTCGGATTGCGCGATTCCTCGCCGTAGACCGCGGTGGTCTCGAAGCCCACCCACGACCAGAACGCGAAGAACAACCCGGTAGCCATCGCGCCAGCGGTCGCAGCGGTACCGAAGGCGCCTGCCGGCAGGCTCTCGAATGCGTTGTTCAGCGTCACCGTCTGGCCAAGCATGAAGCCGTCGGGGCCGCCGCCAGAGAAGATCACCGAGAACGCGAGCGCCAACAGGATGAGCACCTCGCAGGTCAGGGTGACGCCGAGGATGGCAGCGGTGAGGCTGATGTCGAAGTAGCAAAGCACCGCGATGGCGACGATGGCCAAGATCGCGATTGCCAGCCAGGGGATGTTGATGTTGAAGATCGTGTTCAGGGCGTCATTCGCGAAGTACGCGCAACCACCGATCAACGAACCCTCGAACACCACGTAGGCGAACGTCGCGAGCATACCGCTTGCCATGCCCCAGATCTGGCCGAGTCCGTGCGAGATAAACCCATAGAAGGCGCCGGTCGTGGTGATGTGTCGCGCCATCGCGACGTAACCCAGCGCGAAGAGCGTCAGGATGATGGTCGCGAACAGGAAGCCTGCGGGGGCACCCAAACCGTTGCCGAATCCGACCGCGATCGGCGTGTTGCCGGTCATCGCGGTGATTGGCGCGGCATTCGCGACGGCCATGAATAGCACGGCGATGATGCCGATCGAACCCTTCTTCAGGCCCGTGGAGGTCTTCGGCTCTGCGCCCAAGGCTTCGGATTCAGTGGTCATCTGGCCATCCTGGTTCGGATCGGATTGCGTGATTGGACCGCGGCGTTGCAGTCCGCCCATCAGCGTCGCATCCGGACCGGTACCCCACAACTCGAGCGGCGAACTTCCCTGCCAATTGGCAGGGAGTGGGCTCGTGATCTACCTTCCCCGAACGCCAGATGGCCGCATGACGGCCAGCTGTGAACGGCCGGTGAATGACCGCGGAACTGTGCGGATCGGCGGTAGTTTTCGCGTGCGGGGAGCTAGACACTTGGCGGTGTGACCACCACGTCGCTATTCGAGTCCATTCTCAACTGGCTTCGCGCCGGTTATCCCGAGGGCGTGCCAGGCCCGGATCGGGTGCCGCTGCTCGCCCTGCTTCGCAGCACGCCGTTGACGGATGAGCAGATCAAGGGAGTGGTTCGCAATATCACCGCTTCGGATTCGGCGGCGCTCGCGGACGGTGAGCTCACCACCGACGAGATCGGCGAGTTCATCTCCGACGTGACCCATCACGACGCGGGTTCGGAGAACGTCCAGCGGGTAGCGGCCAAGCTTGCCGCCGCAGGTTGGCCGTTGGCCGGGGTCGACAAGGTCTAGCGACTACAGATAGACGTCGAATTGCCTGACGTGTCATCGCCCTCACAACGAAGCTAGCAAGCCAAAACGGACGGAGCCTGAGAAAGAGGCCCCGCCCGCTCGAGTCAGTCGGTTAGATCGTCGCGTTGTCGATGACGAAGCGGTACCGCACGTCACTGGCCAGCATCCGCTCGTACGCCTCGTTGACGTAGGAGGCCTCGATGACCTCGATCTCCGGAGCGACGTCGTGCGCCGCGCAGAAGTCGAGCATCTCCTGGGTCTCGCGAATGCCGCCGATCAACGAGCCTGACAGCCTGCGACGCCCCATGATCAGGACTCCAGCAGGCACCGGCATCGGGTTCTCCGGCATGCCGAGTTCGACGAGCGTGCCGTCCAGCTTCAGCAGGCCGAGGTAGTCGGCCATGTCGAGGTTGGCCGACACCGTGTTCAGGATCAGGTCGAACGAGCCCGTCAGCTTCTTGAACGTGTCGGGGTCGCTGGTGGCGTAGTACTCGGAGGCGCCAAGGCGGAGTCCGTCCTCCATCTTCTTGAGCGACTGGCTCAGCACCGCGACCTCGGCGCCCATCGCGGCGGCCAGTTTCACGCCGAGGTGGCCGAGGCCACCCAAGCCGATGACCGCGACGCGCTTGCCAGGGCCCGCACCCCAGTGCCGCAGCGGCGAGTAGGTGGTGATGCCTGCGCACAGCAGGGGCGCCGCCTTGTCCAGCGGGATGGAGTCGGGGATGCGCAGCACGTAGTTCTCGTCGACGACGATCGCGTCGCTGTATCCACCCTGAGTCGGATTGCCGTCGCGCCCGACGGCGTTGTAGGTGCCGACCATGCCGGGGTTGTTGCAGTACTGCTCGTCACCGGCCTTGCAGTTCTCGCATTCGCGACAGGAGTCGACGAAACAGCCGACGCCGACCCGGTCGCCGACCTTGTACTTGGTCACCTCGGAGCCGACCTCGGTGACGAGGCCTGCGATTTCGTGCCCGGGCACCACGGGGAACGTCACCTCGCCCCACTCGGTGCTCACGGTGTGCAGGTCGGAGTGGCAAATGCCTGCGAACTTGATGTCGATGGCCACGTCGGCCGGGCCGACGTCGCGGCGCTCGATGGTGGTCTTGGTCAGGGGTGCGTTGGACCCCCACTTGTCGGATGCGGCGTATGCCGAAACGGTCGTAGTCATGTCTTTACGTGCCTCTTTTGTGTCGAATTGCAAACAATCCTTCACCAGAAGTTTAGCGAAGGTAACGAACCAGGCGCAGCCCTGCACCTCGACCCAGCAACGGGCGGCTACGTGGGATTAATTCCCGGGGTTGCAAAGGTCACAACCCGGGTGCGCGGGCCCCGCCCGTGAAGCCGACGCGGTCATAGCGCACCAACCCGGCCAACTGGTAGGGGTCGTTCGCCATCAACGACTCGGCGTCCTCGGTGCTGATGTCGCCGGTGATGAGCACGCCACCGGTTTGCGACTCCAATCGCCCCGTCAGAATCAACCGCCCGCGCGCGACCTCGTCCTTGATCCAGTCGAGGTGGGCAGGCCGGGTCTGGTCGACGACGTCGGTGGACTGCAGGTACGTCAACGTGAGCACATGGAACACGCCAGCGACGATATCGGACGTCGCGATAGCCGATGCGAGTCGGAGGCATCCTCCCGCTTGAATATCTGTCACATGACAGACACACGGGACGCGCGTTGTTAACGGGCCATATGGGATCGGTTACATCGTGGCAACCACGGCCGGGCCTCGACGCCGAAAACTGTCAGTCGATAGGAATCAGTTCGTGCGCGGACGTCGGCATCGGCATTGGGGAGGCGAAGTGACTGCGGCCCGCGACACGGTACTCATCGCCAACAGGGGCGAGATCGCGATGCGGTTGGTGAACGCCGCACGTTCCGTCGGCCTGCGTACGGTCGCGGTGTTCTCCGACGCAGACCGCGCCGCACCCCATGTACGCATGGCCGACGACGCCGTGCGGCTGGGTCCCGCCGCCCCCAGTGAGAGCTACCTTCGGGTCCACGCGATCCTGGACGCGGCCAGGGTCACGGGGGCAGGCCTGATCCATCCCGGCTACGGATTCCTCTCGGAGGACGCCGAATTCGCGGCTGCCGTCGAATCGGCGGGGCTGGTTTTCGTTGGCCCGACACCACACCAGCTGAGGGTCTTCGGGAGCAAGCACACCGCACGCGCGGCGGCACGGGCGGCGGGGGTTCCGATATTCGCTGGCTCCGAGCTGCTCGATGGCCCGACGGCGGCGGTCGCAGCAGCAGGCGAGATCGGTTATCCGGTGATGCTGAAGGCGACGGGCGGCGGCGGGGGGATCGGCATGCAGGTCTGCCGCGACGCCGCCGAGCTCCGCGCAGCCTTCGAGCGGGTGGCCCGCGTGGCCGAACGCAGCTTCGGGTCGGCGGGCATGTTCGTCGAGAAGTTCGTCGAACACGCTCGCCACGTCGAGGTCCAGGTCTTCGGTGATGGCGCCGGTCGGGTCGTGTCGCTCGGCGACCGCGACTGCTCATTGCAGCGCCGCAACCAGAAGGTCATCGAAGAGGCGCCGGCGCCCGCCTTGCCGGATGCGGTTCGGGCGCAGCTACATTCGTCGTCGCGGGCATTGGCCGCTTCGGTCGACTACCGGTCCGCGGGCACCGTCGAGTTCGTCTACGACCCGCGGCGGAAGGAGGCCTCGTTCCTCGAGGTCAACGCCCGGCTGCAGGTCGAGCACCCCGTCACCGAGGCCGTCACCGGTATCGACCTGGCCGGCTGGATGTTCCGGCTGGCCCGCGGTGACCGCAATGTGCTGACTGACCACCTTGACAAGGGCGGGTCGACGGGTGCGGTGCCCGTGCACGGCCATGCCGTGGAGGCCCGGGTGTACGCCGAGGATCCATCCCGCGACTACCGGCCCAGCACGGGCACGCTGACGTCGGTCCGGTTTCCCGCCGCCGAGTCGATCCGCGTTGACACCTGGGTGGAGGACGGCATCGAGGTCTCGGCGTCCTATGACCCGTTGCTGGCCAAGGTGATTGCCGTTGGAGCCGACCGTGACGAGGCATTCGACCGACTCGAGCGTGCGCTCGGCGACACCGTGCTGCACGGCGTCGAGGTCAACGTCGGGACGCTTCGCGCTGCACTGGGTCAACCCGACGTCCGCGCGGCGCGACACAGCACGTCGACGCTCGCCGAGGTCGTCGATCCGCGGCAACGGATCACCGTCGAACGCGCGGGTCTGCTCACCACGGTCCAGGACCTGCCTGGCCGGGTGGGACTGTGGGACGTCGGGGTCCCGCCGAGCGGGCCGATGGACGATCTGTCGTTTCGGCTTGGGAACCGTGCACTGGGCAATCCCGAAGGTGCACCAGGACTCGAGTGCACTGCCACCGGACCCGCGCTCCGCATGACGCACGCCACCACGATGTGCGTCGTCGGCGCGGAATGCCTTGTCACCGTGGATGGATCGCCTGCGCCGATGTGGGAACCGATCCGGGTTCCGGCTGGCGGACTGCTCGACGTCGGCGCCGCCGCGACGGCCGGACTCCGCACCTACGTACTGGTCGCGGGCGGCCTGGACGTACCGCAATACCTGGGCAGTGCCTCGACTTTCACCCTTGGGCGGTTCGGTGGTCACGGCGGTCGCGCGCTGGTGACCGGTGACGTGTTGAGAGCTCGGTTGGGGGCCGCGGCGGGTGGGCGTGGTGCCGTGCCCGCCGAGCTGCGCCCGGCGATGCAGTCCGAGTGGGAACTGGCGGTCACCGAGGGGCCCCACGGCGCGCCGGAATTCTTCACCAGGGCCGACATGGAGGTGTTGTTCGAGGCTCGCTACCGCGTGCACTTCAACTCGGCGCGTACCGGGGTGCGCCTCGAAGGCCCAAGACCGAAATGGGCCCGTCCCGACGGCGGGGAAGCAGGCCTGCATCCTTCCAACATCCACGACACCGCCTACTCCGTTGGCGCGCTTGACTTCACCGGCGACACCCCGATCCTGCTCGGTCCAGACGGCCCAAGTCTCGGCGGGTTCGTCTGTCCCGTCACCGTCAACTCGGCCGACCGCTGGAAGTTGGGGCAGTTGCGGCCGGGGGACACCGTGCGATTCGTTCCGATTCGCGCCAGCGACGCTCCGTCGCGCGGGTTGCTGGGGGCCGCGCGTGGGGCCTCCTCGCCGATCGTGTCCACGACGGGTCGCGGCGACGGCGACGACGGCGTGCTCGCCCGGGGTTTCGCAGCTGGGACGCCCGCCGTCACGTACCGCCGAAACGGTGAGGACAACGTCCTCGTCGAATACGGCGACATGGTGCTCGACCTCGCCCTGCGGGCCCGGGTGCATGCGTTGCACCAGCGACTCGAGGCGGCGCGGCGCGACGGGACCGTGTCCGGAATCCTCGATCTGACCCCGGGCATCCGGTCACTGCAGGTCCACTTCGATCCTGACGAGTTGCCCGCCACCCGACTACTGGGCCTGCTGTCCGAACTCGAGGTCGAGCTACCGGCCACGTCCCAGCTCGTCGTGCCGAGCCGGTCGGTTCGACTACCGCTGTCATGGGACGACCCGGCCACCCGGGAAGCCATCGCGCGCTACGTCTCGGGGGTGCGCGACGACGCGCCGTGGTGCCCGTCGAACATCGAATTCATCCGCCGAGTCAACGGTTTGGCGTCGCAAGCCGACGTCATGGACACGGTGTTCTCGGCCGAGTACCTGACGTTGGGGCTTGGCGACGTCTATCTCGGCGCACCCGTCGCTACGCCACTCGATCCACGTCACCGACTGGTCACCACGAAGTACAACCCCGCCCGCACGTGGACGGCCGAGAACTCCGTCGGCATCGGCGGGGCCTATCTGTGCATCTACGGCATGGAAGGACCGGGCGGTTACCAGTTCGTCGGCCGGACGACGCAGGTGTGGAGTCGCTATCACCAGAGCGCGCCGTTCGAGCACGAAAAGCCTTGGCTGCTAAGGTTCTTCGACCGCATCTCCTGGTACCCGGTGTCGGCGGCCGAACTGCTCGACCTACGGGCCGACGTGGCGGCGGGCCGCGGATCGATCGACATCACCCACGGCACGTTCTCGCTCGCCGAGCACGAGCGATTCCTCGCCGACAACGCGGCCTCGATCTCCGACTTTCGAGCGCGTCAGAGTGCTGCGTTCGGCGCCGAACGCGAGGCTTGGGCAGCGGCGGGCGAGTTCGACCGCGCCGAACGGGCGGCGTCTCACGTCGCGGCCGTCACCACCGAGCTAGTGCTCGACGAAGGCGAGCAACGCGTCGATGCCCCCTTCTCGTCGAGTGTGTGGAAGGTCGACGTCACGGTCGGAGAGCGGGTGGTGGCCGGGCAGGCGTTGCTCGCACTCGAGGCGATGAAGATGGAGACCGTGGTGACTGCACCGGCCGACGGCGTCGTCACACATGTGCTGGTCGAGGCCGGACACCAGGTTGATCCAGGTACTCCGCTCGTCGTCGTCGGCGCGGGCGGACCTCCTGGCTAGCCGTTGAATGTCACCACCGGGTGGCGCTCCACTTCTTGCCGGCTGCGTGCTCGCAGCGCGGGGGTTGCGTCATCGGGGATGCCCAGCACGCGCATGCAGGCGTCGGCCACGTGGACGGGGAGCTCGGACCGGTCGGGGCCCGCAGGCATCGACCACATGTTGACCAGCGATTCGACCAGCCGAAACGGCAGGTCGGCGGCCGCCGCGTGGACGCCGGTCTGGTCGATGACGGCCTGGCTCAGCGCGAGATAGTGCAGCCGCAGCCGCTCGCGGTCCGACCAGAAGGGCTCCAGCCTGGCGTCGCGCAACTCTGGAAGCAGGTACAACGCACCTAGATTCCACTGCCCGCTGAGCAGCTGCTCACCGTCGAAGGCCGATAGTGCATGCAGGTGCTCGGCCGCCGTCAGTGCAGGCGATGCGCCCAGCAGGCACGGGATGAACGACAGCGTCGAAGCCACCGTCTGGCTCAACAGCGCGCACAGGATGTCGTCCTTGGTCTTGAAGTAGTGATACAGCGAGGCCTGGCGGATGCCGACTGACTCCGCGATTGTCCTGGTCGACGTGCTCGCATAGCCCATCGTGGTGAACAATTCACCTGCGGCATCCAGGATCTCGTCACGTGGGGTCATCCCAGGACGTCGCTGCGAGTGAAGTCTGGGGCGTCCGGCCCGCGCGAGCGGCATGGAGCTCATCGTGGCTCATGAGTCGCGTTGCCCTGGCAATCCACCGATTTCTGTCACACGATAGAAACGCGCGATACAAATCGGTTACCTCCATCGTCAATTGGTTACGCCAGCGACACCCATCGATCCCGGGCCACGTGAAAACTGTCAAGCGACAGGCAGGCGGCCCACAGACGTGCCGCGGCATCGCGAGCTCACCCCGGGAGTGCTCAGATGGGCATCGCCGCTTCCGCAGTCGACGCACCGACGGTGCGCGCTGCAGTTCCGCCGACCCCCGAGCCCGTCGCGACCGTCGCCGACCTGAGCGTGACGTTTCGTCGCAACGGTCGCGACGTGCAGGCGCTGCGAGGCGTGTCGCTTGCCATCGCACCGGGGGAGATCCTGGGGCTGGTTGGCGAATCCGGTTCAGGCAAGAGCGTTTTGGGGTTCACCCTGCTGGGCCTCCTGCCCAAGCAGGCCAAGGTCGATGGCACCGTCTTCGTGACGGGCTCGGACATGGTCAACGGCGACGCCAAGGCCCTTCGCAAGGTCCGCCGGCTGGACCTCGGCGCGGTCTTTCAGGACCCGATGACCTCGCTGAACCCCACCATGCGCATTGGAAAACAGGTCGCCGAAGCGGCTGGAAGCGACGAAGAGGCGCTGCGACTGCTCACCGCCGTCGGCATCCCCGAACCGAAGAGGCGGATGCGGGCGTTCCCCCACGAACTCTCCGGCGGCTTGCGACAGCGCGTGATGATCGCGATCGCGATCGCGGGCGATCCGGAACTCATCATCGCCGACGAGCCGACGACGGCGCTCGACGTCACCGTGCAGGCCCAGGTGCTGCGCCTGCTGGGGCGGCTGCGCGACGAGATCGGTTGCAGCATCGTGCTGATTACCCATGATCTCGGAGTCGCTGCGCAGATCTCGGACCGCATCGCCGTGCTGTACGCGGGCCGCATCGCCGAGGTCGGACCGTCCTCAGAAGTACTTGGCGCGCCCGCACACCCGTATACCCACGGCCTGCTGCGGTCGCGGCTCACCTTGGAGACGGCGCGCGACAGACGACTGGCCGCGCTCGCGGGCTCGGTACCCAGTGCGGTGGAACCGCTTCCCGGATGCGCGTTCGTGCCACGCTGCGCGCTGGCCGCCGAAGACTGCGCCGCGACGCCACCGGAACCCGTTGCGGTCGGCTCTGCCAGGGTCAGCGCCTGCATCCGACCACTCGACGACATTGCCAAAGACCTTGGGGCCGCATCGACCAATACCGCCGAACCGGTCGTGGAGCCTGCCGCGCGCGCCGACGGCGCCGCCGAGCACCGGCCATCGGTGGTGCTTCAGGACGTCGCCAAGACCTTCACGGTGGCCAGGCGGTGGCTGGATCGGTCGTCGGACAACCGCGGCAAGCTCCACGCGCTGCGCGGGGTCACGCTGCGGGTGGGCCACGGCGAGTCCGTGGCGCTGGTGGGGGAGAGCGGCTCGGGAAAGTCGACGTTGCTGCGCGTGATCGCCGGCCTGGAGAGGCCGACGGCGGGTGCAGTCGAGCTGGCCGACGGGAAGCGCCCTCAGATGGTGTTCCAGGACGCGGGCGCGTCGCTGACCCCCTGGCTGTCGGTGGGCGAGCTGATCGCCGAGCGGCTACGCGGAATGTCGCGGGCGCAACGCCGCGACACCGTCGCCGACGCACTCGAACGCGTCGGACTCCCCGCAGACCTCGCGAAGTCACGCGCGGGCCAACTCTCCGGCGGTCAGCGCCAGCGGGTCTCGCTGGCGCGGGCCACGGTGGTGCCGCCGTCGGTGCTGCTGTGCGACGAGCCCACCAGCGCGCTCGACGTGTCGTTGGCCGCCTCCGTGCTCAATCTCATCGGCGACCTCCGCCGCACCCTCGACATGTCGGTTGTCTTCGTCACCCACGACCTGTCGGTGGCGCGCGTGGTCGCCGACCGCATCGCGGTGATGTACCTGGGCCGCATCGTCGAAATCGGGCCTTCCGAACAGGTGATCGCGGCTCCCACGCACCCCTACACCGAAGCGCTCGTCGAATCCATCCCCGACCTCGGCCGCGAATCACGAGTCCTGCCAGGCGAACCCGCCAGCCCCCTGTCCCCACCGACCGGGTGCGCCTTCCACCCGCGCTGCGCGATCTCGGTCGACACCTGCAGCGGGCACGAGCTCGACGTCCGCCTCGAGGGCGTGCCGGGCAACCCGCATCGGGTGGCGTGCATACAACGGCGGGCGGTCTGATGGCGGTCGCCATACCCGCCGTCCCGTTGGTTCGCGGACGCGGACGACGCGTGCTGTCGCTGCCGCAGTCGCGGTCCACGGTGTTCAACTGGATCGGCTTCTCGCTGGTCATCGTGGTGACGCTGATCGTCATCGCCGTGCCCCTGCTGGCTCCCTACGATCCCTTGCTTCCGGTCGGCATGCCGCTGCAGGCGCCGGGGAAGAACGGCTTCCTGCTCGGCACCGACAGCGTCGGGCGCGACATCTTCTCCCGGGTGCTCTACGGCGCTCGGTCCAGTTGGTTCGCCGCACTGGTGGTGGTCGCGGTGGGGCTGCTCATCGGCGGGCTGGTCGGCTTGATTGCGGGCACCACTGGCGGCTGGGTCGACACCGTGTTGATGCGCATCACCGACGGGTTCCTGTCGCTGCCCGCACCCGTGTTGGCCATCGCGGTGGTCGCCGCGCTTGGCCCTGGCTTCGTGCACACGCTGGTCGCGGTGTCGATCGTCTGGTGGCCGTTCTACGCGCGATTGGTGCGCGGCGAAGTCGCCAGGTTGGCGGCCCGTCCGCACGTCGAGGCGGCGAAGCTCGCTGGGGTCAGCCGATTTCGGCTCGCAGGCCGCCACCTGCTGCCCGGTGCCGTGCCAAACACGTTGGTGGCCGCCAGCCTCGACATCGGCACGCTGATCCTCACCCTCGCTGCACTGTCCTTCCTCGGCCTCGGCCAGTCCGCCCCGGCCGCCGAGCTCGGCGCCGACTCCGCACGCAACCTCAGTTACTTCCTGCAGCAGTGGTGGATCCCGGTCATGCCCGGCGTCGGCGTGCTGGTGCTGGCGCTGGTCGGGAACATCGCGGGGGACTGCCTGCGCAACCTGATGAAGACGAGCTAGGAGTGGGGCCGATGAGCGCTTGCGCGAAGAGTAGACGGTATCGATGAGCGCTTGCGCGAAGAGTAGGGAGTGGGGATGAAGACGTTCATTGCGACCCGGCTCGGCGCAATGGTGGCCATCCTGGTCGCACTCACCGGGGTGATGTTCCTACTGCAACACATCTCGCCGCTCGACCCGGTCAAGGCGCAGATGGGTGCGCAGGCCTCGGCGTCGGCGGTGGCCGCGCGCCGGGAAGCCCTCGGTCTGAACGAGCCGATCCTGGTGCAGTTCTGGCACTATCTGACCGGCGCCGTGACCGGCGACCTCGGCACGTCGTACCGGACGCGCCACGGCGTCGCCTCCGACCTCGGCAACTTCTTCCCGGCCACCCTGGAACTCGCGCTCTACGGCATCGGCATCGCGCTGATACTGGCAGTGGTGCTGGCCTTCAGCACCACGTTGAACTGGCGTGGCGCGGGCGCGCTGCGGGCGATTCTGTTCACCGGGGCCTCCGCGCCGATGTTCCTGCTCGGAATCCTCGGTCTGATCGTCTTCTACAAGGAGCTGGGCTGGGTTCCGGCCAACGGGCGCATAGGTATACCGAACCCACCGACAGGGCCGACCGGGCTGCTGACGGTCGACGGGCTGTTGCACGGCAGGTTCGACGTCGTGGCGGACGCGCTGCACCATCTGATCCTGCCGGCTCTGGTCATTGCGCTCGGTCCCGCGGTCGCGATCGGCCGGGTGCTGCGCAGCTGCTTGCTCGAGGACATCGACAGCGATTACGCGCGCACCGCCCGGTCCAAGGGGCTTTCCGAGGGTCGGATCCTGGCGGGCCACGTGCTGCGCAACTCCGTCGGAGCCGCGCTGTCGATGACGGGTCTGCAAGTGGGACTGATGTTCTCAGGCGTGCTCGTGGTGGAACAGGTATTCGGGTGGCCCGGCATCGGTCAGTACATCGCACAGAGCATCCCGGTCGCCGACTTTCCCGCGATTGCGGGAGTCACACTCATGCTCGGTGCCCTCTACGTCTTCATCAACACGGCCGTGGACCTACTGCAGGTCGCCGCCGATCCACGTATCGCAGTCATAGGAGGTTAGGTGCCCAAACAGCCACTGATCGTGGGGAATCCGGTGTTCGTCGTCGTCGACATGCAGGAATCAGGTGACATGCCGGTCGAGGAGGTCGGCATCTCCCACATGGCGGGTTATGCCGAGCGGATCGGCCGGACTCAGGCGCTGCTGGCGGCCGCCAGGGCAGCGGCCATTCCGGTGGTGTTCTTCCAGGAGGTCCATCGCCCGAGCGGGATCGACTTCGGCCGCGAACTCGACGGCACGGAGGGCGTCCACTGCGTCGAGGGTCGACCGGGCACCGGCCTTCATCCGGCCCTGCTGCCCGAGTTGGGGGGTTCCCACCCAGAATTCCATATCGTCAAACGCCGCTACTCCGGTTTCATCGGAACGGATTTCGAGATCGTGCTCAGTGGCCTGCGGGCCTCGACGCTGATCCTGGTCGGTGGGTTGACCGACGTCTGCGTGCACTACACGTTCGCCGATGCCCACCAGCGCGACTTCTACGTCCGCGTGGTCACCGACTGCGTCGGCGGCTCGTCGCAATACCGCCACGACGCCGCGCTGGACGCCATGGAGTACCTGCAGACCGGTGCCCTACGCACCAGCGACGAAATCCTCACCGCTTTCGGCGAACTCGCCACGTCCACCCCCGTCCTCGAAGGAGTCGCACGATGAAGAACCGTCTACTGGGTTGGGTCGCCGCCGGCGCCGTCGCGGTGCTCGCGCTAAGCGCTTGCGGGGGTTCGAATTCCGGCAACACCACGCCGAACGCCGCCCCGACCGACAAGGTGCTGCACCTGTCGTTCCTGCAGGACCCCGGTCAGCCACCTGACCCAGACATCTACTACGCCGGACAGGGCCTGCTGCTGACCACGAACACCTACGAGGGCCTGCTGCAGTACAAGGCGGGCACCGAGAAGCCGGAGCTCGAACCGCTTCTGGCCACCGAGTGGACCGCCTCGCCGGACAACAAGGTGTTCACCTTCAAACTCCGCGAGGGCGTCAAGTTCCACGACGGCACCCCGCTCACCTCCGCTGCCGTGAAGGCCTCCTTCGATCGAAGGCTGGCGGTCAACCAAGGACCCGCGTACATGGTCAAGGACGTGGACTCGGTTACCACGCAAGGGGATTACGGTGTCACCGTCACCCTGAAGGCGCCCAACTCGGCCTTCCTCGACTATCTCGCCTGCCCCTACGGACCGCGGATGCTCAGCCCCGAGGGTCTGAAGAAGAACGCGGGCACCGACAACGCGCAGAACTACCTGACCACTCACGACCTGGGGACAGGGCCGTTCACGCTGACCGATGCGCAGGTGGGTTCTCACTACGGACTGGCCGCGTTCCCGGAGTACTGGGGAGCCAAGCCCTACTTCGAGAAGGTCGACATCCCAGTGGTCACGGACGTCTCGGCCCAGCAGCTGCAGTTCAACAACGGGCAGCTCGCCGCGATCCTGCACGACCTGCCATCGTCGGCGGTCCAGTCCTATCTCGACAACAAGTCGTTCGCGAACTACTCGATGCCGACGATGATGTCGAACTACCTCTACCTCAACCCGCGCAAGGGGATGCTGACCGACGCCAAGAATCGCAACGCCGTGATGCAGGCCGTCGACCTCGCCGAATTGGTCAAGCAGACCTACTTCGGGCGCGGGCAGGTCGCTGGCCAGATCTACCCGCCGAACATGATGGCACCGCAGTTCGCGAAACAGTCGGTGACGCATGACCCCTCGGTATTGACCGGGCTGGCGGGCGGATTGCCTGCCGACCAGAAATCCATCACCATCGGTTACGACTCCGGTCAACCCGACAATCAGTTGATCAGCAACCTGATTCAGACCGAACTCGCGGCGGCGGGCCTCACGGCCAAGGTGCAGGCCTATCCGACGTCGGAAATCTACGGATGGATCGGCGGAGACGGGCAGGCTGCGCCGGACATCCTCCTCAATCTGGTGTGGCCGGACGCTCCTTCGCCCTACACGTGGGGGCACATCTCGTGGGACGCCGACGGCGGCCTGAACTATCTGGGCTGCTCGGCACCGGCGGTCACCGCGGCGCTGGCTCAAGGACTGCCGACCGGTTCGGACGACTTGTTCTCGCAAGCGGGCGAGGAAGCGCTCAAGACGGGCTGCTGGCTCAACATCGCCGACGTCAACGACTTCATGGTGGCGCAGCCGTGGCTCAAGGGCGTCGAACAGGCGCACGTCGTGACGAACCCGAACTCGTTGCGGCTGGCCGCATTGTCGGTGGGCTGACGGTGACGCTGGTCAGAAAGAGCGGCATCCGCAGAATCATCCTGCTGACGCTCGGCTGGGAGGAGTTGCCCAAGTCCGTATCGGTATACGGGGCGCCGCCCGAGGAGCGGATGCGTGAGCCCGTACCCGGGGTGCTGCTGCAGACCGACGGTGGCTGGGTGCTGCTCGACACGGGGTTCAACACCGCGCTGGTGCGTGACCCGGCGTTGGCCCGCCGGTTCTTCCCGAGCGTCGAGTACCGGCCAGTGCTTCCTGGGCCTGGCGAACCGATCGAGGAGCGGTTGGCCGAGGTCGGGGTCGCCATCGACCAGATCCACATGGTCGCGCTGAGCCACCTGCACCACGACCACTCTGGCGGGCTGAAGCTCTTCGCGGGCAGAGTGCCGGTACACGCACAGCGCAGGGAACTCGAGTACGGGATGTCGAATCATCCTGAGCCGGAGCGCAATGCGATCGTCAGGGTGGACTTCGACGACCCGAGAATCGACTGGCATCTGGCCGACGGTGAGGCGGAGCTCGCGCCGGGCCTGTCCGTCGTGCCGACGTACGGCCACACTCCCGGGCATCAGAGCTTCGTGGTCGAACTCGACGAGTCCGTCACCGGTGGGGAGGGCGCAGAAGGGTACGTCTTCGCGTTCGACGCCGCGGATCTCACCGAGAACATCGAACAAGAGCTGGCCATCGGCGGCTTCATCGACGTCGAACCCGAGGAGACCATCGAGCCCATCCGCAAGCTCAAACGGCTCGCCGCCGAAAAGGGCTATCCGCTGATACCGGGCCATGATCCGCACGTATGGCCAGAGTTGACGCAACACTTCCACGAGCGGTTCGGACCGGTCGCTCCGTAATGGACGTGGTACTGCGCGCCGAACGGGTGTTGCTCGGCGGTGAGCTCCGACCGGCCGCCGTTGCGGTGGCCGACGGGCTCATCGCCGAGGTCGGCGATGTCGACGCCGACTACCCTGGCGCGGCCGAGGTCGTGATCCCCAGGGGCGCGGTCCTACTGCCGGGCTTCGTCGACACGCACGTCCACGTCAACGAACCCGGGACCGACTGGGAGGGCTTCGCGACGGCAACCACCGCCGCGGCCGCCGGTGGTATCACGACGCTGGTTGACATGCCACTCGACTCCGATCCGGTGACCACCAGCGTCGCCGCTCTGCAAGTCAAAGTGGCTGCCGCACGGGGTAATTGCCGAGTGGACGTGGCGTACTGGGGTGGTGTGGTTCCCGGCAACCTCGACGAACTGGGGCCACTGGCCGAGGCTGGGGTGCGGGGGTTCAAGTGCTTCCTCAGCGATTCCGGCAACCCCAACTTCGGTCATCTGACGCCCGCTCGGTTCCGCGCGGCGATGACCCGGATGACCGACCTCGATTCGGTGATGTTGGTCCACGCCGAGAGTCACGAGGTGATCGAAGCCGGCCCCCGGCCATGCGGCCGTGGCTACCCGTCGTTCCTCGCGTCCCGACCCGACGTCGCCGAAGAGGACGCCGTGAGGCTGGTGATCGAGACAGCCGCAGCCACCGGGACCAGGGCCCACGTCGTGCACGTCTCCAGTTCGTACGTGCTGCCGCTCATCGCGGACGCCAAGCGGTCCGGCGTGCGCATCACGGCCGAGACCTGCCCGCACTATCTGACCTTCGCCGCCGAGACGATTCCGGACGGAGCAACGGAATTCGCGGCCTGCCCGCCGATCCGCGACGCCGAGAATCGCGACCGGCTGTGGGACGGGCTGCACGACGGAACACTCGACATGGTGGTCTCCGACCACTCGCCGTGTGCCCCGGCGATGAAGGGCGACGGCGATTTCGGCCGAGCCTTCGGCGGGATCAGTTCGCTGGAACTCGGCCCGCGCGCGGTGTGGACGCAGGCCACCCGGCGCGGTTTCGGACTGGTCGAATTGAGCCGATGGATGTCGGAACGGCCCGCGACGCTGGCCGGGTTCGGCGACCGCGGCCGGATTGAGGTCGGGTTGCGGGCGGATTTGTGTGTGCTCGAACCGGACGTCGACGACGTCGTCGACGTGGATGCGCTTCACCATCGGCATCCCGTGAGTCCGTACGACCGTGTCGCCCTGCGTGGTTCGGTACTGCAGACCTGGGTGGCTGGCGAGCGGGTGTTCGCCAGGGTGGGAGCGGCGGTATGAGAATCCTGGTGCTGAATCCGAACACCTCTGAGTCGATGACGGCCGAGATCGGCGAGGCGGCGCAAGCCGCGGCGGGCCAAGCGACTGAGCTGGTCTGCCTGGCCCCGCGCTTCGGCACGTCGGCAATCGACTCGGCAGCCGAGAGCTACCTGTCGGCGGTCGGAGTGATGGACGTCGTGGCGACGCTGTTGGACGCAGGCACCTTCGACTACGACGCCGTCGTGCTGGCCGGCTTCGGGGAACACGGCAGGGATGCGCTTGCCGAGATGCTTTCGGTGCCCGTCTTCGACATCGCCGAATGTGCCGCACACGTCGCACATCTCATCGGCCGGAGGTTCTCGGTGATCACCACGCTGGCCCGCTCGATCGTCCCAATCGAGGACCGGCTTCTGCTGGCCGGACTGAACGCGCACTGTGCCTCGGTGCGGGCCTGCGGGTTGGGCACCGCAGAGCTGGACGCCGATCCCGCAGGCGCGGTCCGGGCCATCGTCGACGAGGCAGCCAGGGCCGTCGCGGAGGACGGCGCCGACGTCATCTGCCTCGGCTGCGCAGGGATGGCTGGGGTGACGGCTGCGATCTCGAGCAAGCTCGGGGTGCCCGCGGTCGACGGCGTCGCGGCGGCGATCGCATTGGCGCAGGCCGTCGTCGGGCTCGGGCTGTCGACCAGCAAGGCCGGCGTCTACGCGCCGGGACCCGAGAATCCCCGTAGCAATTGGCCCATCTCGCGCGCACTGGGTTTCGACGCGTGAGCCGCGCCTCCGGCGAGGTGGACCTCGCGTCACGCGTGATCGGTGGCAGTGTCGTTGCGGCCAGCGACGAATCGTTCGGGTTCAAGGAACGGCTCGTCGACCCGGTGGAACCCGCGTTCGTGCCGGGCACGTTCGATCTGCGCGGTGAGGTGGTCGACGGGTGGGAGACCCGACGTCACGCCGGACCCGACGGAGACTGGGTCATCGTGCGCCTCGGCGCTCCCGGCCGGTTGCACGCTGTCGACGTCGACACCCGCTTCTTCTCGGGCAACCACCCGACGGCAGGCCAGGTCGAGGCCTGCGTCCTGGATCGCACGGCTGACCCGACCGCACCGGGCGTGGCTTGGACGCCGCTGGTGGAACTCACTGTGCTGAAACCGGATTCGCACAATCTGCTCCCGATCGTCGACCGTAGGCGCTGGACCCACCTGCGGCTGCGGCTGGAATCGGACGGCGGGGTCGCGCGGCTGCGCGCCTTCGGCGAGGTGATCCCCGACCCGGCGTTGTGGGCCGACGTCACGGTCGAGGTGTCCGGCCTCGAGCAGGGCGGCCGCGTCGAATGGTGCAGCGACAGCTTCTATTCGCACGCTTGCGCCTTGATCGCGCCGGACCGCCCGCGCAACATGGGCGACGGCTGGGAAGCCCGCAGGCGTCGCGACGTCGGGCCGGAATCCCATGACGCCGTGATGATCTCCTTCGCCGTGCCCGCCGATCTGCGGCGCATGGAGATCGACACCTCGTACTTCGTGTTCAACGCCTCACCCGAGGTCTCCGTCGTCGGGACGAGGGCCCGGCCGGATAGTGAACACGGTTGGGCGCTGGTCCCATTCGACGTCGAGGTGCTACCGCGGACCCGGCTGGCCGCCGACGCGCGCCAAGTGTTCGCGGTTGACGTCGGGAACATCAGTGCGCTCCGGGTACAGGCCTATCCCGATGGCGGGATCGCGAGGGTGCGCGCCGTCGGCACGCCGACCGTCGACGGCCTCGACCGACTCCGCAGGCGATGGGAGGAGTCGTCGTGACCACGCCGGAACTGTCCGACGCGCTCGAAATCGACGTGGTCGCTCATCAGGTCCAGTCCAACGGAGTGCGCTGGTTCATCGAACGAAGCGAAGGGAACGTGTAGCAATGAGCGTCACGTCGTTCACCTCGGTGCCGATCGTGGACATCAGTGGATTGTCCTCACCGGACCGTGCCGAACGCGAGCGGGTGGCCGACGAGATCGGCAGGGCGGCACGCGAAGTCGGCTTCCTCTACGTCAGTGGGTCTGGGCTCGACGAGTCGTTGTTCGAACGCATGCTCGCCGCCACGAAGGAGTTCTTCGCGCTGCCGGTCGAGGAGAAGATGCGCAGTTACATCGGCTTGTCGCGCTGCCATCGCGGGTACGTGCCGGTCGGTGAGGAGGGTGTCGAGACCGGCACGCCCGACGTCAAGGAGGCGTTCGACACGGCGCTGGACCTGCCCGCCGACGATCCCGACTACCTCGCGGGCAACCCGATGCTCGGCCCCAACGCCTGGCCGGAACTTCCGGGTTTCGCGGAGGCCGTCACGACGTACTACGACGCGATCCTGGAGGTGGGGCACCGGCTGCTGTGGGCGTTTGCGGTCACGCTCGGGGAGGACCCAGATGTGTTCTCCCGGCACGCCACCAAGACGCCCAGCCAGTTGCGGCTCGTCCACTACCCGTACAACCCGGACGCCGAGGACGCGCTCGGCATCGGAGCTCACACCGACTACGAGTGCTTCACGTTGCTCAAGCCGACGGCGCCCGGTCTGGAGGTGCTCAACGGCGCGGGGGAGTGGATCGACGTGCCGCCGGTGGACGGCACGTTCGTCGTGAACATCGGTGACATGTTGGAGCTCTGGACCAACGGCGCGTTCGTCGCGACCAGTCACCGCGTGCGCAAGGTGGTCGAAGAGCGGTATTCCTTTCCGCTGTTCTTCAACGTCGACTACGACACCGAAGTCAAGCCGCTGCCGCAGTTCGCCTCACCCGACGGCACCGACCGTCCGACGCTGCGGGCAGGCGAGCACCTCTTCGCTCAGACCGCCCAGACGTTCGCCTACCTACGCAACCGCATCGATTCGGGAGAACTCGTATTGCCCCACGGTTCGTTGACGACCGGACAGTTCGGTCAGCAGGCGTTGCAAGGAGCGACTGAGCGCGGTTAGTTGATCGGCGCGTTGACGAAACGCAGGTCGTCGAGCATGCCGCGCGCGGCGACGATGCCCTCGCCGGTCTGCCACACCTCGTTGTTGACGACGAACACGCGGTTGTCGCGGGTGGCCGAGAGCTTCTTCCACGCGTCACCGTCGAGCACCTCCGCGGCGCGGTCCTTTGCGGCGGGTGAATCGAACGACACGTAGACGATGTCGCCGTCCGCGGGGGAGAAGTCGGCGTTCTTCAGGTCCGTGGTGCCGAGCTCGACATAGGGCTTGTCGGTGAACCGTTGGGCGGCAGGGCGATCGACCCGCACCGCGGCGAGCACGCTGCCAGGAAAATCGGCGGCCCCGTAGACGCGCACGGTGTCCTCGGTGAATTGGACGACCGACGCTTGGTAGTGGGTGCCGTCGTTCTGGACGCTGGTCTTGCCGGCGTCCTGCATGAAGCCGTCGATCAGCCGGTTGGCTTCGTCCGCGCGGCCCATCGCCGCCCCGACGGTGCGCAGCGTGTCCTGCCAGGCAGGCCCTGGCGCGCCGGTGAACACCGTCGGCGCGATCGCCGTCAGCGCGCGGTAGCTCTCCGGGGTCAGCGCTTCTGAGCCAAGGATCAGATCGGGGTTGGCCGACTTGACCGCCTCCAGGTTGGGCGCGCTGCGCGTCCCCGCGGCCGGAACGTTGTGAATGACGGTGCCGAGATACGACGGCTGACCGTTCGACCCGTCGGGCAGGGCGGCGGCCACGATGCGGGACTGCAACCCGAGCGCACACAAGGCGTCCAGTTGATCACCGGATAGCACCACGATGCGTTGCGGGTCGCCATGCACCTCGGTCTCACCTGCCGCATGGCGGACGGTGCGCTGCTCCGAATCGGGGTCGAGCGGCGCGGGTTCCTGCGGACACGACTCGTCGGGTCGGCGCTGGTTGCCCAGCACGCCTGCCCCGGCGATCTTGGTGGTGCTGGTAACGGCGGCGCCGGTGGTCGACGGCACCTTCGAGTCAGTCCCGCAGCCGCTGGCAAGGGTGACCGAAACTGCCGCGGCCACTGCCACCGCCGCGGCGATCGGGCCCACCCGCTCACTGAAGAACCGCACGTCGCCGACGGTACCAATTCCCCGGTCGCCCCGCGGTCAGGCGTCCCGCGCCCCGAGCTTCCTGCCAAATACGACGGTTTGTAGGACCCATGACGCCCATCGCCCCCTCGAGAGTTAAGATTCTCGCAGAGCACGCGGGCCACCCCGTCGAACTTTTGGAGGATCTGTTGGTAGCCGAAGCGCCCCCAATCGGAGAACTCGAGGCACGGCGTCCGTTCCCGGCCCGGCTCGGTCCCAAGGGCAACCTGATCTACAAGCTGCTGACCACCACCGATCACAAGCTGATCGGCATCATGTACTGCGTCGCCTGCTTCATCATGTTCTTCATCGGCGGGTTGATGGCGCTGTTCATGCGCACCGAGCTCGCGCTGCCGGGCCTTCAGTTCCTGTCGAACGAGCAGTTCAACCAGTTGTTCACCATGCACGGCACGGTGATGCTGCTGTTCTACGCCACTCCCATCGTGTTCGGGTTCGCCAACCTGGTGCTGCCCCTTCAGATCGGCGCCCCCGACGTCGCGTTCCCGCGGCTCAACGCATTCTCGTTCTGGCTGTTCCTGTTCGGCGCGATGATCGCGCTCGCAGGCTTCATCACGCCGGGCGGCGCCGCCGACTTCGGCTGGACCGCGTACTCGCCCCTGACCGACGCCATCCACTCGCCCGGTGCCGGTGGTGACCTGTGGATCATGGGTCTCGCCGTGGCCGGTCTCGGCACCATCCTCGGTGGCGTCAACATGGTCACGACCGTGGTGTGCATGCGCGCGCCCGGTATGACGATGTTCCGGATGCCGATCTTCACCTGGAACATCCTGGTGACCTCGATCTTGGTGCTGCTGGCCTTCCCGCTGCTGACGGCGGCGCTGTTCGGCCTGGCCGCCGACCGTCACCTGGGGGCGCACATCTACGACCCCGCCAACGGCGGCGTGCTGCTGTGGCAACACCTGTTCTGGTTCTTCGGTCACCCCGAGGTCTACATCATCGCGCTGCCGTTCTTCGGCATCGTCAGCGAGATCTTCCCGGTGTTCAGCCGCAAGCCCATCTTCGGCTACACCACGCTGATCTACGCGACGCTGTCCATCGCGGCACTGTCGGTTGCGGTGTGGGCACACCACATGTACGCCACCGGTGCCGTGCTGCTGCCGTTCTTCAGTTTCATGACGTTCCTGATCGCCGTCCCGACGGGCATCAAGTTCTTCAACTGGATAGGCACGATGTGGAAGGGCCAGTTGACGTTCGAGACACCGATGCTGTTCTCGGTGGGCTTCCTCGTCACGTTCCTGCTCGGCGGACTGTCCGGTGTGCTGCTCGCCAGCCCGCCGCTGGACTTCCACGTCACCGACTCGTACTTCGTCGTCGCGCACTTCCACTACGTGCTGTTCGGCACCATCGTGTTCGCCACGTATGCGGGCATCTACTTCTGGTTCCCGAAGATGACCGGTCGGCTGCTCGACGAGCGGCTCGGCAAGCTCCACTTCTGGCTCACGTTCATCGGCTTCCACACCACGTTCCTGGTGCAGCACTGGCTCGGTGACGAGGGCATGCCCCGCCGCTAAGCGGACTACCTGCCGACCGACGGCTTCACGACGCTAAACGTCATTTCGACCTGTGGCGCGTTCATCCTCGGCATCTCGACCATCCCGTTCACGTGGAACGTGTTCAAGAGCTGGCGCTATGGCGAGCCGGTCGTCGTGGACGACCCGTGGGGTTACGGCAACTCGCTGGAGTGGGCCACCAGTTGCCCGCCACCGCGGCACAACTTCACCGAACTGCCCCGGATCCGCTCGGAGCGGCCGGCATTCGAGCTGCACTACCCGCACATGGTCGAGCGGATGCGCGATGAGGCGCACGTCGGACGGGCGCACGGCCCGGGCGACGGCGACGTCACCCGCCTCGATGACGAACACGTCCGCACCTGACGGTAGGCGGCTTTCGGGGGTGAACACGTCACGGGTGTCGGTGCTGATCACCGTCACCGGGGTCGATCAGCCAGGCGTCACGTCGGCGCTCTTCGAAGTGCTCTCGAAGCACGTGGTCGAACTGCTCAACGTCGAACAGGTGGTCGTCAGGGGGCGGTTGACCCTCGCAGTGCTGGTAGCCGGTCCGGCTGCCGCGGCAGGTGGATCCGCGCTGCGGGCCGAGGTCGAAGGTGCCATCCGGGGCGTCGGGTTGGACGTCACCATCGAGCGCAGCGACGACCTGCCGGTGCTTCGGGAACCGTCGACGCACACCATCGTCGTGCTGGGCCGACCCATTTCGGCGGAATCGTTCGGCGTGGTGGCTCGGCAGACGGCCGCCCTCGGGGTCAACATCGACACCATCCGAGGCGTTTCGGACTATCCGGTCACCGGGCTGGAGCTGCGTGTTTCGGTCCCGCCGGGGTCGGCCTACGGTCAGCTGCAGTCCGCGTTGGCTCGGGTTGCGGTCGACGAGGGCGTGGACATCGCGCTCGAGGATTACAGCCTGTCGCGACGGGCCAAGCGACTCATCGTGTTCGACGTCGACTCGACCCTGATCCAGGGCGAGGTCATCGAGATGCTTGCCGAAAGGGCCGGTGCGCTGGCTGCGGTCGCCGAGGTCACCGACGCCGCGATGCGGGGCGAACTGGACTTCGCCGAGTCGCTGCACAAGCGGGTGGCGACGCTGGCCGGGCTGCCCGCCGAGGTGCTCGACGACATCGCCGACCAGATCGAGCTGACGCCAGGAGCGCGGACGACGATACGGACACTGCGCCGCCTCGGTTTTCACTGCGGGGTGGTGTCCGGTGGGTTCCGTCAGGTCATCGATCCCTTGGCCCACGAGCTCGAGCTCGACTTCGTGGCCGCCAACGAGCTAGAGATCGTCGACGGCAAGCTCACCGGCCGGGTGATCGGGCCGATCATCGACCGACCGGGAAAGGCCAAGGCGCTGAGGGACTTCGCGCAGCAGGCCGGTGTTCCGATGGAGCAGACCGTCGCCGTCGGCGACGGCGCCAACGACATCGACATGCTCGCCGCCGCCGGACTTGGCGTGGCGTTCAATGCCAAACCCGCATTGCGGGAAGTCGCCGACGCCTCGTTGAGCAATCCGTACCTCGACACGGTGCTGTTCATTCTCGGCGTGACCCGCGGCGAGATCGAGGCCGCCGACGCCACCGATGGAACGTTCCGGCGCGTCGAGATTCCCGAAGCGGACTAGGCCGGGCGCTACACCACCAACGCGCCAAGCTCTGGGCTATTGGCCCCCGTGACGGAATGCCATGCCCGCGCAAGCAATTCGATCGCCTCGCTGAGTTGGGGTTCGGGCAATGCGTAGGGCACCCGGATGAAGCGCTCCAGCGTGCCGTCCACGCCGAAGCGCGGCCCTGGCGGAATCTCCAGCCCCATGCGGGAGGCCGCCGCCGACAACGCCGAACTCATCGGGGCGGGAAGTCTGACCCAGAGCGACAATCCGCCCTTGCCAGGCAACGGTTGCCAGTCGGGCAGGTGCTCGTCCAGCAGCATGAGCAGTCGCGCCCGCCTGGCCCGCAGGATGTCGCGGCGCTCCGGAAGCACCTCGTCCTCGTGGGCGAGCAGGTTTGCGGCGGCCAACTGTTCGACGATCGCGGTACCCATGTCGATCGACGGGCGCAGTGCCGCGATGGTGGCCAGCGTGCTGCGTTCAGCCCTGATCCAGCCGATGCGAAGGCCGCCCCAGAACGACTTCGACATCGAGCCGACGGTCAACACCAGCTCGCTTCGGGTCGTCATCGCCGCCGCCAGTGGCGGTGGAACCGGCTCGTCGAGCCACATGTCGGTGATCGTCTCGTCGATGATGGTTCGAGTGCGGGTCTCGGCGATGATGCGGGCCAACTGTTCCCGTCCCGCCGTCGGCAGGGTCAGGCCGGTCGGATTCTGATTGTCGGGGATCAGGTAGGCCAGGGTCGGTGCCATTTGGCGCATCGCAGCCTCGATCGCATCGATCTCCCAACCGTCAGTGGTCACCGCGACCGGCACCGGGCGGGCGCCGCGGGTCGCGATGGCGGACAGCGCGCCGTGGTACGTGGGCTGTTCGACGAGCACTCGGTCACCGGGTTGGGTGTAGGTGGCGAGGATCAACCCGATCGCATGCAGTGCACCCGTCGTCACCATTATCTCGTCAGGTCCAGTGGGAAGTCCTCGGGCACAGTATCTTTCGGCAAGCGCGGCACGTAGCGGTGCGACCCCGGCCAGTTCGATGCCGATGTCGTGGAGGTAGGGCGTGACCTGCTCGGCGGCCTGCGCGAACGCCCGTCCCGCGATGGCTACGGGCGCTGCGAAGGTCGCGGCGGCGAGGTTGATCGTGGCCTGCGCGGCAACGACGGGGCTGGGGCCGGTGACCGGGATCGCGGTGGTGCTGCGGGCTCCGCGGCGTCCGTTGAGGTAGCCGTCGTCGCGCATCTGGGCGTAGGCGGCCGTGACCGTGGTGCGCGATACGCGCAGGGCGTCGGCCAGGGCACGCTCACTGGGCAGTTGAGCGCCGATGGGCAAACGCCCATCGACGATCAGCATCCGCAGGCCGTCTGCCAGGCCCTGGTAGGCGGGACCGCTGGTGTTCGACGTGCGCCAGTTGCCCAGTTCCCGGGCCAAGAGGTCCACATCGAGCCTGCGGGCCGCGAATTCGTCGATCATCAGAGCCAGTTTGCCGCAACTGGCTATTGAAATGCAAGCGAATCGATAGCCAGTATGGAGTCATGGATCAGCATTGGACCTCAAAAGTGGCCCGAAAGGCCGCTGGCATCTTCCGGACGTGCCCACGCGGGGGCTACTACGGCGAACACGACGCCGACGCCCGCCGGATGCGGGTCGAACTGGACGCCATCCGCGCCCGATTCCCCGACCACGCGTGAAGCGCGCGGTTCGTGCCGCCACGCGTGGCGGCGCACTGCTGGTAGGACTGATCGGCTACGGCCTGTCGATGGCGCTGATGGTCGAGGCCGGCCTCGGACTGGACCCCTGGGACGTCTTTCACCAGGGTTTGTCCAAGCAGACGGGGATGACCATCGGCGTTGCGTCCGCCGTCGTCGGCGTCGCGGTGCTGCTGCTCTGGATTCCGCTACGGAACCGGCCCGGAATCGGCACGGTCGCCAACGTCATCGTCATCGCGGTCACGGTGGACGCGAGCCTGGCCCTGCTGCCGACACCGTCGGCCATGCCGATCCGCATCGCGATGATGCTCGGCGCGGTCGTGCTGAACGCCATCTCCACGGTGCTCTACATCGGAGCCGGGCTCGGCCCAGGCCCCCGCGACGGCCTGATGACTGGCCTCGTCGCGCGCACCGGGCGCTCGGTCCGATTGGTGCGCACGTCAATCGAAGTCACGGTGCTCATCGTCGGGTGGCTGCTCGGCGGGACCGTCGGCGTCGGCACTGCCGTGTACGCATTCGGCATCGGGCCGCTGGTCCAGTTGTGCGTGCATTTGACCCCCCGACGATGGTTGGCCGTCAGTGGTTGGGCGTTCACGGATGGCAGCCTGACTACGATGGGCGAGTGCCAGGAGCAGAAGACGGAGCTGGGGCGAGCGGAGCGACGGGAATTGGAGCTGGGGCGAGCGGAGCGACGGGAATTGGAGCAGCCGACCCCGACCTGCTGATCGACTTCGCGAAGGTCTCCCTGCGACGCGGTGGTCAGACGCTCGTCGGACCCGTCACCTGGGCGGTCGAACTCGATGAGCGCTGGGTCGTCGTCGGGCCGAACGGCGCAGGCAAGACCTCGCTGCTGCGCATCGCCGCGGCGAGCGAACATCCCTCGTCGGGCACGGCCTACGTGCTCGGCGAGCGACTGGGCAAGACGGACATGTCCGAGTTGCGCTCCCGTGTCGGGCTGAGCAGCTCGTCGTTGTCGCAACGCGTCCCCGACGCCGAAGTCGTCCGTGATCTGGGGGTCTCCGCCGGCTACGCGGTGCTCGGCCGGTGGCGCGAGAAGTACGAGGACGTCGACTACCGCCAGGCCATCGACATGTTGGAGAGCGTCGGCGCCGAGCACCTTGCCGAGCGCACCTACGGCACGCTGTCCGAAGGGGAGCGCAAGCGCGTGCTGATCGCGCGCTCGCTGATGACCGATCCCGAACTGCTACTGCTCGACGAACCCGCCGCAGGCCTGGACCTCGGCGGCCGCGAGGAACTGGTGGCCCGGCTGGCCGACCTGGCCGCCGACCCCGACGCCCCCGCGACGGTTCTGGTGACCCACCACGTCGAAGAGATCCCGCAGGGCTTCAGTCACTGCCTGCTGCTGTCCGAAGGCCGCGTCGTCGCCTCGGGGCTGCTGACCGACGTGCTGACCTCAGAGAACTTGTCGACGGCGTTTGGACAGTCCATCACCCTCGACGTCACCGATGGCCGCTACTTCGCGCGCCGAACTCGCACGCGCGCTGCGCACAGGAGGGCCAAATGACCGAATCAGACCCGCTGATCCCGCGCCCGGCAGCGACCGTGATGCTCGTCCGCGACTTTCCCCGAGGCACCGCCGATGGAATCGAAGTCTTCCTGATGCGTCGGCATTCGGCGATGGAGTTCGTCGCAGGGGTGATGGTGTTCCCCGGCGGGGGCGTCGACGAACGCGACCGGGGAGCCTTTCCCCCCGGTCGCTCCGCTCCCGAGGAAGCCCCCCTCGCCTGGTTCGGACCCGAACCCGCATGGTGGGCAACGCGACTCGGCGTCGACGTCGAGCTCGCGGGCGCGCTGGTATGCGCCGCGGCGCGCGAGACGTTCGAGGAATCCGGCGTGCTGTTCGCGGGCGCGGCAGACGACCCGGACCTGCTCGTCGACGACGCGTCCGTCTACCGCGACCAACGCTATGCGCTCGAGAGCAAGGCGCTGTCGTTCGCCGACTTCCTCCGCGACGAGAAGCTGGTGCTGCGGGCCGATCTGCTGCGCCCGTGGGCCAACTGGGTGACGCCGAAGGAAGAGCGCACCCGTCGCTACGACACCTACTTCTTCGTCGGGGCGATGCCCGAGGGGCAGCGAGCCGACGGTGAGAACACCGAGACCGACAAGGCGTTCTGGACCACTCCCCAGGCTGCGCTCGACGAGTTCGCCGATGGCAAGTCGTTTCTGCTGCCCCCCACCTGGACGCAGTTGGACGCACTGAACAACCGCACGGTGGCCGAGGTGCTCGCCGTCGAGCGCAAGATCGTCGCCGTGGAACCGCACCTGACCGCGGCCGACGGCAACTGGGAGATCGAGTTCTTCAACAGCGACCGCTACAACGCTGCCCGGGAGGGCCGGGCCCCCGACGGGTACAGCCGGTGAACGAGTTCGTCAGCCTCCACTACGGCGGATCTGAAGCCGACCACCAGGACGGCGAGCAACCGTCGGGGGTTGCGACGCTGCTGCTGTCGCGCCCGCCGACCAACGCCCTGACCCGTCAGATGTGCCGCGAGCTCACGGCCGTCGCCACCGAAGTCGGCGAGCGGACCGATGTGACCGCCGTCATCGTGTTCGGCGGACACGAGATCTTCTCCGCCGGGAGCGACGTGCCCGAGCTCCGCACGCTGAACCCTCGGGAAACCAAGGCTGCGGGCGAGCTCTGCCGGAGCGCAATCGACGCCGTCGCGGCAATTCCGAAGCCGACGGTGGCCGCCGTGACCGGCTACGCGTTGGGCACTGGCCTGACGCTCGCGTTGGCCGCCGACTGGCGCGTCAGCGGCGACAACGCGAAGCTCGGTGCAACGGAGATCCTCGACGGGCTGTCGCCTGCCGATGGGGGACCGGCCCGGTTGGCCCGCACCATCGGCGACAGCAAGGCCAAGGACCTGGTGTTCACCGGTCGGTTCGCGGGTGCCGAGGAGGCGTTGGCGATCGGGCTGGTCGACGAGCTCGTCGCCCCCGATCACGTCTACGACGTCGCGCGCACCTGGGCGTTGCGATTCGCCGACCTATCGCCGCAGGTACTGGCGGCCGCCAAGGCTGCATTCGATCCGCCCCGTTAGGCTGCCCTTCATGAGTGAGTCAACCGAACCCGGCACTCCATCCACAGTCGCCGGCGACCCGGCTCCGATGCCGCATGCCACCGCCGAGCAGGTCGAAGCCGCGCGCCACGACTCCAAGCTGGCCCAGGTGCTGTACCACGACTGGGAAGCGGAGAGCTACGACGACAAGTGGTCCATCAGCTACGACCAGCGCTGCATCGACTACGCACGCGGTCGGTTCGACGCCATCGTCCCGGACGAGGTGCAGCGCGAGCTGCCGTATGACCGGGCGCTGGAACTCGGTTGCGGAACCGGCTTCTTCCTACTGAACCTGATCCAGGCGGGCGTGGCTCGCCGTGGCTCGGTGACCGACCTGTCGCCAGGCATGGTCAAGGTCGCCACCCGCAACGGTCAGGGGCTCGGTTTGGACGTCGACGGCCGCGTCGCCGATGCCGAGGGAATCCCGTACGACGACGACACGTTCGACCTCGTCGTCGGCCATGCGGTGCTGCACCACATCCCCGACGTCGAGTTGTCGTTGCGCGAGGTCGTGCGCGTGCTCAAGCCCGGCGCCCGGTTCGTTTTCGCCGGGGAGCCGACGACGAAGGGCAACGTCTACGCGCGCAACCTGTCGACGCTGACGTGGCGCGTCGCCACAAACGTCACGAAGCTCCCGGGCCTGCAGGGTTGGCGCCGCCCGCAGGAGGAGCTCGCCGAATCGTCCCGCGCCGCCGCCTTGGAAGCGGTCGTCGACCTGCACACGTTCGAGCCCGAAGACTTGGAGCGGATGGCGCGCAGCGCCGGTGCCGTCGACGTGCAGACCGCCAGCGAGGAGTTCACCGCGGCCATGCTGGGCTGGCCCATCCGGACCTTCGAGGCGTCGGTGCCTCCCGGCCGATTGGGTTGGGGCTGGGCGAAGTTCGCGTTCAAGAGTTGGACCACGCTGAGTTGGGTCGACGCCAACGTATGGCGGCAGGTCGTGCCGAAGGGCTGGTTCTACAACGTGATGGTGACGGGGACCAAACCCGGGCGAGCGGAGCGACGGGGGACGACTCCGTCGTAGCCTTCAGCATCGACGACGTCGCCTATCTCGGCGGCGAGCACGGGCGACTGGCCCTCGACGAGGTGGCCGGCCATCGGTTCACTGATGGCAGTCGGATCGCCGACATCGCTTCCGTGCGGGCCCACTTCGGCGAGCGGGCCGCAGTGCTCGTCGAGACCACGCTGCTGAGGCGCAAGGCGGCGGCCAAATTCGCCGAACCCGACGGCTGGCTCTTCACCGACGAGGCCCTGCAGCAGGCCACCGCGGGCCCGGTCGCCCGCCATCGAGCGCGTCGACTGGCAGGCGCCGTCGTACACGACGTCACCTGCTCGATCGGCGCCGAGCTTGCGGCACTTCGGGATACGGCCAGTTTCGTCGTCGGGAGCGACCTCGACCCGGTGCGGCTGGCGATGGCCCGGCACAACCTGGCTGGGGGCGGAATCGGCGTCGAGCTTTGTCGAGCCGACGCGCTTGCACCCGTCACGCGCGACACCGTCATCGTCGCCGATCCCGCCCGAAGAAGTGGGGGCCGCCGGCGCTTCGACCCGTTGGACTACGCGCCGGCGCTCGATCGGCTGTACGAGGTCTACGCCACGCGGGACATGGTCGTAAAGTGTGCGCCGGGAGCAGATTTCGACCAGTTGCGGCGAATCGGGTTCACCGGTGAGATCGAGGTGACGTCGCTGGCCGGGAGTGTCCGCGAGGCCTGTTTGTGGTCGGGTGGGTTGGCCGGTGCGACGATCACCAGACGGGCGACCATGCTGGATTCCGGCGAGGAGCTGACCGACGCCGAGCCCGACGACTGCACCGTGGCCCCCGCGGGACGATGGATCGTCGATCCCGACGGGGCGGTGGTGCGATCGGGTCTGGTCCGTCAATACGCGGCGCGGCACGGACTTTGGCAGCTCGACCCCGACATCGCCTACCTTTCGGGAGCTGAATTACCGCTCGGGGTCCGTGGTTTCGAAGTGCTCGCCCAACTCGACTTCCGGGAACGCGCCCTGCGGCAGGAGCTTTCGGCCCGCGACGTGGGTGCGCTCGAGATCCTGGTGCGCGGCATCGACGTCGATCCGGATGCGTTGCGGGCGCGGCTGCGTCCGCGAGGTTCGCAACGGCTTTCCCTCGTGATCACCAGGATCGGGGCGGGCACCGCGAGCCGGGCGGTGGCATACGTTTGCCGACCGTCCCGCTGACCCGCGGGTATCCTTGCGTCGGCGGCGCCGGTGCCGCTCCTTCCGGAGGTTTCACATGCGCATTCCGACTCCAGTCTTCGCGGCGATGGCCGTGCTGGCAGCCGCTACGCTTGGTTGGTCGGGCATTGCCGCCGTGTCCGCCGCGCCCCCCAAATGTTCGGATCTCTCCGGCGTCATGGTCGACCCGCAGACCTGCCAAATTCAGGCCAGCGACCCTGGGTACACGCTGACCATCAGCTATCCCACCGGCTACCCAGACGTGACCGCGGTCGTCGACTACGTCAAGCAGACGCGGGACGGCTTCCTCAACGTCGCCAAGATGCCCGACGGGCGCGACATGCCCTACGAGCTCGACACCACCGTCCAGGAGTACAACTCGGCCGTTCCCCCGCGGAGCACTCAGTCCGCGGTGTTCAAGACCTACCAAGGGGTCGGCGGCGCTCATCCCACGACGTTCTACAAGTCCTTCAACTGGGATCAGGGTCTGCGCAAGCCGATCACCATCGACACCCTGTTCCGCGAGGGCACCCAGCCCTTCCCGCTGATCCTGCCCGTAGTGCAGAGCGAGCTCGAGAAGCAGCTCGGTCAGCCCGTGAACATCTCGCCGGTGGCCGGGCTCGACCCGCAGAAGTACCAGAACTTCGCCATCACTAACGACGCGATCATCTTCTTCTTCAGCCAGGGTGATCTGCTCCCGGAGGCCGCAGGCGCGGTGCAGGTGTCGGTGCCTCGTGCGCCCATCGACTCGATGATCGGTTGAGCACTCAGGCAGGCGCGAACCCGTACACCTGACCGTCGCTGGTGGCCGCTACGACACCGCGATCGTGGCCAACCGACACCCCGACCGGAAAGCCGGTGGCACCAGGCAGCGGATACCGGTTGAGCGTGCGGCCGTCGGCGGGGTCGAAGACCAGCACGGCCTGACCCGCTTCACCGTCGTGCACCACGGTGTACGCCACACCCTTGCCTGCGCGACTCGAGGTGGCCAACGGCGCCACGTCGGCGTGCGTCCACAGCACGTCCGCCTTGTCGCCGCGATCCTTGATGCCGACGAGCTTGGCGCCAGGTCCGCCCCCGGCGACGATGAGTCCGTCCGGTGACACCGACGGCGGGGTTTGGGGCTGGTAGTCCAACGGCACCGACCACTTGACCTTGCCGTCCTTGGTGTTGAGCGCCCAGAGCCTTTGGTCGCGGCCCGTCACGTACGCGGTGTTGCCGTCGGCCGAGAGCACCGGGCTGGCCATCGGGCCGCCGCCCACGTCGGTACTGGTCCACGCGCGCGACAGCAGCGGGGCCTGGCCCGGCCGGTAGCGCAGACCCACGACTTCAGGGGCATCTGCGTTGGGCTCCCACAGCGTGACGACGACGATGTCGCTGGCAGGCGAGAAGGCTGGCGCCGCAGCGACCGGGCAAGCCTTTCGGCCAAGGGCGCAGTCGGGGAGTCCACGCATCGAATCGGTGGGGTCGAGGCCCTCGACGAGGTCGAGCGACGTGCCGACCACTTCGCCGCGGTTTCCCCCGTCGAAGACGAGCACCTGACCCAGGTGCGTCACCACCAGCACCTGACCGGGGTCCAGAATCCGCGGCGTCAGCGGCACGCCGATGACCGGCTGGCGCCAGCGAATCCACTGCGTCGGCGGAAACGAGAGCATTGCTCCGGGCTGCCCGACGTAGAGGTTGTCGAACCCGTCGAACAACGGGCCGGACAACCCGCCGCCCTGCCAGAGCCGGGTGCACCAGCGTTGACGGCCCTTGTTGTCGGCCTCCCACACCATCAGCGAGCATCCGCCTGCCGTCTGGGCGTTCGCGGCGAGGTAGTTCGTTGCGCCCGTCGAGCCGAGCGAGACCTGAGCGGCGAGGCTGCCCTTGACCGACCGCGTCCAGTCCAGCCGCAGCGCATTGGCGCCCGCAACGTCGGCGTAGCTGTCGTTGGCGGCGTCGCCGTACTGCGCGGGCCAACCGGCGGCCGGATGGGCGTCCACCCAAGCGTCGGTATTGCCGCACGACGCAATCATCAGCGTCAGGGCGGCGGTCGCCGCGATCCGGCGCACGGTCTTTCGTCGAGCAGGCATCGAGGATCGAGACTAGTCGGGGTGCCTCACGCGCTCGCGTAGGCTGTCCGGCCATGACGACGATGTGGGGCGCCCCGATACATGTTCGATGGCGTGGATCCCGGCTTCGCGACCCACGTCAAGCCCGTTTCCTCACGCTCGCGTCGTTGAAGTGGGTCATCGCGAACAAGGCCTATTCGCCCTGGTACCTGGTTCGATACTGGCGACTGCTGAAGTTCAAGCTGGCCAACCCGCACATCATCACCCGCGGAATGGTGTTCCTCGGCAAGGGCGTGGAGATCCAGGCGACGCCGGAGCTCTCCACGATGGAGATCGGTCGCTGGGTCCACATCGGCGACAAGAACACCATCCGCTGCCACGAGGGTTCGCTGCGTTTCGGCGACAAGGTGGTGCTCGGCCGGGACAACGTCATCAACACCTATCTCGACATCGAGTTGGGAGACTCGGTGCTGATGGCGGACTGGTGCTACGTGTGCGACTTCGACCACCGGATGGACAGCATCGAACTGCCGATCAAGGACCAGGGCATCATCAAGGGCCCGGTGCGTATCGGGCCGGACACCTGGGTGGCCACCAAGGTCTCGATCCTGCGGGGGACGACGATCGGCAGGGGTTGTGTGCTCGGCTCGCACGCGGTGGTCAAGGGGGAGATTCCCGACTACTCGATCGCGGTCGGCGCGCCCGCCAAGGTGGTCAAGAACCGCAAGCTCTCGTGGGAGACGACGGCGGCCGAAAGGGCCGCGCACGCTGCTGCGCTCGCCGACATCGAACGCAAGAAGGCCGCACGCTAGCCCCGACATCCGCGAGCGTGCGCGTCTGTAGGCGACACGCCGCGGAAAATCGGTAGTTTTCGCACGTTCACGCTGGTTGACGATGGCGCAAGTGTCACGATATTGACGTGGGGGACAGGTGCCGTGAGTGTGGGCGCGACGTGCGTGCCAATGCCAGGTTCTGCGATGGCTGTGGTGCACGGCTCGCGCCGAAAGGTGGGCACGCCGAATACAAGCAAGTGACGGTGCTGTTCGCGGACGTCGTGCATTCGATGGACCTTGCTGCCGCGGTCGGTGCGGAGCGGCTCCGGGAGATCATGGCCGAGCTCTTCGACCGCTCGTCTGCAGTCGTGCAGCGCTTCGGCGGCACGGTGGACAAGTTCACCGGTGATGGTGTGATGGCGGTCTTTGGCGCGCCAATTGCACTGGAGGATCATGCGGTTCGCGCCTGTCTCGCCTCGCTTGAGATCCAGGAAGAGATCCGGCGTCTCGGGAAGGACGTCGAGCTAAGTGACGGTGTCGCGTTCGAACTCCGAGTGGGATTGAACTCCGGTGAGGTGATCGCGGGTGAAATCGGTTCGGGGAGTGCGAACTACACGACCGTCGGCGAGCAGGTCGGACTCGCCCAACGAATGGAATCCGTAGCGCCACCGGGCGGGGTGATGATCAGCGAGTCCACCGCTCGGCTGGTCGAAGCTAGCGCTGCCCTAGGCGATCCGGAGGACGTGCACATCAAGGGAGCGTCGCAGCCGATGGTCGCCCGCCGTCTGCTGGCCGCGGCTACTGAGGGCGGCAGAGGGGCGCGAGAGCTGTCGACGCTGGTGGGGCGCGATTGGGAGGTGAACACCATCGGGGCGATGCTCGGCCAGTCGATGAATCGCAAGGGCCGCATCGTCGGGCTGGTCGGACCGCCTGGAATTGGCAAGAGCCGCATGGCCGCGGAGATCGCATCGCTCGCAACGGACCGGTCCTTCCAGGTGTTCACGACAACCTGCGAATCGCACACCAGTGGGATCCCCTTCCACGCGGCCGCGGGGCTGTTGCGCGACATCTTCGCGATTGACGGGCTCGCAGACGAGGCCGCGCGCGCGAACGTTCGGGCTCGGATGGAGGCCGCAGATTCAGAAGAAATCACGCTCCTGGAGGACTTGCTCGGTATCCGTGACGGCGATAACCCGCTGCCTGCCATTGATCCCGACGCACGCGGGCGGCGCCTGACGGCACTTCTCAACGCCGCGGCGGTCGCCAGGACGACACCCGCCGTCTACGTGATCGAGGACGTGCACTGGATCGACGAGGTCAGCGAGACGATGATCGCCCAATTCGCCACCGTGCTTCCGCAGACCCCCTCACTCATGATCGTCACGTACCGGCCCGAGTACCGCGGGGTGCTCGACACGTTGCCGAGCTCACACCGCATTGCGCTTGCAGCGCTGGATGATTCGGAATCGACGGCCTTGGCCGCCGAGCTGTTGGGTTCGGACGATTCGGTCGTCCCGTTGCTCGCGCAGGTCGCCGAAAGGGCCGCAGGCAATCCCTTCTTCGCAGAAGAACTCGTTCGAGACCTCGCCGAGAGAGGGATTCTCACGGGCGCGCGCGGCAACTACGTGTGTCGGGGCGATGCCGCCGACGTGGGGGTGCCTGCGTCTCTGCAGGCCACCATCGCATCGCGCATCGACCGACTCCGCCCGAACGCCAAGCGCACCTTGAACGCCGCGGCCGTGATCGGTTCGCAGTTCGATGCGGACCTGCTGTCCTGTCTGGTCGAAGACATCGAAGTCGCCCAGTTGAAGGCTGCCGAGCTCATCGATCAGGTGGCGTTTGGCACCAACGGCGAGTACGCGTTCCGTCACCCCTTGATTCGGACGGTGGCCTACGAATCACAGCTGAAGTCAGATCGGACGCATCTGCATCGGCGGCTGGCCGCAGCGATCGAAGGGCGTGACCCAGAGGCGGTCGACTCGAACGCCGCGCTGGTTGCGCAACATCTCGAGGCGGCGGGGGATCTCTCGGACGCGTTCGACTGGCATATGCGGGCCGCGTCGTGGGCGCAGTTCCGAGACGTGGCGGCGGCTCGGACGAGTTGGCAGCGGGCACGCGACGTCGCCGACCGGTGCCCCGTCGAGGACCCGAACAAAGTCGCCATGCAGATCCGGCCGCGCACCGCACTCTGCGCAAGCGCGTTCAGATTCAGCGGAAGAATCGAGGAGGTCGGCTATGACGAACTGCGCCAACTATGCATATCGGCCGACGACAAGCTGTCGCTAGCCTTCGGGATGGCGGGGATGCTGACACTGTTGGTCTTCTGCAACCGCTTTCGCGATGCGGCTCGCGTCGCGTCGGAATGCAGCAGGCTGGTGGACTCGATGAGCGATCCGGCCATGACGCTTACGCTTTCCCTTGCGGCAGGCAACGCCAAGTTCCAAGCCGGTGAGGTCGCGGAAAGTTTGCGCTTGGCGCAGCGCGCGATTGACTTGGCCGATGGTGATCCCACGATGGACAACTTCATCGTCGGCTCTCCGCTCGCATTCGCATTCGGATTGCGCGGCAGCAATCGTTTCACGATGGCAATCCCGGGCTGGCGTGATGACTTCGACCGGGCGACCACGATGTCGAAATCCATCGATCTGACGAGTCACATCGCAACCATCCTGCTCAAGCACGCAATTCCGATCCAGAACGGGGCCTCGGTGACAGACGAGACTGCGATGGAGGAGACCGCCGAGGCGCTGGAGCTCGCCAAGCGAGGTGGTGACGACTTCGCGTTTGACTCGGCCCGGCTGGCTCGCGGGGTGGTGCTCGTCAATTCAGGCGATGTTGCCCACCGCCCAACTGGCCTGGCGCTGATGAACGAGTACCGCGACGCATACATACGCCATGGTTATGCGACGAATGCGGTGCGAGGGGTGGACATCGTGAACGCCAGGGAGAAGGCCAGGGTCGGGGATCTCGACGGTGCCATCGAAACGGCGCGGGTGGCCGTCGACTTCCACTACGAATCCGGTGACATGACGACGCGCGGACCGGCAGTGGCGGCGCTAGTGGAGTTGCTCATCCGCCGCGGCGGTGAGCGCGATCTCGCCGAGGTCAACGCCGCGATCGAGCGATTGGCTGCCGTGCCTACAGATCCGGGGTTCGTGCTACACGAACTGCCGTTGCTGCGGATGCGAGCACTTCTGGCGCAAGCCCATGGTGATGGAGCGGCCTACGAAGAATTCCGGGATCGCTACCGCAACATGGCGAATGACCTTGGCTTCGAGGGGCATATGGCCATTGGGGCGGCGATGGATTAGTCGGCCCAGTCGATGCCGAAGCAGTTGGCCAGGGCGGCGCGCCCACGGTCGGTGACCGTCACCGCGCGCCCGCGTGGGGACCGCTTGATCCAGTGCGCGGACACGAAGCGGTCCAGCACGGCGGCGCCGAGGCCGCCCGCAAGATGGTGCCGCTGCTCGGTCCAATCGATGCAGTAGCGCATGACCGGCCTTGGCCCACTGGGTAATTCGATGCCGACATCCTTCAGGAAGCTGCGGCCCGATGAGGTGAGCTCGTAGTCGACGTCGTGACCCGGATTGCTCGGGGAGTCGTGTCGATGTAGCCGCGGATCGTAGCGTCCGTCGCCACCGACGAGCACGTCACGCTCCAGCAGACTGCCCATGACTGCCACGCCGAGCCGGCCCGCGAGATGGTCGTAACACGTACGGGCCGAACGCAGCCGCGCGGCTCGGGTGCCGTCCCGTAGTGACGTCACCGGTCGAGAGGGGGCCAGTCGGCCGAGGCGCTCGAGCAGGTCGGCGATGTCGGGTCCGGCCAACCGGTAATACCGATGCCGCCCGTGGGTCTGCACGGTGAGGAACCCCGCGTCGGTCAGCTTGCCCAGGTGGCTGCTGGCCGTCGAACGACTGACCCCGGCCTCATCGGCCAGCACGCTGGCGGGCAGCGCTCTGCCGTCGTCGAGCGCCAGCAGCACCTTGCAGCGCGCGGGGTCGGCGAGCAGGCTGGCCAGTGCCGCAATGTCGGCGTCACCCGTGGCGGGTAATTCGGCAAGCTCACGCATGGCAGACTCCTCCTTCGGCGCAGTTTCCTGCGACCGTCCACTTCGGGTGTACCCGAACACCACGACAGCGCCGAGTAGTTCGGCCAATCCGCCGGTGAGTACCGCGGCCCGAGCGCCCACGAGTGCCAACACCGTTCCCATCACGGCGACGCCGACGGTGATCCCGACCAGCCGGGCCAGGTTCACGACTCCGGATGTCATGCCCGCGCGCGATACCGGCGCCGAGGCCATCGCCATCCCGACGGCAGGACCGGTGTTCATTGCAAGCCCGGCGCCCGCCAGCACGAATGCCGACTCCAGCAGCCATAGCTCGGCGCCAGGACCGACCAGCGCGTAGAGCGACATCCCTGCGCCCATCAGCACTAGGCCGGACGTCATCGGCAGGCGTGGACCCGAGCGGCGCGCCAGCACGTTGGCCACCGGGATGAGCGCCAGGTACGTCAGCGGCATCGGGAGGAACGCCACCGCGGTGGCCAGCGCGCTGACGCCACGCTGCTGCTGAAACGCGAGGCTGTTGACCAGCAGCATCCCGTAGGTGCCGAACGTCATCGCGAAAGTTGCTACCAGGGCGATCACCAGGCGCCGGTTGCCGAAGAACTGCGGCGGGAGCATCGGGTTGGTGACCCGGCGTTGCGACCAGACCAAACCAGCAGCTCCTGCGGCGACGACGAGGGCCAGCGCCATGGTCCACACGATGCCGAGCATGCGGCCTTCGACGAGCACGAGAGTCAGCGTGCCGAGCGTCAGCATGGTGAGCGTCTGCCCGAAGGGATCGACTTTGCCTGCGGTCGGGTTGCGCGATTCGGGAAGGTACCTAAAGGACATCGCAAGTGCGACAACGCCAATGGGTGCGTTAAGCCAGAAGATGTAACGCCAGCCGAGCGAATCGGTCAGCACGCCACCGACGATCGGGCCCAGCGCGGCGCTGGAGGCCGCCGCCACCGCCCACGCTGCGGTCGCCCTGGCCCGCCCGGCCGCATCGGGGAACACGGCCGCTGCGATGGCCAGCCCCTGCGGCAACATCAGCGCAGCGCCGACCCCTTGCGCGGCGCGGGCCGCGAGCAGCACGCCGAGGCTGGGGGCCAGCGCACATGCCAGCGATGCGACGACGAAGGCGAGCAGGCCGGTCCGTAGCACCCGCCTGCGACCGAAGCGGTCGCCGAGCGAACCTGCGGTCAACAGCGCGGCGGCGAACGTCACGTTGTAGGCGTCGGCGGTCCATTGCGCACTGGACACGCCGCCGCCGAGGTCGTGCTGTATCGCAGGCAGGGCCAGATTCACGGCATTGCTGTCGATCAGTCCGACGAACAAACCCAGGTAGGCGGCGATCAACACGGTTATGGGGGATCGGTTGGAAGCCATGACCGCACGCTAAGTGCGGAATGATTCGACGCCGGTCGAACCGTTGCCGCGAAGCAGTCAGGTCACGTCGCGGGCCAGCAGGTCATCCCAGGTGTCGCGACGAACCACCAGACGCGCCGCCCCACCGGTCGCGAACACGACAGGGATCCGTCGGGCGCCGTTGTACTGGTTGGACATGGTGTAGCAGTAGGCCCCCGTCACCGGTACCGCCACCAGGTCGCCGACCACCGGATCCGCAAGCGCCACACCGTCGATCAGTTGATCGCCGGATTCGCAGTGCCGTCCGACCAGACTGACCGAGGTGCCGTGACCGACGCGGTTGACGACCGTGGCCTCGAACCGCTGCCCGTACAGCGCGACCTCCATGTTGTCGCCCATGCCGCCGTCGACCGCGACGTGGGTGAGCTCGCCGCGCTTGACGGTCGTCACCCGGTACACGGTGCATGCGGCGGTCGCCACCATGCTGCGGCCTGGCTCGACGACGATCCGGCTCTCGGCAGGCAGTAGCGCATCTGCCGCCCCGACCATGGCTTGGGCGTATTCGGCAAGCGTGGGCGGATGCTCGTCGTAGGTATAGCGAACCCCCAGCCCACCGCCGAGGTCGTAGGTGTCGAACGTGCCAAGCGCGGCAAGCGGCGCGACGGCCTCCGCCAGCTGTTCGACGTTGAGCAACTGCGAGCCCACGTGGGTGTGCAGGCCGTCGCACCGCAGCACACCACTTCGGTCGATGCGGGCGATCGCCCTTCTGGCGTCATCGCGCATCAGCCCGAACTTCGAGCCCGCGTGACCGGTCGCGATGGAGGCATGGGTGGTGGCGACGACACCTGGGATCACCCGGACCAGGCACGGCTGGACGTGCCCAGGAGGCACGATGCGCTCCAACCGGTCGATGTCGTCGAAGTTGTCGACGACGACCAGCCCGACGCCGCTTCGGACCGCGAGCTCGAGTTCCTCGTCGGACTTCGCGTTGCCATGCAGCACCAGTCGGGCGCCGTCGGCACCGGCGGCCAACGCGGTGATGATCTCGCCGCCCCCAGCGACGTCGAGGTGCAACCCCTCCTCGACCATCAACCGCTGAACGGCAGTGCAGGGGAAGGACTTCGACGCGAATGCCACGTCGGTGCGTGGTCGGCGGCTTCGGAATTCGTGCAGATACTCCCGGGCGCGCGCCCGCAGTGCACCCTCGTCGACCACCATGACCGGGGTGCCGAACTCCGCCGCCAGGTCGTCGAGGCGACACCCTCCGACCACCAGGGTGCCGTCACCGTCGGTGTGGGTACCCGGCGGGAACAGGTCGAGTAGCTCGCTGGCGTTCACCGAAGCTCCCTAGTGCTAGCTGCGGCCAGGCAGCGCCTGCTCGACGATCATCCGGCGCCGATGCGGTTCGCGCTCACCACGTTTGGCGGCGAGGTAGACCTGCGCGGTCTCGGCGGCGACGGTGTGCCAATCGAAGTCGGAGGTGAGCCGCGCCCTGGCGGCCACCGCTCTGCGTTGTGCCGCGGCGGGATCGTCGAGCACTGCCCGCACGGCGGCGGCCAGCGCGGCGATGTCCCGCGGGGGGAACGAGACGCCGGTCTGGCCGTTGATGACGGCCTCGCCGAGGCCACCGACGTTCGACGTGACGAGTGGCGCGCCCGTCGCGGCGGCTTCGAGCGCGACGATGCCGAAGGGTTCGTAGTGGCTGGGCAGCACGGCCGCGTCGGTGTCGTGGAGCAGCGCGACGAGTTGCTGGTGATCGACGCGGCCGACGAACTCGATCGCCTTGAGCACCTTGTGCTTTCGGGCCTGTTCGATGAGGAAGTCCTGTTGCGTGCCATCGCCGGCGATGGTCAGCGTGGCACCGGGGTGGGTGCGCCGGATCCGTGGCATGGCCGCGATGGCGTCGTGGATGCCCTTCTCGTACTCGAGCCGACCGAGGTAGAGCAGCCGGGCCGGGTCGCGACGGGGCTTGCGCTTCGCGAACGGCCACATCCCCGCGTCGATCCCGTTGCGGATGACGTGGAGCTCCGCAAGGCCAGGGCCGAAGAGTTCGGTGAGCTCGTCGCTCATCGACGCCGAACACGTGATGAGCGAGTCGGATTCGTGCACCAACCAACCCTCGACGGCATGCACCTGCCTGCTGATGCGGCCGGACACCCAACCCGAGTGCCTGCCCGCCTCGGTGGCGTGGATGGTGGAAACCAGTGGGACGTCGAAGTTTTCGGCCAATGCGATGGCAGGGTGGGCGACCAGCCAGTCGTGCGCGTGCACGACGTCGGGCCGCCACGGCTTGCTCGGACGTCTGTCCTGGGTCTTCAGCGCAAGTCCGGCGCGGACCATCGCATGCCCCATGGCCAGCGTCCACGCCATCATGTCGGTCCCGAATTCGAACTCGTGGGGGTCCTGCGCCGCCGCCACGACCCGTACGCGCTCGCTGAGCTCGTCCGTCGACGGGTGGCTGCTTGGGTCGGTGCCGAACGGGCGACGGCTCAGTACGATCACCTCGTGACCGGCCTCGGCTAGCGCCGTGGCGAGGTGGTGGACGTGGCGACCGAGCCCGCCGACCACCACGGGCGGGTACTCCCACGACACCATCAACACCTTCATCGGGTGCTCGCCATCGAGCGCGAGCGTGCGCAAAGTGTCATGTTGGCTCGGCGTGTCGTGGGCCGACACGCACGCTCGCGGGGAAAGGGGGCCACCTTCACTTGGGCAGGCGCCTCGCATCGAGGGCGCCGAACAACCCGTCGGCCCGGTTCCAGCCGTCAGTCAGGCGCTGCGCATGGTCGCGACGACCAGAGGCCAGCGCATCGGCGATCTCTCGGGTCGCGTGGGCGTGAAGGTGGGCCCGATAGCGGGCGTAGTCGGCGGCGGTGTCCTTGCTGACCATGAACGGCCAGTCGCTGGACACGGTGAGCAACGCCTCCCGCAGAATCTGGTCGGCCACTCTGTCTCGGGGAGTGGGGGCGCCGACGGAGGCGTTCTGCGTGAGCGCCTTGTCGACCGTCGAAAGTGCGGCGTCGACGACCTCGTTGTTGAGTTGCACGATGTCGGCGACCTGCTCGCCGGACCACACCTGCCAGTCCTTGCCGGAACCCCAAGAGCTTGGCGGCAATTCGACCGAGTTGCCAACGAAGCCCTCGCCGATCGCGTCCGACAGCGTGCCGATGCGGACGCCGGCCTCGGGCAGCGCGCGCAGCACTCGCTCCAGCCACACCGGGCCCTCGTACCACCAATGGCCGAACAGTTCGGTGTCGAATGCCGCGATGACGTGCGCAGGCCGGCCGAGGCGTTCCGACTCGGAGTGCAGGCGCCTTCGCACCACGTCGACGAAGTCGGCGACGTGCACGTCGATGGTGGCGTCGGCCCGTTCCGGGTCGTACGGCGCCTTCTCCTCCGAAGGAACGGAGCGTCCCGTCACCCTGGCCGGCTTCAACCCCGTCACGTGGTCGTAGGTATAGAAGTCGCGATAGGCGGCGTGACCCGGATAGCCCGACTTCGGTGACCACACCCGGTAGCTGACCTGCAGATCGCGTCCGAACGCGATGACGTCGGAGGAAGCCACTGGCCTGCCCAGCGCGGTGTCGCCGTGCAACGAAGGTCCGTCGACCATGAAGTGCGTCACACCGGCGGCGGCGTATCCGTCCTCCATGCCGGGCGCGTATGCACACTCGGGTGCCCAGATGCCTCCCGGCGTGTGGGCGAACCGCTGCCCGGCGTCGGCAAGGCCCTCGCGCAGGGCGAACTCACGCAAACGCGGATTGAGCAGCGGTTGGAATGGATGCGACAGCGGGCCGCCGAGCAGTTCGATGGTGTCCGCGTCGATCAACTGCCGCAACACCGGACTACCGCCGTGGCGCCATGACGTGGCGAGTTCGGCGAGTGCGCGCCCTGCTTCGTCGTACTCACGAATTCCGAACGCGCGCATGGCTTCCGGTGCCGCGTATGCGCCGGCGCCAGCGCTGGACCGCAGCGTGGCCGCCTCGCGTGCGCGGAGTTGCCAGTTGGACGCCCAGTGCTGCATCCCCGTCAAGCAGTACGGGTCGTCGAGTTGGGCGGTGACCACCGGAGTCATGCCGAGCGTGACGAGGCGGCGCCTGCCTTCACCGGCCAGCGTGCGCAGCACCCGCACCAATGGCAGGTACGACGCCGCCCAGGACTGGTACAGCCATTCCTCACCGACCGGCCACCGACCGTGATGGGCCAGCCACGGCAGATGCGTGTGTAGGACGAGGGTGAAGAGGCCGGGCGCCGGAGGGCTGGAGCGGAGCGACCCGGGAATGGGCACGCTCACGGACGTACCGCGATGGCGACGAGATCGAGGCTCTCGTCGATGTTCCGGCGCTCGCGTGCTCCCGTTTCGACGAGTTCGAAGTCGCTGGTGGAAAGGCCGGTCACGTCGGAAAGCAGGCCGTCCGGCCACGCGGCGCCGGCGACGGCGCGCGCAATTTGCGCGTCGATGATGGAACCGCCGTGCTTCTCGTCGAGCTCGACAAGGCGCGGGCCGTGAAAGACGCCGAGCATGGCCTCGACGGTGAAGCCCGCGTCGACGAGCAACTCGGTGAGTTCGGCGGCGTTGAGCTCACGCGTGTGGAACGGATTGAGCGGAGTGTCCCGGCCGGGGGAGAACGTGATGCGGTTGGGCGTGGACATCAGCAGTACCCCACCGGGTCGCAGCACCCGGTGACATTCGGTGACGAATTGTGCCTGGTCCCAAAGGTGTTCGATCACCTGGAAGTTGACGACCACATCCACTTCATCCGCGGACAGCGGCAGTTCGGCGAGGTTGCCGTGGCGCATGTCGATCCGCGGGTACCTGGCCCGCACGTGCGCGACGGTCTGCTCGTCATAGTCGATGCCGATCACCCGGGTTGCGACGTTGGCGAGCAGGTCGGCCCCGTACCCCTCGCCGCAGCCCGCTTCCAATACGTCGCGGCCCGCGCAGCGCTGCGCCAGCCGCTGGTAGACGACTTCGTGGCGGCGGAACCAGTAATTCTCCTCCGCCAGCCCTGGGACTGTGCGCTCGCCGGTGAGGGGGAGGTCGGCCGACGGCTCGTGGACGGAAAATGCACTCATTTCAAACGCAGGCTAACGCAGGGAAGTGGTTTGTCACCCGTTCACGAACGGGTAGCCGACTCGAGGGGAGGTCAGCATACAAACTAAGACCAGTTATGGTGTTCGTGCGTATCACCTTAAGTTACCGACGAGTAATATGGTGGTCATTGCGTAAGACGTGATAGAACTGGCCGCTTTCCGGCCTCATCGAGGAGGACGAACCACACCCATGACGAACATCGTGGTCCTGATCAAGCAGGTCCCAGACTACGAGAATCGCCAACTCTCGGATGACTTCACGCTGGACCGGGCCGGTAGCGACCCCGTGCTGGACGAGATCAACGAGAAGGCGGTCGAGGTCGCGCTACAGCTCAAGGAGAAGCACGCTGACGCTGGCTACAACGTAGTCGTGCTGACCGCCGGGCCTTCGAGTGCCGAGTCGGCCATCCGTCGCGCGTTGTCGATGGGCGCCGACGAGGCGTACCACCTCTCCGACGAGGGACTGCACGGCTCGGACGCCATCCAGACTTCGTTCGCACTGGCGAGCGCGCTCGGGCAGATCGAGGACGTCGGGCTCGTCATCGCGGGCAACGAGTCCAGCGACGGCGTCGGCGGTGCCGTCCCCGCGATGCTCGCCCACTACCTCGGACTGCCCCAGTTGACGCACATGCGCAGCATCGATGTCGCCGACGGCAAGGTCACCGGCGAGCGCGAGACCGATGACGGCGTGTTCGAACTCGAGGCCGCGCTGCCCGCGGTCATCAGTGTCAGCGAAAAGATCGTCGAGGACGCTCGATTCCCCTCCTTCAAGGGCATCATGGCCGCGAAGAAGAAGCCTGTCTCAGCGCTGACGCTGGCCGGGATCGGTGTCGAGGCCGACGAGGTCGGTGGCGCGAACGCGTGGTCGACCGTCGAGTCCGCCACCCCGAAGCCCCCGAAGACCGCGGGCGAGAAGGTGACCGATGAGGGCGAGGGCGGCAAGCAGATCGCCGACTACCTCATCGCGCAGAAGCTCGTCTGAGCCCCAGACCCCACCGACCCCACGCAGAGAGCGATTCAAAGGCAATGGCAGAAGTACTCGTGCTCGTCGAGCACGCAGAAGGCAAGTTGAAGACCATCACCGGTGAGCTCATCACCGCGGCCCGCGCACTGGGCGAACCCTCCGCCGTCGTGGTCGCCGCTCCGGGCACCGCAGCGACGCTCACCGAAGCACTGAAGGCAGCGGGCGCGGCGAAGATCTACGCCGCGGAGTCCGACGTCGTCGACCAGTACCTCGTCACCCCCGAGGTGGCCGTGCTGGAGGCGCTCATCGAATCGGCTTCCCCCGCGGCGGTATTGGTCGCCTCCACGGCCGAGGGCAAGGAAGTCGCGGGTCGCCTCGCGGCCGCGACCTACTCCGGTGTGCTGTGGGACGTCGTCGGCGTCAACGAGGGTCCGGTCGGCGTCCACTCCGTGTTCGGCGGTGCCTACACCGTCGAGGCGAAGGCGGCCAGCGACGTCACGATCATCGCGCTGCGTCCGGGTTCGGTCGAGGCCGAGCCCGCTGACGGGGCAGGCGAATTGGTGACCGTCGAGGTGCCCGCGCCCGCGGAGAACGCCACGAAGATCACCGCCCGCCACCCTGCGCAGAAGAGCGCGCGCCCGGAGCTCACCGAGGCCAAGATCGTCGTCTCGGGCGGCCGCGGCGTCGGCAGCAAGGATAACTTCACGGTCATCGAAGACCTCGCCGACGCATTTGGCGCCGCGGTCGGCGCTTCCCGCGCCGCCGTCGACTCCGGATTCTACGAGGGCCAGTTCCAGGTGGGCCAGACCGGCAAGACCGTATCGCCACTGCTGTACATCGCGCTCGGCATCTCCGGGGCGATCCAGCACAAGGCCGGTATGCAGACGTCCAAGACGATCGTCGCGGTCAACAAGGACGAAGAGGCTCCGATCTTCGACATCGCCGACTACGGCATCGTGGGCGACCTCTTCAAGGTCGCGCCGCAGCTGACCGAGGCGGTCAAGACCCGCAAGGGCTAGCTTCCTCCAGAGGCAGACCAGACCAAGCAGGGCTGGTTCCCCCTGCTCTGACGCGCATGGGCGCGCCTGGGTGTGTTCTTGCACACGCCAGGTGCGCCCATTCGTCACTCAGCGTGCACGGACACGTCACGCAGCCGTAGTCGGCTCGCTTACCGGCTCAGCGAACGTGCTGGTTATGAGCGCCGCATCAGTACTCATAGCCGCTGACGAGATCGGTGGCGCGGGCCCGGGCACGACTGGGCCGCGCTACACCCTGCTCCTTTCGACCGACGCTGCGCTCATCGATGCCGCGCAGCGGCTGCGTCACGACGTGTTCACCTCCGAGCCCGGCTTCGACCTATCCGGGGCCGGCCCGGGATTCGAAGCTGGCCGGGACGCCGACCGGTTCGACGAGTTCTGCGACCACCTGCTCGTTCGCGAGGACGATTCCGGCGAGCTCGTCGGCTGCTACCGCATGCTCCCTCCGCCCGGCGCCATCGCCGCAGGCGGCCTGTACACGGCCACTGAGTTCGACGTGAGCGCTCTCGACGCACTCAGACCGACCCTGGTGGAGATGGGCCGGGCCGTGGTCCGCGAGGATCACCGCAACGGCGGCGTCGTCCTGTTGATGTGGGCGGGCATTCTGGCCTACCTCGATCGCAGTGGATACGACTACGTCGCGGGCTGCGTCTCGGTCCCCCTGGACGGCGGCAACGGTGAGCCGCTTGGCACGCAGATCCGCGGCGTGCGGGACTACGTGCGCAAACGCCACGCGGCCGAGTACACCGTCCGTCCGTACCGCCCGGTGGTCATCGACGGCAAGAGCCTTGACGACATCGCACCGCCGGACCGGCTGGGTGTCCCACCGCTCATGCGGGGATACCTGCGACTCGGTGCCAAGGTCTGCGGCGAACCGGCGCACGATCCGGACTTCGGCGTCGGAGACTTCCCCGCGCTGCTCGACAAGCGCGAGGCCGACGTCCGCTACCTCAAGCGGTTGAGATCGGTGTCGCAAGCCACCGACATGACTCGAGGAGCATCCGAATGAGCAGCCACGAGCTCACCGAAACTCCGTGGCTCCCGCGGGCCTCGTGTGGGGCCCACTGCATTAGAGCCGATGCGAACGCCTCAAGGGCCTCGATCGTCGCGGTGCGCACCACCGGCCGAGTGATTTGCGCGCTGCTGCTGTTCGCTGCGGTGCCGCTGCTCGCCGTTCCACTGCCCGGCCGTTCGCGGATTCAGCGCGTCTACTGCAGGCTGATGCTGCGGTGCCTTGGCGTGCGAATCACGGTGTCCGGCGGCCCGATTCGAAATCTCAGTGGTGTGTTGGTCGTCAGTGGCCACGTGTCTTGGGTGGACATCTTCGTGATCGGCTCGGTGCTGCCAGGGTCGTTCGTCGCGCGTGCCGACCTGATCGACTGGCCCGCACTGGGCTTCCTCGCCCGGCTCATGAAGGTGATCCCGATCGAGCGCACCAATCTGCGTCGGCTGCCCGACGTGGTGCGCACGATCGCCGCCCGGTTGCGTGCCGGACAGACCGTCGTGGCCTTCCCCGAGGGCACCACGTGGTGCGGGCTGGGCTACGGCGCGTTCCGGCCGGCCATGTTCCAGGGTGCGATCGACGCGGGCCGCCCCGTGCAGCCGCTGCGGCTGAACTACCACCATCGCGACGGTCAGCCTTCGACGGTGCCCGCATTCATCGGCGACGACAGCCTGCTTCAGTCCATTAGCCGGGTCATTACGGCGAGGCTCACCATCTGTCACGTGCAGGTGCAGTCGTTGCAGTTGCCCGGCGACGACCGCCGCGACCTGACCGCGCGATGCGAGGCGGCCGTGCGCGGGACTTCCGTCCGAGTCGCCGGTGGGCACGCATTGGTCGCCTGAGTTGGTGCGGCCCGTAAACTAGACGAGCTATGCGTGCCGTCTACCTGGATCATGCCGCCACCACCCCGATGCACCCCGCTGCCATCGAGGCGATGACGGACGTGCTGGCGACGGTTGGCAACGCGTCCTCGCTGCACACCGCAGGCCGAACCGCGCGCCGCCGGATGGAGGAGGCCCGCGAGACGCTGGCCGGTCTACTCGACGCCCGGCCGTCGGAAGTCATCTTCACCGCGGGCGGCACCGAGAGCGACAACCTCGCGATCAAGGGCATCTTCTGGGCCCGGCGCGATTCGGCACCGCAGCGGCGCAGGATCGTTACCTCACCCGTCGAACACCACGCGGTGCTGGACGCCGTGGCGTGGCTGGTCGAGCACGAGGGTGCCGAGGTGACGTGGCTTCCCGTCGACTCCGATGGCGCCGTCGCCCCATCCGCGCTCCGCGAAGCGCTCGAGGCGCACCGTGATGCTGGAGACGTGGCGCTGGTGTCGATCATGTGGGCCAACAACGAGGTCGGCACCATCATGCCGATCTCCGACCTGGCGGCGATCGCCGCCGAATTCGACGTGCCGATGCACAGCGATGCGATCCAGGCCGTCGGTCAGATCCCCGTCGAGTTCGCGGCGAGCGGGCTCTCGGCGATGAGCATCGCCGCCCACAAGTTCGGCGGTCCCACCGGCGTCGGGGCCCTGTTCCTTCGGCGGGACACCGCCTGCGTGCCGCTGCTGCACGGTGGCGGCCAGGAACGCGACGTACGGTCGGGCACTCCCGACGTCGCGGGAGCCGTCGCCATGGCCGCGGCGGCCCGGGTCGCGGTCGAAGGCCTCAATGACAAGCGGGCTCGGCTGATCGCGCTGCGCGACCGGCTCGTCGACGGGGTGCGCTCCGCGATCGACGACGTCGACCTCAACGGAGCCGTCGGGGACGCACGCCTGCCCGGCAACACGCACTTCACCTTCCGCGGGTGCGAGGGCGACGCGCTGCTGATGTTGTTGGACGCCAAGGGCATCGAGTGTTCGACCGGTTCGGCGTGCACGGCCGGAGTGGCCCAGCCTTCACACGTGCTCATCGCGATGGGTGCCGACTCGGCAAGCGCGCGTGGATCGCTGCGATTCTCGTTGGGGCACAACAGTACCGAGGCCGACGTCGATGCGGCGCTTGACGTGCTGCCCGTGGCCGTGGGCCGCGCCCGCGAGGCCGCGCTCGCCAGTGCGGGGCACGCGAAGTAGTCATGCGAGTTCTTGTTGCGATGAGCGGCGGGGTGGACTCCTCGGTCGCCGCCGCCCGAATGGTCGCCGCCGGCCACGACGTGGTCGGCGTCCACCTCGCACTGTCGGCGGCTCCCGGAACGCTGCGCACGGGGTCGCGCGGATGCTGCTCGAAGGAAGACGCCGGCGATGCGCGTCGCGTCGCCGACATCCTCGACATCCCCTTCTATGTCTGGGATTTCGCCGAACGCTTCCAGGAAGCCGTCATCGACGACTTCGTCGCGTCCTATGCCCGCGGGGAGACTCCCAACCCGTGTGTGCGGTGCAACGAGACCATCAAGTTCTCGGCGCTGTCCGCCCGCGCGCTTGCACTCGGTTTCGACGCCGTCGCCACCGGCCACTACGCCCGGCTGTCCGACGGGCGGCTGCGCCGCGCAGTCGATCAGGACAAGGACCAGTCCTACGTATTGGGTGTGCTCACCGCAGATCAGTTGCGGCACGCCGCGTTCCCGATCGGCGACACCCCCAAGCCGCAGATTCGCGAGGAGGCGGCGCAGTGCGGGTTGGCGGTCGCCGACAAGCCCGACAGCCACGACATCTGCTTCATCCCCAGCGGTGACACCAGGACGTTCCTCGGGACGCGCATCGGCATGCGGCGCGGCACGGTCGTCGACTCCAGTGGCACGGTGCTGGCCGAACACGATGGCGTGCACGGGTTTACGATCGGACAGCGCAAGGGCCTTGGCATCGCCGGACCCGGCCCCGACGGCACTCCGCGCTACGTCACCTCCATCGACGCCAAAACCGGGACCGTCCGGGTCGGCGACGTCGAGGAACTCGACGTGTGGACGTTGACGGGCGAGCGTCCGGTCTTCACGTCGGGTGCCGCGCTGGACGCACCCCTCGAATGCGAGGTGCAGGTGCGCGCGCACGGCGGGCTCGCGGCTGGCGTCGCGGAACTGCGTGGGGACCAGTTGGTGGTCGACTTGCGCACCGCGCTACGCGGCGTGGCGCCCGGTCAGACGATGGTGCTGTATCGGCCCGACGTCGAGGGTGACGAGGTCATTGCGAGCGCGACCATCGCATAGTCAGATACTGTTGCGCGCGAGCGCGGTGCGGGCCGCTTTCTCGCGGCGCCCGCTGCGTTTTCGTGGTGTCGGCTCGGCGCAGGCCGGTCGCAGTTGGGGGAAGAGTTCGGCGCCGGCCGGGGTGTTGCGGTAGACGCGGCCCGTTGGGGAGGTCAACACGAGGGTGCCGTCGGGTGGTTGCTCTTTTGCCACCCGTCGGGTCGGCCGTGGAAGGTTTTGAATCGGTGGTGTCACCGACTGCGTGAAGAACACTTTGTTTCAGCTTGTTGCATGACACCGAAGCTCGACCCGCTCCTCGGCTTAGACTTCCGCAATGTTCTCGGAGACGCGCTACGCGCTGAACGGGGACTTGCGCGTCGCCTACCGCGCGACGCGCGAAGGTCCTCGCGACATCGTTGTCGTCCCGAACTGGTTCACCTGCTGCGAACACCTGCCGGAGTTACCGTCCATTCAGGGGTGGGTCGAGGCGATGACGTCGCTTGGTCGACTCATCTTCTTCGACCAGCCGGGCAACGGAGCATCCGATCCCGTGACGCCGGACGCGCCGACGACGTTGGAACAGTGGTCCGACAGCATCACCGCGGTGCTCGACGACCTCGGGAGCCGCGAAGCGGTCCTCACCGCGTTGAACGCCGCATTCGCGCCAGCGGCGCTGTTCGCGGCAACACATCCGTCTCGCACAACCGCGCTGATCGCGCTTGAGGTCTACGCAGACCCACGACGCACGGACGGACCCACGCCGGAGGAATTCTTCGATGCCTTGGTTGCCGTATGGGGAACGGGCGAGTTCGAACCTGCGCTCAATCCGGACATGCCGTGGAACGAGGAGATCCGGGCTACGTGGGCTCGAATGGAACGCCTGGCGGCGAGCCCAGGGACTGTAGCTCTCATGATGCCGCTCGTGTCCGAATTGGATGTGCGTGCAGTGCTTCCGGCAATCCGCGTGCCCACCCTCGTCGTTCACCACGCCGACGATCCGTTGGTCCCGCCCGAGTGGGGCAAGGACGTCGCCGATCACATCGAGGGCGCGAAGTACGTTGAGCTGCCGGGGCGCAACCTGTTCCACTTCGTCGAACCGTGGCGCGAGTCCTTCCAGGTGATCGCCGAGTTCCTGACCGGCCACCAGGCGGAAGTGGCCGATGATCGGGTGCTGGCCACCGTGCTCTTCACCGACATCGTGGACTCCACCCGCCGCGCAGCCGAGATCGGCGATCGTGACTGGCATGCGCTGCTCGACGCGCACGACGCAGTCGTCCGGTCACAGCTCGCCCGCTTCCGAGGCCGCGAGGTGAGCACGTCCGGAGACGGTTTCCTGGCGATGTTCGATGGCCCGCAGCGTGCGATCCGCTGCGCGATGGCGATCCGCGACGCGGTGCAAGCGCTCGGCATCGAGGTGCGTGCCGGGTTGCACACCGGCGAGTGCGAGGTCCGCGGCGACGACATCGGCGGGATCGCCGTGCACATCGG
>JAOPVI010000247.1 GCA_025966225.1 Mycobacterium sp. | reverse complement strand
GACGTCACCATCGTCGAATTCCTGCCGCGGGCCCTGCCCAACGAGGACGCCGAGGTCTCCAAGGAGATCGAGAAGCAGTACAAGAAGCTCGGCGTGAAGATCCTCACCGGCACCAAGGTGGAGTCGATCACTGACGAAGGGGCCGACGGTTCCGTAATCGTCAAGGTCAGCAAGGACGGAACCACCTCGGAACTCAAGGCCGACAAGGTGCTGCAGGCCATCGGCTTCGCCCCCAACGTCGAGGGCTTCGGCCTCGAGGCGGCGGGCGTCAAGCTCACCGATCGCAAGGCCATCGCGATCGACGAGTACATGCACACCAACGTGCCGCACATCTACGCCATCGGTGACGTGACCGCGTTGCTTCAGCTTGCACACGTCGCCGAAGCGCAGGGCGTCGTGGCGGCCGAGACCATCGCGGGTGCCGAGACGTTGGCGCTTGGCGACTACCGGATGATGCCGCGTGCGACGTTCTGCCAGCCGCAGGTCGCCAGCTTCGGACTCACCGAACAGCAGGCCCGCGACGAGGGCTACGACGTGAAGGTCGCCAAGTTCCCGCTCACCGCCAACGGCAAGGCCCACGGGCTCGGTGATCCCAGCGGCTTCGTCAAGCTGATCGCCGACGCGAAGTACGGCGAACTGCTCGGCGGCCACCTCATCGGGCACGACGTTTCCGAACTGCTGCCCGAGCTCACGCTGGCGCAGAAGTGGGATCTCACCGTCAACGAACTTGCCCGCAACGTGCACACCCATCCCACGCTGTCCGAGGCCCTGCAGGAGTGCTTCCATGGCCTGGCCGGCCACATGATCAACTTCTGACGGGCCGGGGGTCCCGTTGAGGTCAGTCGTAGTCGCCGGCATCGGCGGCCTGGTCATCGGTCACATCCTGTGGCTGTTGGGCATCAAGTTCGCGACCGAGACCCAGAGCGTCAACTCCTGGGTGCTGGTCGTCGCCGTGGTCAGCCTCTTGGTCGGCGTGATCGGTGGGCTCCTGGGGTTGCGGTATCACCGTCGGAGAGCGTCGGCCAAGGCGGCGTTCCTGTGGTGTCTGCCGATCTCGCCGGTGTTGTTCTCCCTGAGCGTGCTCGGCGTGACCTACCTGTAGGGCCGCTACGTCAGTCGGCGAAGTCCAGTGGAACCTTGAGTGTCGCGATGGTCGCCGCCAGTCCGTCGTATTGCGCTGCCAGCAGACAGAATTCGATGAGTTGCTTGCGGTCGAGGTGCGACGACAACGCCGACCACGTTTCGGTGGACATCGATCGGGTGATGACGAATTCGTCGGTCGCGGTGATGAGGGTGCGTTGGCGATCGGTGAGGCCCTCGGCGTCGGGGCCTTCGAAGATCTTCGCCTGTGTCGCGTCATCGAGCCCCCGAGAGCGGGCTAGCCTGCGGTGCTGCTGCAGTTCGTATTCGCTGTTGCGCAGGTGTCCGACCCGCAGAATCACTAGTTCGGCGTCCCGTCGAGTCAACTTGCCCCAGTTCAGCAGCACGCCCCCGTAGGGCATGAACGTCAGGAACAGCAGCTTGTGTTGGCCGATCGTGTCGAACAGCTGAAACCGTGGAGCCCGAATGGTTCGTGCTCCAGCACGAGCTGCGACCCAACCGATCGGTCCGAGTTCGCGGAAGCTGCGGGTGGCCGGGATGCGGGCCGACTCAGGTGCGCTCACCCGTTCGAGTCTGTCACAGCGGAGGTCTTCGCCGCCCACCCTGCGGGCGCTTCCACCACCGTCCCGTCATGGCTGCTTCACCGGGTACGGAGAGACCGTGCTGCGGTGCTCGTCGAGGTCGAGGGCGCGGCCCAGAGCGGGGAAGGCGCGCTGCGGACAGTTGTCCCGTTCGCACACCCGGCAACCCGCGCCGATGGGGGTGCCCACCTCGCTCGACAGGTCGAGGCCCTCCGAGTAGACGAGCCGGTGGGCGTGCCGTAGCTCGCAGCCCAATCCGATCGCGAACGTCTTGCCGGGTTGTCCGTAGCGCGAGGCCCGCCGTTCGACCGTGCGGGCCACCCACATGTAGTGCCTGCCGTCGGGCATCTGTGCAATCTGGACGAGGATCTTCCCCGGGTTGGCGAACGTCTCGTACACGTTCCACAGCGGGCAGGTGCCGCCACTCGAAGAGAAGTGAAAACCGGTGGCGGACTGTCGTTTCGACATATTGCCTGCCCGGTCGACTCGCACGAAGGACAAGGGCACGCCCCGCATGGAGGGCCGTTGCAGCGTCGAGAGCCGGTGCGCGATCGTCTCGTAGCTCACCGAGTAGTACGCCGAGAGCCGCTCGACGTCGTATCGGAAGTTCTCGGCGACTTCGTGGAACTGGCGGTACGGCAGCACGGTGGCGGCCGCGAAGTAGTTGGCCAGGCCGAGCCGCGCCAGCGTGCGGGACTCGGCGCTGGTGAACTTGCCGTCGGCGACCATGGAGTCGATCAGTTCGCCGAACTCGAGATACGCCAACTCGGCGGCCAGCTTGAACACGTACTGACCAGACGAGAGGTGTCCGCTGATCTCCAGCGTCTTGGTCTCGGCGTCGAAGCGGTGCAACACGTTGTCACCGCGGCCGATGCGCTTGACGATGCGCACGTCGTGCACCGCGCTGAGCCGCTCGGACAGCTCGCGGGCCAAGTCGGCCCGGTGCATCACCGTCCGGATGGTGAGGTCCTCGGCGGCAGTGTCGAGTTCGTGGAGATAGTTCTGGCGTTGGTAGAAGTAGTCGCGCACTTCTTCGTGCGGCATGGTGATCGAGCCGCTACCGCTGCCGTCGGCGTAGCGGCTCTCGGTGGCGGTCGCCAACTGGGTGGTGGTGAGGCGGTAGCGCTGGTGGAGGTTCACCATTGCCCGGGCCAGCGTCGGATGCGAGTTCACCAGATCCGCGAGTTCGGAAGGGTCGACGTCGATGCCGAGATCGCGGTCCAGCGTCACCTCCCGAAGTTCGGCGACCAGTCGGGTGTCGTCCTGGGAGGCGAAGAAGGTCGCGTCGACGCCGAACACCTCGGTGATGCGCAGCAGCACCGCGACCGTCAGCGGGCGGACGTCGTGCTCGATCTGGTTGAGGTAGCTGGGGGAGATGTCGAGCATCTGAGCGAGTGCGGCCTGGCTGAACCCGCGCTCGCTGCGAAGCTGGCGAACGCGCGATCCGACGAACGTCTTGCCCACGTCAGAAAGCATAACGAGATCGTGAAGAACTGCTTTGCAGGATTGGCAGGCCAGGGCT
>JAOPVI010000238.1 GCA_025966225.1 Mycobacterium sp. | reverse complement strand
GACAAGCCAGGAAAGGGTGCCTTCTACGCCACCGAACTCCAGGACATCCTCGTCGACGCGGGCATCACGCAACTTCTCGTCACGGGCGTCACCACCGAGGTCTGCGTGCACACCACTACCAGGGAGGCCAATGACCGGGGCTACGAATGTCTGGTCGTATCCGATTGCGTCGGTTCGTACTTCCCCGATTTTCAGCGCATCGGCCTCGAGATGATCAAGGCACAGGGCGGCATCTTCGGCTGGGTCGCCGACAGTGCCGCCGTCATTCCCGCACTCCTGAAGCTCACCAGCACTCCCCTTTCCAAGGTCTGAGAGGACTCGTGCAATGTTGACCGACGTCACCCAAACGCCCGCCGATCCCCCCATAGATCCACCGAAACGTGAACCGACGTCGTCCATCCCGTGGTGGACGCGCGGCGATACCAACGCGTTCTTCGGGCTCGGATTCAACATCTTGGTCAACGTGCTGACCCTGACCGGCCTGATGATTGGGGTGGTCAAGGTGCCGGCAGGCGACGTGCTCGGCACCGTGCTGCCTGCGCTCGGCGTCGCACTGATCCTCGGCAACCTGTACTACACGTTCCTGGCGCGGCGGTTGGCGCGCCGTGAAAACCGTTCCGATGTAACGGCATTGCCGTACGGCCCGAGCGTGCCGCACATGTTCATCGTGGTGTTCGTGGTGATGCTTCCGGTCTACCTGAACACCAAGGATGCGATGCAGGCCTGGCAGGCCGGACTGGCCTGGGCGTTCATGATCGGTGTCATCGTGATGATCGGCGCCTTCGTTGGTCCCTACATTCGAAAGCTGACGCCGCGCGCCGCGATGCTCGGCACACTGGCAGGCATCTCACTCACCTTCATCTCGATGCGGCCCGCCGCGCAGATGTGGGAAGCGGCCTGGATCGGACTGCCCGTGATGGCGATCATCCTGGTCGGCTTCTTCACGGACATGAAGTTGCCGTTCGGCATTCCGGTCGGGCTGGCCGCGTTGCTCGTCGGCACGGCCATCGGCTGGATCGGTGGCTACATGTCGGCGCCCGACGTCGCGAAGGCCGTTTCGGACATCGCCCTCGGCGTCCCCGACCTGCGCATCGACATGTTGTTCCCGGGGTTGGCGCATTTGGCCCCCCTGCTCGGCACCGCAATACCGTTGGGCGTCTACAACTTCACCGAGGCGATGAGCAACGTCGAGAGCGCCGCCGCCGCAGGCGACAACTACAACCTGCGCAGTGTGCTACTCGCCGACGGCGCGGGCGCCTGCATCGGTTCGGCGTTCGGTTCACCGTTCCCGCCAGCGGTCTACATCGGTCACCCCGGCTGGAAGGACGCAGGCGGCCGGGCCGGCTACTCGCTGGCCAGCGGCGTCGTGATCGGAATCTTCTGCTTCCTTGGGCTTTTCGGAGTGCTCGACGCCTTGCTCCCGGTGCCCGCCATCGTGCCGATCCTGCTCTACATCGGGCTGTTGATCGGCGCGCAGGCCTTCCAGGCGGTGCCGCGACTGCATGCAGTCGCGGTGGTGGCCGCCATCCTGCCAAACCTGGCGCAGTGGGCCAGTGGCCTGATCGACAACGCCCTCAACGCCGCAGGTACGTCGGCGACTGGCGTTGGAATGGACAAGCTGAACGGTGCAGGCGTCGTCTACGAGGGACTTCAGACCCTTGGTGAAGGCGCGGTGCTGGTCGGCCTCGTGCTGGGCACCATGGTCGCGTTCATCCTCGAGAAGAAGTTCCTCTACGCGGCGATCGCGTCGGCGGTCGGTGCGGTGCTCTCCTTCATCGGGTTGATCCACGCGCCCGAGGTGGCGTGGGCGGCCAATCCGCAAGTGGCCCTTGGCTATCTGTTCTTCGGGATTGTCTGCGTTGGTTACTACTTCCTGCCAGGATCGAAGGACCCGCTGGAGGTCGATGAAGCGGATATCGTGGCTGGCCACTAGTCGGGTGCCGTCCCATTGAAACTGCGGTGAGATCGTCGAATCAGCCGCCGTCTTCGCGATCTCACCGCAGGCTCGCGGAGTGAAATCAGTCGCGTCGGAACGGGACCTCAGTGCCATGTGCCAGCACGACGTACATGCGGCGCCACGGATCGGCGCCCCGCAGCTTCCACTGATGGCCGGAACCCTCGGTGTCCTCGGCGAGCAGGACGTCGCCAGGCGCAAGGATGAACTCCTCGTCGTCGCGGGTGGTGAACAGCAGCGTGCCGCTGAGCGTCACGACCAGCTGACGGACGGGTGCGGTGTGCCACGCCAACGTTCCCCCGCCCGCCGTCTCCTCGACGGTGACGTGCGCCGCCGACATCGCCCCCGACACCAGGTCGGCATTGCGCCCAGGTCGCATGTCGAGGCAGCCGAGCTCGACGTGCGAGGCGCCATCCTGGCCGGTCCACAATCGGACGCATCGGATCATTTCCGCCTCCTGCGGTCAGCCAGGTCTCTAGCGTGAACGAATCATGACCACGTCCACGTCGCTGGCAACGGTAATCGTGTCGATTCTGCTCGCGGCACTCTTCGGGTTCGCGAGCTCGATCAAACTGCTCGGCGTCCGACAGTCGCTCGAGATCCGCGATCATCTCGGAATCTCGGCGACCAATTGGCGCGGCATCGGGCTGCTCGAGTTGGCCGGTGTCATCGGCGTAGTCGTCGGCCTTTGGTGGCCCCCGCTCGGCATCGCGGCGGCCATCGGGCTCGCGCTGCTGTCGGTCGGAGCGGTCGTCAGTCACGTCCGGGCCTCCGACCGCGCGGACCAGTCGGTACCCGCCGCGCTCGGGCTGGCGTTGGCGATCGCCCTCGTGGTGCTTCACATCAGCTGACAAGGCGAGGCGCAGGTCACACCCCTCCCCACAGGTGTCTTAGATTACCTAACATTTCGTGGTCAGTTGTCTACGAAATGCCTTAGGCTCATGGTCATGGCCGCACGCACGCAAAGCGCAGATCCCCGCGCCGAACGCGTCCGCACCCTGTTGCGGGACGCCGCCTTCGCGCTGGCACACGAACGACCCGTCGACGAACTCACCGTCAGCGACCTGGTTGTGCGCGCGGGCGTCAGCAGGCAGGTTTTCTACCAACACTTCTCCGATCGCGACGACGCCGTCGCCACGGCGTTCGCAATGGCGTTCGCGGCTGCTGCGGCCGACATCCAAGGCGACGCGCGGTCGCGGATCTTCAAACTGTTCGCCTTCGCCGCCGACCACCGGACCATGTACCGCAACGTCGTGCCCAGCGCAGTGACCCAGCGCGTCGTGGCCGCATTCCGCGCCGAGCTCCTGCCCGCATGCGAGGAGATCGCCGCCCAGGGCATGCGGGTGGTCGGCCCGATCGCCGACGTCGGGCAGGACGCGGTCAGCCGCTTCCTGGTCGGCGGATTCCAGGAAGTGCTGCGGTCCTGGATGGAAGACCCGGACGCCACCGACCTCCGTGGGCGGGTGACCGCGGCGCTCGACACCGTCGACGCGCTACTCGGACTACCCGCCACCACTGTTTGAACTCAATAGGAAAGGAATCATCGTGGGAAAGCACCACACTTCGCTTCCGGAGCAATCCGTCAAACGGCCGTCCCGCAAGGACGTCCGCAACATGGTCCTCGTCATGGCGGCCCTGGCGGTGTTCGTCATTGCGATGATCGCGAGCTACTCAGGCGCGTTCGCCAAGCCGACGCTGCACCACATGTCCGTTGCCGTGTCGGGCCCGCAACAGCTCGTCGATGGCATCCGTGGGCAGGACACCCTTGCCGTCACCCAGGTCGCCGACGCGGCAGCCGCGCACGACCAGGTCTACCAGCGCAAATCCGACGCCGCCTTCGTCGTCGACGCACCGGGACGCCTGGACATCTATGTCGCCGGCGGTGGCGGGCGCAGTGTCGCCAATGCCGCCGAGACCGTCGGCCGCGGCATCGCCGCCAAGGCCGGGCTGACCCCCGAGGTCACCGACGTCGCCCCGACCACCGCGGCCGACCCGCAGGGCACCGTCGTCTTCTACGCCGTCATCTTCCTGTCGATTGGTGCCTCCGTTGGCGCGACGATCTTCGGCCGCATGATGGGCAGCGTTCGCAAGCCCTCCACGCTGGCATGGCGCACCCTGAGCCTGGCCGCATATTCGGCAGTTCTGGCGGCGGGGGTGACCCTCTACGTGGACGTGATCCTCGGTGCGCTCACCGGCCATACCTGGCAGGTGTACGGGGCGCTGTTCATGTACGCCATGGCTGTCGCGGGTGCGGTGACAGGCGTCGCGGCGGCCTTCGGCACCGTGGCATCCGCGGCGCTGACCGCGTTCCTCGTGATCGTCGGCAACTCCGCGGCCGCCGGCCCCGTGGGCAAGCCGCTGCTGTCGGGCTTCTATACGACGCTGAACCCGATCGTGCCGCAGGGCTCCGGCGTCGCGCTGTTGCGAAGTGTCCAGTACTTCGGCGGCAACGGCGCCGCGACGCCCCTTGTCACGCTCGCCATCTGGGCCGCCGTCGGGTGTGTGCTCGCCATTGGCGCCACCGTGATCCGATCAGGCGCGGCGCGGTCCGTGCTGAATTATCGTGCGAGCCATGACGGTAACCACACCGCAGGAAACGCCGGAGCCCTACTACGACCTCGGGTCCTATCACAGGTCGATTGAGACCCCATCCGCGCAAGCACAGGTGTGGTTCGACCGCGGCATGGTCTGGGCGTACGCGTTCAACCACGAGGAGTCCATTCGTTGCTTCGAGCGGGCCCTGGCGCACGACCCCGACCTGGCTGTCGCGAACTGGGGTATCGCGTACGCCATCGGCCCGAACTACAACAAGGCCTGGGAGGCGTTCGATCCCGCGGATCTGGCCGCTTCGTTGGCCAGGGCGCGAATGGAACTCGAACTCGCCGCGACGGGCCGGGCGACGGTGGTCGAACGCGGGCTGATCGAGGCACTGGAGGCCCGCTTCCCCACTGACGACCCGGACGACACCGAGGCGCTGTTTGCCGGACACGCCCGCTACGCCGACGCCATGGCGGAGCTGGCCCAGACCTACCCGAATGACGTCGACGTGCAGGCGCTGGCCGCCGACGCCTTGATGAACGTCACCGCGTGGGCGTTGTGGGACACCAGAACCGGGGAGCCCGCGCCAGGATCGCGCGTCGTCGCCGCCAAGCGGCTCCTCGACGACGTGCTCGCAACCGAGGTCGGACGCGGACATCCGGGAGTGCTTCACCTCTACCTCCACGCCATGGAGATGTCCGCCCACCCCGAGGAGGCCCTGCCCGCGGCCGATCTTCTGCGTGGCCTGGTGCCCGATGCGGGTCACCTGCAGCACATGCCCAGTCACATCGACGTACTGTGCGGTGACTACCGCAGTTCGGTCGTCGCGAATCAGGTTGCCGTAGAGGCAGATCGAAGGTTCGTCGACCGGCAGGGGCCGCTGAACTTCTATTCGCTCTACCGGGCGCACGATCTGCACTTCGTGGTGTACTCGGCGATGTTCGAGGGCCAGTCCGAGTTGGCACTGCGGGCGGCGGACGAGCTTGCCACGCAACTCGGTCCGGAGCTGCTGGCGATCGAGTCTCCGCCCATGGCGGATTGGCTAGAGGCGTTCGTACCGCTGAGGATCCACGTGCTCATACGGTTTGGGCGCTGGGATGAGTTGACCGCCGAACCCCTGCCGGACGAGCCGGAGCTCTACTGCACCACTGCAGCGACCATTCACTACGGCCGTGGCGTGGCGCACGCGGCCAAGGGGCAACTTGCCAACGCCCGGGCCGAACGCGACGCATTTGCGACGGCATACGCCCGAATCCCCGACACCCGCTACCTCTTCAACAACACCAGCCGCGACATCCTCGCGGTCGGCCAAGCGATGCTGGACGGTGAGCTCGCCTACCGGGAGGGTCGATTCGACGAGGCATTCAGAAGTTTGCGACGGGCGATCGAACTCGACGACGCGCTGCCGTACGACGAGCCGTGGGGGTGGATGCAGCCAACCCGGCACGCCTACGGCGCGCTGTTGCTCGAGCAGGGCCACGTCGAGGAAGCGGCGGCCGTGTACGCCGCCGACCTCGGCCTCGATTCCACGTTGAGCAGATCGTGCCAGCATCCGGGCAACGTCTGGAGTCTGCACGGATACCACGAATGTCTACGGAGGCTGGGCCGCGACGCCGAAGCGGTGATCATCGGGCGGCAACTCGAACTGGCCGCCGCTCGCGCCGACGTGCCCATCCTCGCGTCATGTGCCTGCCGTCTTGACGTTGGCGACGCCGGCTGCTGCGACTGAGCTCAGCCGAATGCGACCCGTTCCATCCAGAAGTCGACGAGTTCGGCGTCACGGGTGATCGCGACCGCTCCAATCGGTAGTCGTCGGTAGCGAAACAGCAGTAGGCCCCCCGCGTGTCGAAGTCATCGCGGTCGGCCGTTCTCTATCGTCGGTGAACGTGACACATGCGTGGGGTCGGGTACGGAGCTACGTGCGGAGCGCTCCGCTGACTTACGCGTGGCTCGTCGTCTTGCTGGCGACGACACTGGTGCAGCACTCGCTGAGCAACCGGCTATTGCGGACGCTGCTGCAGTCGACGTCGACGAACCTGCACCACCTCGCGTCGGACCCCGTTCGAGTGCTGTTCAACAGCCTGCTGTGGATCGACGGCAAGTACTGGTGGCCGTACGTGCTGATATTCACGCTGTTTCTGGCTCCCGCCGAGCGGTGGCTGGGACATCTGCGCTGGCTGGTCGCGGGATTGGTTTGCCACATCGGTGCCACCACCTTGAGTGAGGGTTTCCTCTACTGGAGCATCCAGGAGGCCCGACTGTCCCCGCGACTGGTCGACGCCCGCGACGTCGGGGTGAGCTACTTCGTCGTCGGCATCGCCGGGGTGCTCTTCTACCGAATCCCGAGGCGCTGGCGTTGGGCGTACCTCGGTGCGCTCGTCGCCATGGCCGTCGGCGCGCTGGTCGTCCACACCAACTTCACGTCGCTGGGACACCTGTCCGCGCTGCTCCTCGGGCTGGCGTGCTACCCGTTGACGTTGGGCCGTCGGCGACCCGTTGCTGAGTACACTCCGGCTGTGGCGACCAGCGAGGACGACCTCCCACACCTGCGCCGCTGCGTGGAGTTGGCGAAGGCGGCCTTCGACGAGGGCAATCAGCCGTTCGGCTCACTGCTCGTCGATGCCCACGGCGTGGTCCGCGTCGAGGAGCTCAACCTCGTGAAGGACGGCGACGACACCCAGCACCCCGAGTTCGCGATCGCCCGCTGGTCCACGTCGAACCTCACGCGTGCCGAACGTGCTGGCGCCACGGTCTACACGTCCGGCGAGCACTGTCCGATGTGCGCCGCGGCGCACGCCTGGGTGGGCCTCGGCCGCATCGTGTACGCGACCTCCACCGCTCAACTCAACGGCTGGCTGACCGGCTGGGGCGTAGCACCGTCCCCCGTCGCCCCACTGCCGATCTCCAAGGTCGCACCGGCGGTCGAATTGGCAGGGCCCGCGCCAGAATTGGAGGACCAGATGAAGGCGCTCTACGAGACGGCGTTCCGACCATGAGTGAGCCCGACTGGGTCCAGCACGAGATCTGGTGGCAGATCTATCCGCTGGGCTTCGTCGGCGCCTTTCCCGCCGACCCCGTCCCAACGGCCGACGAGCACCGGCTTGGCCGGGTCGCCGCGTGGCTCGACCACGCCCTCGAACTCGGGGCCTCCGGTATCGCGTTGGGGCCCATCTTCTCCTCCAAGACGCACGGCTATGACACCACCGACCATTACGCGATCGATCCGCGGCTGGGCGACGACTCCGACTTCGACCACTTGGTTGCGCAGGCCCGTGAACGTGGACTTCGAGTTCTGCTCGACGGCGTGTTCAATCACGTCGGCAATGAGTTTGGTCGCTATCAGGACGCCGTCGCAGGCGGCGACGGTTCATGGTTCCGCAAGGGGCGCAATGGTTTCGCCACCTTCGAGGGCCACGAAGGGCTCGTCACGCTCAATCACGGCAACCCCGAAGTAGTCGACTACGTCGTCGACGTCATGTCGCACTGGCTGCGGCGTGGTGCGGACGGCTGGCGGCTCGATGCCGCATATGCCGTGCCCGACACGTTCTGGGCGCAGGTGTTACCCCGGGTCCGCCGCGAGTTCCCCGACGCATGGTTCGTCGGCGAGGTCATCCACGGCGACTATGCCGCCACGGTGTCCGCGGCGACCTTCGATTCCGTCACGCAGTACGAGCTGTGGAAGGCGGTCTGGAGCAGCCTCAACGACGCCAACTTCCACGAACTCGACCACGCCCTGGGCCGACACGACGAATTCCTCGACACCTTCGTTCCGATGACCTTCGTCGGCAATCACGACGTCACCCGCATCGCGAGCCGCCTCGACGACGTTCGGCACGTCGAGCACGCGCTGGTGCTCATGCTCACCGTTGGTGGCACACCGAGCGTCTACGCGGGCGACGAATGGGAGTACCGCGGCGTCAAAGAGGAACGCTTCGGAGGCGACGACGAAGTCCGGCCGGAGTTCCCCGCGCGGCCGGAGGACTCCGAACACCTGGGACACGACGCCTTCCGGCTGCATCAGCATCTGATCGGACTGCGCCGCCGCCATCCATGGCTGCACGCGGCGAGAACAACGGCATTGCACCTGGCCAACAGCCAATACGTCTACCGGACGAGCGCTGACGAGGGCGCGCTGGTGGTCGCACTCAACGTCGATGACGCGCCCTTGCGGATGTCGTTGTCCGAGTTCGGCATCGGCAGCGCCCGGATCGTCGCAGGCTCCGGTGCTCCCGCGGAACGCGCTACCGACGTGCTCGACGTGCAGCCCCATGGTTGGGCCGTGCTCGCGCTTTAGTCCGTACATTCACCGACTCGGGCCGACCAGCGTGTTTTGCGAGCTAGTCTTTGCAACCGATGACGACGACGACGCAGGACGCCCCCTTGGACGAGAAGATCGACTCGACCGAATCCGCCAAGCGGAGTCGTCGTCGGCTGATGTCGCGGGTGAGCATTCAGTCCAAGCTCCTGGTGATGCTGCTTCTGACGAGCATCCTGTCCGCGGCGATCGTCGGAGCGATCGGCTATCAGTCCGGGCGCAACTCGCTGCGCGCGTCGGTGTTCGACCGATTGACCGAGATCCGGCAGTCGCAGAGCCGCCAATTGCAGACCGGGATCCAGGATCTCAAGAACTCGCTGGTCATCTACTCGCGCGGGGCGACAGCCACACAGGCGATCGGGGCGTTCACGGCGGGCTTCGACCAGCTCGCCGCGTCCACCGTCAACCCGGCTCAACAACAGTCGCTCGTCGACTACTACGCCAAGCGGTTCGCCAAGGACGAAAGAGCACAGACGGGCGAGGACGTCGACTTGCAGGCCCTGTTGCCGGCGTCGCCGGCGGCGAAGTATCTCCAGGCCTACTACTCCACGCCGTTCGGTGACTACAACGCGCCGACCGCGGACTGGGACGCCGCGATCAAGTTCGACGACGCCCATGACGGCAGCGCGTGGTCGGCGGCGAACGCGCAATACAACGACTTCTTCCGCGAGGTCGTCACCCGCTTCGAGTTCGAGGATGCCCTGCTGTTGGACACCAGGGGCAACATCGTCTACTCCGCCTACAAGGGAGCGGATCTAGGTTCCAACATCCTCAACGGTCCATACAAGGGCAGCGCTCTCACCGGCGCCTACCAGAAGGCATTGGACTCCAACGACGTCGACTACGTCGGACTGACCGACTTCGGCGACTACGAGCCTGCTGACGAACCAACGGCGTGGTTCGTTTCGCCCGTCGGGCCCCAGAGTCACGTCGAAGGAGTACTGGCGCTTCAGTTTCCAATCTCCAAGATCAACAAGCTGATGACGATGGACGGGCGCTGGGAGGAATCCGGCATGGGCACTACGGGCGAGACGTTCATCGTCGGCCCCGACGATCTGATGCGGTCCAATTCGCGGTTGTTCCTCGAGGCCCCAGAGGCCTACAAGCGCGACGTCATCGCCGCAGGCACTCCGCCGGACGTCGCCGACAGTGCGATCCGTCAACACGGCACCACGCTGGTACAACCGGTCGCGACCGTGGCGACCAAGCTGGCGCAGCAGGGTCAGCGCGGCACACTCGTCGCCGACGACTACCTCGGCCACGAGACGCTGCAGGCCTACGCGCCCGCCGACCTTCCCGGGCTGCGGTGGGGCGTGGTCGCCAAGATCGATACGTCGGAGGCGTTCGCCCCGGTGTCGGCGTTCACCAGGAAGCTGGTGCTGTCGACGGTGGCGATCATCTTCGTGGTCTGCATCGCCGCGATGTTGCTCGCCCGGCTGTTCGTGCGCCCGATCCGCCGACTGGAGAGCGGTGCCCAGCAGATCACCTCGGGCGATTATGGAACTACGATACCGGTGGTGTCCCGAGACGAATTCGGCGATCTGACAGCCGCTTTCAACGACATGAGTCGAAACCTGGCGATCAAGGAGGATTTGCTCAACGAACAACGGCGCGAGAACGACCGCATCATGTTGTCGTTGATGCCCGAGCAGGTGGTGGCGCGCTACCGGGAGGGTGAGGAGACCATCGCCCAGGACCACCAGGACGTGACGGTGATCTTCGCCGACATCGTCGGGTTGGACGAACTGTCGGCAGGCCTGACGTCCGACGAGTCGCTGGCGATCGTGAACAAACTGGTCCGCCAGTTCGACTCCGCGGCCGACAGTCTCGGCGTCGAACGGGTCCGTACGCTTCGAAACGGGTACCTGGCCAGCTGCGGCCTCAACGTGCCGCGCATCGACAACGTCCGGCGCACCGTCGACTTCGCGGTGGAGATGAACCGCATCGTCGACCGATTCAACGGCGAGGGCGGCCATGCACTGCGACTGCGCGCAGGCATCGACACGGGCCGTGTCAGCAGTGGTCTGGTCGGCAGGTCCAGCCTGGCCTACGACATGTGGGGCGCGGCCGTCGATTTGGCGTTCTCCGTGCAGAGCGGTTCGCCGCAGCCCGGCGTCTACGTCACCTCGGACGTCTACGACGCCATGCGCGACACCCGCCAGTTCACGGCCGCAGGCGACGTGACGGTCAACGGGGAGTCGCAGTCAATCTGGCGGCTGGTGGAGCGCCAACCGTGACGCGCGTGGTGGATTCGTCCTGGTTCTACTGGGCTGTCGGCGTGGCGATCGGCCTGCCGGTCGCGTTGGTGATCCTCACCGAGGTGCGGGCCGCGCTGACGAGGCGGGGCAGTGCATTGGCTCGGCCAATCGGCCTGGTGCGCAACTACATCCTGCCGCTGACGGCGCTGCTCTTGCTCCTCGTCAAGGCCACCCAGGTCTCGGCAGAAGCCACGCCGGTCCGCATCGTGTCGACCGTGCTCGGCTTCGTGCTGCTGGTGCTGGTGCTGTCCGGACTCAACGCCACGCTATTCCAGGGCGCGCCGGATGGCTCCTGGCGCAAGCGGATTCCATCGATCTTCCTCGACGTGGCGCGGTTCCTCGTGATCGCGATCGGGCTCGCGATCATCTTCTCCTACATCTGGGGTGCCAACGTCGGAGGTCTGTTCACCGCGCTCGGCATCACGTCGATCGTGCTCGGCCTGACGCTGCAGAACTCGGTGGGCCAGATCATCTCCGGACTGCTGCTGCTGTTCGAGCAGCCGTTCCAACTCGGGGACTGGGTGGACACCCCGTCGGCGCGGGGCCGGGTCGTCGAGGTGAACTGGCGTGCCACGCACATCGACACCGGCAGCGGATTGCAGATCATCCCGAACTCGGTACTGGCAGGGGCGTCGTTCGCCAACCTGAGCCGACCTCCCGGCGAGCACTCGATCTCGGTGGTCACCCTGTTCGGCCAGAACGATCCTCCCGACGACGTGTGCCGAATGCTCGTCGGGGTGGCGGCTACCCTGCCCAATCTGCGCCCCGGTGCGGCGCCGTCCACCGTGGTGGCCGGCGCCGGTGAGTACAAGACCTCGATTCCGCTGCGCTCCCCCGCTGACGGCGGCCGGGCCAGGGCGACCTTCCTGCGGTGGGCCTGGTACGCAGCTCGGCGCGTCGGGTTGCATCTCGACGAGGCCGACGACGACTTCGCCACGTCGGAACGTGCGGCGACGGCGCTGCGGATCCTCGCGCCGACGCTCCGGCTGAGCGAGGCCGAACAGCAGGAACTGCTCCCCAACTCGCGAATCACCCGCTATGGCGCCGACGAAACCATCCAGTCCCCCGGCCAGATCCCCAAACGCATGACGTTCATCGTCAACGGCCGGGTACGACTCATCGCCAAGGCCGGGGATGGGGCAATGGTGCCGGTGCGCATCGTCGAGGAGGGTGACTTCATCGGTTCGACCGCGTTGACTCGCGAGCCGGTGACCTCGGGTGCCTACGCCGTCGACGAGGTCACGGTGCTGCAGATCGAGCGTGAGCACATGGAGGAGCTGGTGTTGCGAAAGCCGCTGCTGCTACAGGAGATCGGCCGCACCATCGAAGAGCGACACGAAGACGTGTTGCGCGCACTCGCCGCGGCCGGCGATAGGGAGACGAGATGAGGCGACGCGTACCGCGGCCACGCGAACTGGCGCCACTGATTGGGTTCCGTAGGCCCCAGTTGGATGCGACTGCACGACGCCTGTCGAAGGCGCTGACCATCGAAGACCTCCGCACACTGGCCAAGCGGCGCACCCCCAGGGCCGCGTTCGACTACACCGACGGTGCGGCCGAGGAAGAGCTTTCGCTGAGCCGGGCGCGACAAGCGTTCCGCGACATCGAGTTCCATCCGACCATCCTGCGCGACGTCGCCGCGGTAGACACCGGCAGGCAGGTGCTCGGGGACCGAGTCGAGTTGCCATTCGGCATCGCGCCGACGGGCTTCACGCGCCTGATGCAGACCGAGGGCGAGCTGGCAGGAGCGCGGGTCGCTGCGCGCCACGGGATTCCGTTCTCGCTCTCAACACTGGGTACGTCCTCGATCGAAGAGGTGCGAGCGGCAAACCCGAGTGGCCGCAATTGGTTCCAGCTGTACATGTGGAAGGACCGCGACCGGTCCATGGCGTTGGTCGAGCGCGCAGCCGCGGCGGGTTACGACACGCTGCTGGTGACCGTCGACGTGCCCGTTGCGGGCGCGCGGTTGCGCGACACGCGCAACGGCATGTCCATTCCGCCCACGTTGACCTTGCGTACCGTGCTCGACGCAGCTCCACATCTGCGGTGGTGGTTCGACTTATTATCAACGGAGCCACTGTCTTTCGCGTCGCTAGACCGCTGGCCAGGGACCGTCGCCGAGTACCTCGACACGGCGTTCGATCCAACTGTCACCTTCGACGACCTGGCGTGGATCAAGTCGCAGTGGCCGAATAAGTTGGTGGTAAAGGGTATTCAGACGCTCGACGATGCCAGGGCGGTGGCCGAGCTCGGGGTGGACGGGCTGGTGTTGTCCAATCACGGCGGTCGCCAACTGGACCGTGCACCCGTTCCGTTCCACCTGCTGCCGTCCGTCGCGCGCGAGCTAGGTGGGAGCTGCGAGATTTTGCTGGACACCGGGATCATGTCGGGTGCCGACATCGTCGCCGCGGTCGCGCTCGGAGCGCGGTTCACTTTGGTCGGGCGCGCCTACCTGTACGGATTGATGGCCGGTGGTGAGGCGGGTGTCGAGCGGGCCATTGAGATCCTGTCGTCGCAGGTGAACCGCACCATGAGGCTCCTCGGGGTGACGAGTTTGGACGAATTGGCGCCGCGTCACGTGACTCAGTTACAGCGGTTGGCGCCACGCGTTTCGTAGGTCGTGGCCAGTCCCAACAATCACTTTATTCACACAGGTCACACCGGAGATCGGCCTTCCAGCGGCCCTTCAGGTCTCTGCGCCGAGTCCTGATCGTTAGCCAAATGCGACGTCACAGATCGGCGTTGACACCGGGAATGAACCACATGGACGTGATTCACTAACGCTCGCAAAGCAACGGTGATTGCTTTTGGGCACATGATGAAAAGGGGTTGTTTGCCGTTATGAAGTTCATCGGAAAGTTTCGTGGTGAGTGGTTGCGCCGGCTGGCGGTGGGCGCCATTGCGGCCGCCGCGCTGCCCGGGCTGATCGGCTTCGCGGGGGGTTCGGCGACCGCAGGAGCGTTCTCGCGGCCGGGACTACCCGTCGAGTACCTGCAGGTACATTCGGCGGCGATGAACCGCGACATCAAGATTCAGTTCCAGGGTGGCGGCCCGCACGCGGTGTACCTGCTCGACGGGCTACGCGCGCAGGACGACTACAACGGCTGGGACATCAATACCCCGGCGTTCGAGTGGTACTACGGTTCGGGCCTGTCGGTAGTCATGCCCGTCGGTGGTCAGTCGAGCTTCTACACCGACTGGTACCAGCCATCGCAGGGCAATGGGCAGGACTACACCTACAAGTGGGAGACCTTCCTCAACCAGGAACTGCCCGCCTTCCTCGAAAGCAACTACGGGGTCTCGCAGAACGGCAACGCGGTCGTCGGTATCTCGATGGCAGGCGGCAGCGCGCTGACCTACGCGATCTACCACCCGCAGATGTGGACCTATGCGGCCTCGCTGTCCGGCTTCCTCAACCCGTCCGAAGGCTGGTGGCCGATGCTGATCGGGCTCGCGATGAACGACGCGGGCGGCTACAACGCCGAGAGCATGTGGGGTCCTTCGGGTGACCCGGCGTGGAAGCGCAACGACCCGATGGTCAACGTCAAACAGCTGGTCGCCAACAACACGCGGGTGTGGATCTACTGCGGCACCGGTACGCCGTCGGATCTGGACTCGGGCACGGATGGCGGCAACCTGATGTCGGCGCAGTTCCTCGAAGGGTTCACCTTGCGCACCAACGCGACGTTCCGCGACAACTACATCGCCGCGGGTGGCACAAACGGTGTGTTCAACTTCCCCACCACCGGCACGCACAGCTGGGGCTACTGGGGTCAGCAGTTGCAGCAGATGCTGCCTGACATCCAGCGGACATTGGGGGCTCAGGCCACCGCCTGACACCAAAGACCAGGAGCCTGCCGTCACCCCCTGGGCGGCAGGCTCCTTACTGTTCACAGTCGGGTGCGATGTGCGATGTCCTCCTCGAACTCCGCGATCATCGCCTCGGTCAACGTCGGGCGGGTGTCGGCGATGGCGGTGAGGTAGTCCTCGGTTCGGGCAGGCTCGCCACGCCGGAATGCAAGCTCCCGCTCGAACGCCGCCTGGGCACCCTTGCGCGCTGCGAATTCGATGTCGGCGGGCGTGAACATCGCGCTCGCGTCGACCAACTGGGCGATGTCAATCGGGATGGATGAGGACGTGGCGGTGACGAGATACCGTTCCCAGATCGCCGCCCGTGCCGCGGCATCCGGCGGACCGACCGGAATGACGTAGTCGAATCGCCCCGGCCGCAGGATCGCCGAATCCAACGACCGGACCGAGTTGGTCGCACACACGAGCAACCGGTCGCCGTGCTGGCGAAATGACGGAATGAGTTTGAGTAGTTCGTTCGTCACGCCATGCGCGGGATCCGTTGGTACACCGGAGCGGAACCGGCGACCTCCTCGACCTCGTCGATGAAGACCAGGACCGAATCGAGGTCCGCCAACGTCCCGAAAGCCTCGCGCAACGCGCCCGCCATGGCCACTTCAGGGGTAGCCAGCCGCGACGGAAACAACTCGACGAACGGCCAGCCCAGTCGACCGGCGATCGCCTTGGCGAAGCTGGTCTTCCCGGTACCGGGTGGTCCGAACAGGATTACCGCCTTGGGCGGCGAAACCCCATACTCCGCAGCAACATTGGGTTCGACGAGCGGTAGCATGATGCGTCGCTCGATGACCCGTTTCTCGGTTTCCATCCCGGCCAAGGCGTTCCAGTGGCCCCGTGGGATCACCTGGGCGCCCAGCGCGGACAGCAGGCCGGCATCCGATGCACCAAGATGATCCACCTTCTCGAAGTAGCTCAGTCCCGTGCGTTCTTCGTAGTCGGAGTTGAGCAGCGCCGTCGGACCCGTCGCCTTCACGGGCAGCAGCGCGGTGATGCGGCGTGCCCCGGCGACCCGCAGCCGTTGCTCCAACTCGCCCAGCAGCGCGCTGCCGATGCCGCGATCGCGCCAGCGGCTGCTCAGCGCAACCATCGTGATCCACGCCCGTTCGCCATGAACCACGCCCCCGGCCAGGCCGACCAGTTGGTCGCCCACGACCGCGACGACGCACGGCTGGCCACCTCGAGCCGCCGTCACCACCTCCGATACCCCGAAAGCCGGCGCCGGCTCACCAGGCAGCCGATTCTGCTCCCAGATCGAGATCGCCTGACCCAGGTCTTCGTCGTGAAAATCGCGGAACCGCCAAGGGGACATCAGGGATTCATACTCGGATGATGGCCGGCCGTCATCGCCCATTCGGGTGTTCCGCACGGGGAGCTCGTGACGGGCTAGCGTGCAGATCTGACGACGCGACCGACGTGGCTGCTCGTCGCAAGGACGCCGGTATTCGTGCTCCTGGCGCACTACGCGGCGGCACTTCCGCATGAGTTCGTGCATTCATTTGCGGCCTGGGTGACCGGTATCAAGGCCGACCTCTGGGCATCCATTGGGGTGGCGGCGGAATCGGAAATGCGTTGCTGCTATACAACATCGGCGAGAAGATCGACTATGAGTTCGCATATGCCGGCGTACACGGGCTGGCGGTTGCGATCGCCATGATCGCCGGTCCGGGAACCAACGGGCTGTTGTACCTAGCGGCCAGGTTCGGGCTGCCGTGGTGGCGGGCCAGTAGCAGTCCATCCATCACGTACCTCGCGTTCTGGTTCCTGTTCATGCAGCTCGCGAACCTCTACGACTACGTCCCCATCCGGGTGGCCGCTTCGGACGGCGATGTCAGACCCTGGATCAGGGCTACTTCGCCACTCCTGGACTGCTCGAGGATGGCAGCGCAGTCACGACCCTGTTCATCGCGCGTACCTCATACCGGTCGTCATCCTGGTCAATTGGCGACGAATCGTGTTGGGCGCTAAGCAGGCCGGTCAACCCTGAACGGTCGGACGGATCGTGATGTCGCCGATCTCGACGTCATGCGGTTGTTCGATGGCGAAGGCGATCGCTCTGGCGACGGCTTCGGCGGGGAGGCCGAATTCGTCCATGCCCTTGCTGATTCGAGCGCGCAGGGCCGGATCGTCGATGGAGTCGCCGAGTTCGGTGCGGACGTATCCCGGCGAGATCGACGTCGTTCGCACGACGCCGTCGGTCGACTCCTGGCGCAGTGCCTCCATGACGGTGCGGACCGCGTTCTTCGTGGCCGCGTAGACCGCCATGTCTGGCACGATCTTGAGTCCCGCCGTCGAGACCGTCGTCACGAAGTGGCCGCTACCCTGGCGCCGAAACACCGGCATCGCCGCGGCGATGCCGTGCAGCACTCCCCGCAGATTGACGTCGATCATCGCGCTCCAGCCCTCGACGTCGACGTCAGCGACCGGTCCGATCTTGCTGATCCCGGCGTTGGAGACGAGGACGTCGAGCCTGCCGAACTCGTCCACGGTGCGGCCGACCAGCCGCTCCACGTCTTCGCCACGGGTGACGTCGGTGGTGTCGACGAGCACCCCCGTTCCGTGCGCGCGCAATTCGCCGGCGAGCAGTTCCAGGCGTTCCATCCGGCGCGCACCGATGGCCACGGTGGCGCCGCGCTCGGCGAGCAGCCGGGCGGTCGCCTCCCCGATGCCGCTGCTGGCTCCAGTGATCGCGATGACCTTGCCCGCCAACGAGATTGTCATTGCATGCTCAAGATCAGCTTGCCGCGGGTGTGGCGTTCCTCGAGTTCGCGGTAGGCATTTCGAACCTCCTCGAGTGGGAAGACTCTGGCGATCGGAACCTCCAACTCGCCCGACGCGATCAGCCCCGCCAGCTCCGCCAAGACGGCGGCGTTGGTCGCCTCGGAGCTGCCCTCCGACTTCACGCCGAACCGCTCGACCGCGGCGAAGTCGATGATCGTGTCCACCCGGTCGGGCGAAACTTCCAACTCTTCGACGGCGAGTTGCACGTAACCACCACCGAAGAGGTCGAGGAAGGCATCGACCACGCCGGTGTGCGCCGCGGCCCGCAACCGGGCGGCCAGGTCGTCACCGTAGTTGACGGGAATCACGCCGTGGGCCGACAGCCACTCGTCGTTCGAGGGCCCCGCAACGCCGAGCACCGTTGCGCCGGCACGCTTCGCGAGCTGGATGGCGATGGCCCCCACTCCGCCGGCGGCACCGGACACCGCGACGACGTCCCCGGCGGCGAGTTGGACCGACCGCACCGCGGCGTACGCCGTCGCGCCCGCGACGTACAAGCCGCCGGCCACCTCCCACGGCACCGCGGCGGGCTTCGGCGTGAGCTGCTCCGCCGGTACGGTCACGAACTCGGCGTGGCTGGAGCGCGTCAGTGAGTATCCGAGCACCTCGTCGCCGACTGCGAATTCCGTTACTCCGCTGCCCAATTCGGCGACCACCCCCGCCAGGTCACTGCCCTCACCCGACGGGAACGTTGCGGGCCATCGGTCGTGCATGGCGCCGCGTCGAATCGCCGCCTCGCCGGGGTTGATACCAGCGGCCTTCACCTCGACGAGCACCTCGCCGCCGGACGGAACCGGGCGGGGTACGTCGCGCACCTCGAGAACGTCGATGTCTCCGTACTCGTCGAACTGAACGGCTTTGGTCATGAGAGCTACGACAGGAAGGTGGACACGGGTATTCCCTCACAGGAAGCCGTCAGCCGACATCCATAGTGTCGTTCAGGTGAGCGAACCGGCCCCTGACCAGCCCCGGTCCATGCGTCCCCTCCTCATCACCCTGCTGCTCGACATCGCACCCCCGCTGGTGGCCTACTACGGGCTGCGCGCCGCCGGGACGTCCGAGTACGTAGCGCTTCTGTCCGCGACGGTGCTGTCTGGCCTGCGGGTCTGCTACGGCGCACTGAAGAGTCGCCGACTCGACCCCTTCGCCGGCTATCTGCTTCTGACCTTCGGGCTGAGCCTCGCCGTCGGACTTGCGACGACCGACCCCAAGCTCATCCTGGTGGGCAACACCCTGGTCAACGGCCTCGGCGGACTCATCTTCCTTGGCAGTTGTGTGATCGGCACCCCGCTCACCCAGGTCGTCGGCGAACGGTTTCGGGTACCCGATTCGGAAGTGTCCGATCCCGTCGAGGCGCGCCGTCGCCGGCGGATCCACATTCAGCTGTCGGCGATGTGGGGAATCGGCCTGCTCCTCGAGGTCGCTGTCCGTCTCGTGGCGATCGCCAACGTCTCCGTCGACGTCGCCAACGGCGTGAACTCGGCGATCACGTTGCCCATCCTCGGGCTACTGGTGTTGGCCACCATCATCGTCACGCGGCGCGCGCAGCTGGCTCCGGCACCCGCGGCGGGATGACGAGGGAACAAACCCGACCCCGCCAAGGTTGAGCGCTTCAGTATCAACTTTGGAGGACTGATGGCTGAAGCCAATGCAGCACGCAGTGCTGTGCCCATCCTTTTCGTCAGTGAGCCGATCGTGCTGCCAGGAATGGTGGTGCCCGTCGAACTCGACGACGCCGCCCGCGTTGCCGTCGACGCTGCTCAAGCCAGCGAAACCGGCAAGCTGCTGATCGCGCCCAGGCTCGATGACCGCTACCCCACCTACGGCGTCATCGCGTCGATCGTGCAGGTCGGCCGCGTCGCCGGTGGCGGAGCCGCCGCCGTCGTGCGTGGTGAGCGCCGGGCCCACATCGGCGCCGGGACCACAGGACCAGGTGCTGCGCTCTGGGTCGAGGTGACCGAGGTCGCCGACGTCGCCGTCGACGACGACACGAAGGCGCTTGCGGGCGAATACAAGAAACTGCTGTTGGCGATGCTGCAGCGCCGGGAGGCCTGGCAGATCGTCGACGTGGTCAACAAGATCACCGACCCGGGCGCGCTGGCCGACACCGCCGGCTACGCGTCATACCTGACCGACGTGCAGAAGCGCGGGCTGCTGGAGACCGAAGAGGTCGCAGGACGGCTGCGCAGCCTGATCGCGTGGACGGGCGATCTCCTGGCCGAGGTCGAGGTCAACGACAAGATCGCCGACGACGTGCGCTCCGGCATGGAGAAGACGCAGAAGGAATTCCTGCTGCGCCAGCAGCTGGCCGCGATCCGCAAGGAACTCGGTGAGGGCGAACCCGACGGGTCCGACGACTACCGGGCCCGCGTCGAGGAAGCCGACCTGCCCGACAAGGTCCGCGAGGCCGCGATGCGCGAGGTCGGCAAGCTGGAACGCTCCAGTGAGCAGAGCCCCGAGGGCGGCTGGATCCGGACCTGGCTCGACACCGTGCTCGACCTGCCGTGGAACGTGACCACCGAGGACTCCACCGACCTGAAGGCGGCCCGGGAGATCCTCGACGCCGACCACCACGGGCTGGACGACGTGAAGGACCGCATCGTCGAGTACCTCGCCGTGCGGGCCCGTCGTTCCCAGCGCGGACTACAGGTCGTCGGCGGCCGGGGTTCCGGCGCCGTGATGGTGCTCGCCGGTCCTCCCGGGGTTGGCAAGACCTCGCTCGGTGAGAGCGTGGCTCGTGCGCTGGGTCGCAAGTTCGTCCGCGTCGCCCTCGGTGGCGTCCGCGACGAGGCCGAGATTCGTGGCCACCGGCGCACCTACGTCGGCGCGCTGCCGGGACGCCTGGTGCGCGCCATCGGCGAGGCTGGGTCGATGAATCCCGTTGTGCTGCTCGACGAGATCGATAAGGTCGGTTCCGACTACCGCGGCGATCCAAGTGCGGCGCTGCTCGAGGTGCTCGACCCGGCGCAGAACCACACGTTCCGCGACCACTACCTAGATCTGGACCTGGACCTGTCCGACGTCGTGTTCCTTGCGACGGCCAACGTCATCGAGAACATCCCATCGGCGCTGCTGGACCGGATGGAACTGGTGCAGATCGACGGCTACACCGAGGACGACAAGGTCGCCATCGCCCGCGACTTCCTGTTGCCCCGGCAACGCGACCGCGCGGCGCTTACGCCAGAAGAGGTCACCGTGACCGACGAGGCGCTGCGCAAGATCGCCGCGGACTACACCCGCGAACCAGGTGTGCGGCAGTTCGAACGGTTGCTCGCCAAGGCGATGCGCAAGGCTACGACGAAGCTCGCAGCAAGCGTGGAACCGCTGACCATCGACGAGCCGGATCTCGTTGGCTATCTTGGTCGTCCGCGGTTCACGCCAGAGTCCGAAGAGCGTACGGCGGTGCCGGGCGTGGCGACCGGGCTGGCCGTCACCGGCCTGGGCGGCGACGTGCTGTTCATCGAGGCGGGCTCAACGGACGGCGAGGCCGGCCTGCAGTTGACCGGTCAGCTTGGCGACGTCATGAAGGAGTCGGCGCAGATCGCGTTGTCCTTCGTGCGTTCACACGCTGAGGAACTCGGGGTCGACCCAAAGGCCCTCGACCGTCGGATCCACGTGCACGTGCCGGCGGGCGCCGTCCCCAAGGACGGTCCCTCGGCAGGCGTCACGATGGTCACCGCGCTGGTGTCGATGGCGACCGGACGCAAGGTCCGCGCCGACGTCGGCATGACGGGCGAGGTGACGTTGAATGGCCGGGTGCTGCCCATCGGTGGAGTGAAGCAGAAGTTGCTCGCCGCGCAAAGGGCAGGGCTGACAACAGTTTTCATCCCGGCACGCAACGAGCCGGACCTGGACGACGTGCCAGCGGAGGTGCTGGCGGCCTTGACGGTCAAACCAATGACCGACGTGGCGGAGATCGTCGCGCAAGCGCTCGAGCCGGCAGCCGAGGCGGATGCCGTCGCGGCATAGTGGCAGCGACAGCAGGGCTGACTACGGTCAGCCCTGCTGTCGTGTGCCGAACCGGCGGTGCAACTGCTGTTTGGACACGCCGAGCTCGCTCCACGAGAACCCGGCCCTGCGAGCCTTCAATACCGAGGCATCGAACCGGTCGCGCGTGGCTGCGGCGGCGGATCTCCTCCAGGACAGGGTCATTCGCCCACCAGAGTGTTGGGTCGTCCGTCATCGGTGAAGTATGCGGTGCTCGGGTGACAGCGCCGAAATGCCGCGGCCGTACTTTCGTCCGGGCCGTCATCATTTGTTGACGGCTGCACCGAGCAAGGAGATCGCTAGATGCCACGACGTGGAGAACCGCTGCGCAAGCTCGGGTTCCTGACGATCGGCCGTTTCGACGCCGCGGACCCGGGACCGGGAATGGAAGAGACGCTCGAAGTGATCACCCGCGCCGAAGCGCTGGGTTTCGACAGCGTCTGGCTGCGGTGTCGTCATCTGCAACCCGGCATCTCGTCGCCGGTGGCGATCATGGCGGCGGCCAGTCAGCGGACGTCGCGGATCGAGCTGGGCACCGCCGTCATCCCATTGGGTCTGGAGAATCCCTTCCGCTTGGCGGAGGACCTGGCCACCGTGGACATCCTGTCGGGCGGGCGCATCAACCCAGGCGTGTCGGTGGGTACGCCAACGCTCTACGACCACTACAAGACGGCGCTGTATCCGGAAACCCACCAGGCGGAGGACTTCTCGAAGGACCGCGTGTTGCGGCTTTTGCGTGGTCTGCGTGGAGAACCGATGAGCGACTTCGCCGGGACAGTCGGGATCGAGCAGTTCACCGATCACATCCAGCCGCACTCGCCCGGCCTGGCCGATCGCGTCTGGTACGGCGGTGGGCTGTCGTCGGCGGTGTGGGCGGGCGAGCAGGGCATCAACTATCTGACCAGTTCGGTGGTCAGCACCGAGGGCACCGAGTCGCGCGACTTCGCCACCATTCAGGGTGAGCAGATCGATGCGTTTCGTGCCCACCACCCCAATCGCCAAAGAGCGCGCGTCTCACAAGGCCTCGTCGTCATCCCGACCGATTCCGCCACCGACGAGCAGGTCCGCCGCTACCGGGAGTACGCCGCGAGTCGCTTCGAACGCACGAAAGCGCCCCAGGGGCCCCGCGGCATGCTGTACTCCCCCGACTACGTCGGCCCATCCGACGAACTCGCCGACCAGCTGTACGACCACGCGGGATTCCAGCGGGCCGACGAAGTGACGTTCGCCCTACCCTTCACCTTCGCCGCAGCCGACTACCGGCAGATCATCGCCGACCTGGCAGAACGATTGGGACCCCGGCTCGGATGGGAACCTGCCGATGGGTCGCTTCGACCACCTGGTAGTCACCGCGGGGGGTGACTACCGTCGGATCATGGCGTACGACGAAGAACTCGCGAACCGCATTAGAGCCTTGGTGAGCGGCGAACGTGGCGTCGAGGAGAAGCGCATGTTCGGAGGGTTGGCCTTCCTGATCGACGGTCACATGGCTGTGGCGGCGAGTGGACGAGGCGGACTCATGGTGCGCGTGTCGCCCGACGACACCCCGAAGCTGCTCCAGCGTGAGCACGTCGAACCGATGGTGATGGCAGGCCGGGAAGCCCTCGGCTGGGTGCGGGTAGCCACCGAGGGCGTGGCCAACAAGCGTCAGCTGCAGTCGTGGGTCACGCGCGGCGTCGGCTACGCCAAGGGCCTGCCGCCCAGTAGGAAGCGTTTGCGCCGGATGCCATCGGGTACGCGAACCTTCGACAACAAGGAGAAGTGATATGCCCACCACCACGATGATCATCGTCGGCGGCGGCCTGGCAGGCGCCAAGGCCGTAGAAGTGTTGCGGGACAAAGGATTTCAGGGGAAGATCGTGCTCTTCGGGGCGGAAGACCACCTGCCGTACGAACGCCCGCCCCTTTCGAAGGATTACCTGGCGGGCAAGAAGACCCTCGAAGACTTCACCGTCGATTCCGAGGACTGGTACCGCGATCACGACGTCGAGATGCACCTCGGCACCAAGGTGACCGAGGTCGACCCGGCGAGGCACTCCGTCGGCTATGGCGACGGAGGACAGGAGCACTACGACAAGCTTCTGCTGGCCACCGGCTCGAGTTCACGACGGCCCCCGATTCCAGGTGGAGACGCCGACGGAGTTCACTACCTGCGCACCATCGACGATGCGTCCGGGCTGCTGGCATCACTCACCGAGGGGGCCAGCCTGGCGGTCGTCGGAGCGGGATGGATCGGACTCGAGGTCGCCGCGAGTGCGCGCGAGCGTGGCGTCGACGTCACCGTCGTGGAGACCGCCGAGTTACCGCTGCTCGGTTCACTCGGCCGCGAGGCGGCCGAGATCTTCGCCGACCTTCACCGAGAGCACGGCGTCGACCTGCGGCTCAAGACGTCCGTGGAGGCAATCACCACCGACAACGGAAGGGCGACGGGGCTGAAACTTGGCGATGGTGCCACCGTGGCCGCCGACGCCGTCCTGGTTGCCGTCGGCGCCAAGCCCAACTCCGAACTCGCCGAGGAAGCGGGCCTGGAGACGAGGGACGGCGGGGTGCTCGTCGACGCATCGCTGAAGTCCAGCGCCGACGACGTCTACGCCGTCGGCGACATCGCCGCCGCGGCGCATCCGATCTACGCCACCCGCATCCGCACCGAGCACTGGGCGAACGCGCTCAAGCAACCCGCCGTTGCGGTCGCGGGGATGTTGGGGTCCCCCGGCGAATATGACGAGCTGCCGTACTTCTTCACCGATCAATACGACCTCGGCATGGAATACGTCGGCTATGCACCCGATTACGACTCGGTGGTGTTCCGGGGTGACGTCGACAAGCGCGAGTTCACCATGTTCTGGCTGGACGCCGAGCGCCGGGTGTTGGCGGGGATGAACGTCAACGTCTGGGAGGGCCTCGACGACATCAAGGACCTGATCCGGTCGCGGAAGCCGGTCGATACCGAACGGCTCGCGAACCCCGACGTTGCGTTGGGCGAGCTCGGCGGGTGATGCCGAGCGCGAGCACCCATGCGTAGGACAGAATGGAGCGGATCGTCCAACGGCGCAGGGGGTGGGGTGAGCGCGGTGACATGCGGGCAGCCGCTGTCGTTGTCGCAGATACCAGCTGACCAAGTCGTCAGGCTCGCCGGGCTGACCGACGCGCAGCTCGCGGTCAGTCTCGATCCGCTCCCCGAGCGTGTGCCCGTGGTCATACGCTGCCGGCTCTCAAGCCCGCCGTCGCCGTCGGGTTTCGTCGACGACGTCTTGGAGCGGCTCGAGTCGGTTGCCCTTGACCTGTTTCCTGCGTGGCTGCCGGACGCGGAGGCAATCACGACGAGCAGTGACTTCGATCGACGCGTGGTGCGGCAACTCGCGCATCGGCACGCAGGTGGCAGCGAACACTTCGGCCCATTCCTGGCCGACATGGCCGAGGCCGTAGTAAGTGGCGATACCCCGGATCGGGGGTACGGGCCCGAGGTGCGAGCCATCGGGTTGGCAAGGATCATCGCGCATAGCTATCACCGAGCCGGGGTGGTTCTACTCGTCGGACCGGTCGAACGGTCTTCGTCCCACGACGAACAGCGACATGTCGCCCTCGCATGCGAGTGGCTGGTCAGCCATGGCGCGATCGGCGTGTGGCTCGCCCCGGGCGCGCTGTCGCTGGTCGACCGGTATCCGACGTGGCAGCTGTCGGTCCCCGGATTCGTAGCGACCCTGTCGGCCAAACTGACCGCCGAGTTGCCGCCAGAAGTCGACTACCCAGCGCTGGCCGGTGTCCCGCATCCCTCCAGCGCTGTCGAGCAGACGCTGGAGCGATGCCTGGCCCGCTGCGACTGGGCGGCCGGCCGGACATGGAATCAGGAGTACGTCAGCCACGCGCTGGCTCCCCCGATCCGCGTAGACCTGATGTGGTCCGCGGAGCGATGCGTCGTCGAACTCGACGGGCCCGATCACCGCGGCAGCCTGAAGTACGCGGCCGATCGACGGCGCGACAACGGGCTGACCCTCGACGGCTTCGCCGTCCTGCGTTTCACCAACGATGAGATCATCGACGATCCGCGCCGGGTGCTCGACGTGATCGAGCGACTGCTGGCAACGAAGAGAAACTGCGAAGGGAATCAGTCGTGAGCGTCAACCCCGAGGAACTGACCGGCACCGAGCAAGCCGTGCTACTGGTCCTGATGGCCGAAGCACGACCCGTCCGCAATCCCGAATTGGCCACTCTGGGACCGGAACTGAAGAAGCGCGACCGCGATCGGCTCGCCCACCATGGGCTCATCGAGGTCACCACGCCGAACCGGGCGATGGTGCTGGAGCTGACCGACAAGGGGTGGGCGACGTGCGCCAAGTTGTTCGGTGCGGACACGCCTGCGCGTCCGTCGGGCCAGGGCAAGGCGCTGTACACCGTGCTGCGCGCGCTGCGCCGCTACTTCGACCGCGACGACCTGGCCGCCGGTGACGTCTTCATACCGCTCGACGACCTTGCGCTCGCCGGCGAACCCGACCCGCTGGGGGACGAAGTCGTGGAGCAGGTGCGCGCCGCGTACGTTCGGCTGGCCGCCCGCGCCGGCGGCTGGGTCGACCTCGTTCGGTTGCGCGCCGAGTTGCCCGACCTGTCGAGGCACGACCTGGATGCCGCGCTGACGCGGATGTACCGCATCGAGGGCGTCAGCCTCGTTCCCGAGGAGAACCAGAAGACGTTGACGGCCGAGGACCACGCCGCCGCCGTCTCGATCGGCGACCAGGCCAAACATCTGATCGCGATCGAGAACTGATGGACCCAAGAGAACGGGAGGCGCTCAGCTCCCTACGCCTGTCGTGGGCCCCGACCGCCGACGATCTGTGGCATTCGCAGGGCGCGCTGCACGTGCCTGGCTTCAACGACAAGGCGCTCGACGACGTGATGGCGGCCTTCGCCGACGCCGGCGGGGAGCAGCAGTCCAGCCCCCTCGGCGTGGTCGTGCAGGGCCCGGCCGGATCGGGCAAGACCCATCTGCTCGGCCAGGTGCGCGAACGGGTGCAAGCGGCCGACGGGTTCTTCTTCGTCGTCGAACTGCTGGACGCCACCAGCTTTTGGGAATCCGCCCGGAGCAGCATCGTGCGGAGCCTGGGCCGGCCCGCTGCCAATCGCGAAACCCAGCTCAAGGAACTGCTGTGGCAACTGTCGTTGGTGGCCCACGTCTCTCGGGTGGACCGCAAGGCGATCGTCGGGGATGGCGAGCTGACGCCCGAGGTCCTGTCGCGGTTCATCGACGCGCTTCGTAAGGCGAACCCGGCGACGGTGAGCCAGACGCGCCATACTCTGCGCGCACTGGTTCTTCTTGGCGCGACGGAGTTCGACGTTCAGGACGTCGGGCAGGCGTACCTGAACTCGGCCGAGGACGTCGACGACTCCGGCCGCCGCACATGGTCCATCGGCGTGTCGACACTGTCACCGCAGGAATGCGTGCGTGACATCTCCTGGCTGGTAGCGCTGGCCGGACCCGCGGTGTTGGCGATCGACCAGATCGACACCCTGCTCGCGCAAGGGACCGATCGCGCCGATCCGCTGGCACGCGCTGACGCCGCGACCGACAACAGCGACATCGAACACGTCGCACACGGACTGATGTCGATCCGACAGAACATGCGGCGCACGGCCTCAGTGGTCGCCTGCCTACCCACGGCGTGGGAGTCGATCCGGACGCGGGCGGCCGGCCCAGTGGCCGACCGGTTCCGTGAGGCCACCAAGCTGCAAGGGCTGCCGAGCGCCGACGTCGGACGAGCCATCCTGGAGCGGCGGTTCACTGCCAGCTACCGGGCGATCGAGTTCAGCCCGCCCTACCCCAGCTGGCCCATTATGGTGTCGGCCTTCGACGACGCACCGGACTACACGCCCCGCCTGCTGCTCAAACGCGCTGATACTCACATCCGCAGTTGCCTGGACCGCGACATCGTCGAAGAGCTCGCCCATTTCAGGGCGCCCTCTCCCGGAGACGGTCCGGAGCCAAGCCCGCGAACGAGGGCCGACAAACCTCGAGATAGCGCCGAACTCGACCGGCGCTTCGCCGACTACCGGCAGCGCGCGGTCGGTACCGCCGCGCTCGACCCAGAGGGCGAGGACACCATCGTGCCGGGCCTGCTGTCGGCGGCCCTGGATGCTTGGATCACCGAACGTGGTGACGCCGAACAGACTTACCGGCTCGATCCGCCACCGGGCAAACAGGTTCAGCTCCACGGCCGACTGCGGCAGAGTCTCGACGCCACGACCGACGACGAACGGCACTGGGGATTCCGCGCGATCGCCAGCACCAATGCGGTCGCCGCACAGAGCCGTATCAAGAATGCTTGTTCTGCAACCGGTTTCGGAAAGAATCTGGACAAGCGCAAACTCTTCCTGCTACGGAACGGGCCGTGGCCCAACGGTGTGAAGACCGCCGCCCTGGTAGCCGACTTCGAGGGGGCGGGCGGTCGCACGCTACCGCTCTCCGACGACGATCTGCGCACTCTGTCGGCGCTGCGGGACCTCATCGCCGACAACCACGCAGACCTTCCCGGCTGGCTGGTCGCGCGCAAACCCGCGCACGGACTGGTCTTCCTTCGGGACGCATTCGGTGAGGGCGCCGGCCCACTGCCGCCCGAGGTGCCGGAACCGTCTGTGGCGCAGCCGCCTTCGCCTGAACCCCAGCCAACCGATCGTCGTCACGAGCATTCCCCCACTGCCGTCCCCTTAGGCATCGACGAAACTTCGGGCCGACAGCTGAGCGTGGAACTGCTTGCCCTGCGCAAGCACACCGCCATCTTCGCCGGCTCGGGATCGGGCAAGACGGTACTCATCCGTCGGCTGGTCGAAGAGTGTGCCCTGCACGGAGTGTCGTCGATCGTGTTGGATCCCAACAACGATCTGGCGCGGCTCGGCCTTCCCTGGCCCGAACTGCCGGGTGGCTGGCACGCCTTCGACACCCCGCGCGCCGTGGACTACCTCAGCAATACAGAGGTCGTGGTGTGGACGCCGAGGCGATCCGCTGGGCGACCGTTGTCGTTCCAGCCGCTGCCCGACTTCGCCAGCGTGGCCGACGACCACGATGAGTACGGCGAAGCCGTTGAATCCGCCTTTGCCGCACTGGAACCCCGCGCGTTGATCGCGGGGAACACGGCCAGGGCCAATCAGTCCCGGGCAGTACTGCGTCAGGCGCTGCAGTGGTACGGGCGGCACGCGTCGACCAATCTCGACGGGCTCCTGGAGGTGCTCGCCGACCTGCCTGACGGCGTCAGCGTGATTGCGAATGCGCGGGAGCGCGCCGCGGAACTGGGACAGAACCTGCGCGCCGCCAAGGTGAATGACCCGATGTTCGGAGGGGACGGCACACCGATGGACCCCGGAGCGCTGCTGACTCCGTCGGACGGCTACCGGGCCCGGGTATCGGTAATAAGCATGATCGGGTTGACCAGCGAGCTGCAGCGCGAAGGCTTCGTCAATCAGCTGCAGATGGCGCTATTCGCGTGGATCAAGCGCAATCCGGCAGGCGATCGACCGTTGGGCGGCCTGCTGGTGATGGACGAGGCGCAGAACTTCGCGCCGTCCGGCCGAACCACTGCGTCCACCCGGAGCACGTTGGCCTTGTCGTCACAAGCCCGCAAGTATGGGCTCGGTCTGGTTTATGCCACCCAGGCGCCGCGCGGCCTGGACAACACCATCCCCGGCAACTCCGCCACCCAGTTCTACGGGCTGCTGAACGCGCCGGCTCAGATCACCGTCGCCAAAGAGATGGCGCGCGTGAAGGGCGGGCACGTACCCGACATCAGCAGGCTACGGGCGGGCAACTTCTATGCCGCGCTCGAAGGCAGTGCCTTCCACAAGATCACGGCGCCCTGGTGTCTTTCGCATCACCCGCACAGTCCGCTCGCCACCGAAGAGGTGCTGGAGCTGTCGCGGCGGCCACTGGGCCCGAAGTCCTAATGGGAAGGGTCGGAACCTCATGAAGATCACCGCAGGCCAGGTTGCCGTAGTCACGGGAGGCACCAGCGGAATCGGCTTTGCGCTCGCCGACCACCTCGTGGGGCGCGGTGTCCACGTGATGATCGCCGACGTTCGGGAGGAGGCCATTCCGGTGGCCGTCGGGGCGCTGTCCGGGCATTCCGCCGAAGTCGTCGGGGTAAGAACCGACGTTGCCATCGAGGCCGACGTGCAGGCGCTGGCCGACGCGACGATGGAGCGTTTCGGCCGTGTCGACCTGGTCTGCAACAACGCCGGGGTGGTGTGCGAACTCACGCCGATGTGGGAACAACGTGCCGAGACGTGGCGCTGGCTGATCGACGTCAAGCTGATGGGCGTCGTCCACGGGGTTCGGGCCTTCGCCCCACTTCTCGTTGCCCAGGGTTCCGGCCACTTCCTCAACACTGCATCGGCGGGCGGTCTGATGGCGCTGCCGATGCTCTCGCCGTACAACGCGACGATGCACGCCGTGGTCGGATTGACCGAGACGTTGCACGCCGAATTGCGCGCTCAGTCACCGGATTTAGGCGCAACAGTACTTTGTCCGGGCCTGGTCGACACCGCCCTCGGCTCGAACTCCGCGGCGCTGGCGCCTATCGGAGCCGCCGCCACGCCCAGCCAGCCCGGCGATGGAATGCCCGCGGGCGCGATGACCCCAGGCACCGTCGCGGACGCTGCCCTCGCGGCGGTTGAGGCGGGCCGGGTACACGCCATCGTCGGCCCAGGAACCGAGGCGGTGGCGAGGCAGCGGGTCGACGCGCTGCTGGCGGATCTTTCGTAAGTGCGCCCTACCGGAGGCTGGCAGTGCCGTCGGCGTTCACGTGCACCTTGGCACCGGCGATGTCTTCGCGTGTGCTGGCTTCGGCCTCCGACGGATCGGTCAGCACGGCCAGCGTGCGGGCGTCGTCGGGGGTCCGCACCGCGAGGTAGGCCTTCTCGACGGCGCCGTCCCTGCTGAAGGGCGTCGTCCAGGTCTCCACCGTCCCGGTGCCCGACCATTCGACCTCGACGGCGCGCGTGGGCTCCGCGTCGACCTCGGATTGCACGTCTTCCCAACGGAATTCATGCGTCGGCGGCTCCGTACCGTAGATGCCGAAGCTGTGCTTGGTGAGATACCCACCGTTCGCGGTGATGAAGCCGCGCTGGCCAGGTTCCGCCACCAGCCGTTCGGCGAGTGTGGCAATGGAGTGCGAAACGTAGTTGTTCCATGGGCCGCCTGCGAACGTCAGTCCGCCGGTCACCGTCAGCGGTCTGCCGGGGTCGTCGACGGACAGGCCGAGCTCCCGCGCTGCGACCTGAACCGCCGAAGGGAAGCACGAGTACACGTCGACCAGCTCGACGTCGGCGATGTCCATGGCCGCGAGCTCGAGGGCCCGACGTCCGGCGATCCTGATCGCGGGCGAGCCGTCGAACTCGGCGCGCGCGCTGATCTCGTACGTGTCGTGCGCATCCGTACCCGCGTATGGAAAGACCCAGCGGTCGGTGGGGATTTGGAGCTGCTGGGCCTTCTCGGCCGAGGTCAGGATCAGCACGGCGCCCTGGTCGACCATGTTGTTGGAGTTCATCAGCTTGGGGTACGGCCAGCTGACCATCCGGTTCGCGGGGCCGGGCTGCCAGATCTCCTCAGCGGACATCGGCTCCCGGCTCCACGCGTGCGAATTGCCTTGTGCCACTTCGTTGAACCGGGCCCACAGCTCGCCGATGCGGCGACGGTGGGCATCCGGCGACTCCCCCGCCGAGATCCGCACCGCCTGCTCGAACATGGGGTAGACGTAGGCGGGCCGGTCGAGCTTGATGCGGAGCTCTCCTGGACCGGCCATCAGGAAGACGTCCTCGGAGCCCGGCGCCATCGGCACCGAATCGTCCTGCTTGGTCCAGTCCAGCGTTTCCCCGCGGGCCCGCACTCGACTTCGCGTGCGCCAGGTCTCGGCGCCTGCGATCAACACGGCATTCGCGCGGCCCGCCTGAATGTCGAGGCAGGACTGGTTCACCAACGACTGCGGCACGTTTCCGCCGATGCCCGTGTACCGGGTTTCGGCGTCCGGGGCGCCAATCCGCTGAGCCAGGAGCAGACCGGCGTCGCGGTAACGCCAGGAAAGCAGGTTGACGATGCGCACCGAGTCGACGGCCTCGAGCAACCGCGAAGCTGCCGCCGCGCGGGCCGCCGTGACCATCAGGTCGACGGGTTCCACCTCGGGATGCTCGTCGTGCTGATTGACCTGGCCATAGCCGACCAGTACCGGTGTTCTTGGGTCGAGAGGCAACGCTGGGGCCTTTCTGCCGTGCACGGAAGGTGTTCGCGGAGAGGTTTATTGAGCGGGGCCGACGCGGTAGCTCGACTTGATCGGGGTGCTCTGGTCTGCCCAGTCGAACAGCACGCCATCGGCGATCAGTCGGTCGGTCTGTTCTTCGTCGAGTCCCAACCGGTCCCGGCAGATGGCCCGAGTGTGTTCACCGGGCATCGGTGCGGGCCTTAGTGCGGCGTCGGGGATGTGGCGGTACCGCGTCGGCCGCCGCTCAGCGGGCATCGGGGCATCGAACAAGGGATGAACCAGGTCCGCGAACACCTGGCGAAACTTGAGCTGCGGATCGGCCAACACGTCGACGGCCCGGTTCATCGGCGCCGCTGGAACTCCGGCGGCCTGCAGGGTCTCGGCCACTACTCGTTTGTCGCGGGCTCCGGTCCACGCCGATGTCGCCGCGGTGAACTCGGCTCGGTCGCGGGGCAATTCGCCGACCCCCATGGCGGCCGCCAGCGCGGCGCGGTCGGCCTCGGAGCGCACGGACACGACGCACCATTCGTCATCGCCCGCGCACGGGTGGACACCGTGCATGGCGTCGTCATCGACGACCGTCAACCCGCGTGCTCGGGCCGCTTCTGCGACATATGCGGGCGCGAGTTGGTTGACGGCGACCTCGGCCTGCGAGATATGCACGTGGGCTCCGGAATCGGCAGTCGCGCAGTGGATCAGGGCGGCGAGTGCCGCGGTCGCGGTGACGCGCGCGGCGACGTGATCCGGGAAGATCGTCGTCGCATCGTAGAAGGCGGTGTCGGCCGGATCGTCGGAGCACCACAGCCTGCTGACACCCGTGGTCGCGCGCACCAACGGCCCGTACCCCATCCGCGCGCTCCACGGGCCGGTCGCGCCGAACGCGCTGCTCTCGGCCAGCACGATCCGCGGGTTCAACTCGCGAAGCGCGTCGTACGAGAAGCCAAGGGCATCAAGTGTTCCCGGCTTGAAATTGGCGAAGACGGCATCGGATCCGGCCACCAGTCTCCGGAAGAGTTCTGCGCCTTCGGGATGGCGCAGGTCCAGGCCAAGGCTGTGCTCATTGCGATGCGTCAGCGCCCACGATCGACTCATCGGCTGACCGGGCAGGGTCTGACGCAACCCGTCGGGGTAGGCCGCGCTCTCCACCTTGATGACCTCGGCGCCAAGGTCGGCGAACAGCCTGCCGAGCTCACCTCCGGCGACGATCACACCCAGGTCGAGAATGCGCAACCCTTCGAACGGTCGAAGCACGTCGCTTACGGCCGATGGCTTCGGCGCCGCCGTGCGCCACCCCGCGTCCTCGGCACCGGACGGTGGAGCCGGATAGGTGAATCCGGCGTGTTGGCCGTCGACGACGATGGGCCCGATCGGCACGGCGAGGCGCGTGCCCGAGGCCGTTTCCGTCTCGGTGAGTGCACCAACGGCGCGAAAGTGTTCGGACGCCAAGGCCTGCGCCGGGCTCAACACCGCCGCGATGGGTACGCCACGGGCTTGCCCCTCCGACACGAGCGCGTCCATCGTCTGCTCGAGGAAGAGTTCCTCGATTGCGGCGTTGAGCTCCTCCGAAATGGCGTACCGGGCGGCGATGGTTTCGAACTTCGGATCAGCGAACCGTTCGGGTTCACCGAGCCAGGCTCGCATGCCCCGCCACTGACGGGCCGAGAGCAGACAGAGCCGGACGTGCCCGTCCAGGCAGGCGAACGTCGGGTAGATCTGTTGGTTCCTGGGGCGCCCGCGCCACAACTGCCGGGAACTCTTCTGGCCGACGGCTGCTTGCCCCTCCGAGCCGAAGGGCGGATCCAGAGCCTGCACCACCGCCTCGAAGCGGGAGAAATCAAGGTAATCGCCAGTGCCGCAGCGTAATCGGCGGTAATAGGCGACCAGTACCGCCCAGCAGGCCTGGACCACGGCGGTGGCGGATGCGATGCCAGCCGGCGGGAGCACCGGCGTGCCCGTGGTGGGACCGGACCGCGACAGCGCCGTCGACATCGCGTAGAGCACTGCATCGGTGGCCAACCAGGAGGATTGGGGCCCTGTCGACCCGAAGTCGGAGACAGACAACGCGACCAGGTGTTCGAACCGGTCGGCGAGTTCAGCGGCCGACGTACCGAACTCGGCGCAACCGCCCGGCGAGCCGCCGTCCACCACGATGTCGGCGCCGCGGGCCAGTTCGAGGAACCTGCTCCGATCACCCGCGAGTGTGATGCAGCGCTTGTTCGAGTTGTCGAGCACGAACCGCACGCCTGCGCCGGCCACGGACGGCGGTATGCCCCGAGCCGCGCTTCCGCCCGCCGGTTCGACCTTGAGCACGTCGGCACCCAGATCCGCGAGCAGGCGACCCACTCCGTCGGAGGCCGGTCCCCCCACGTCGAGCACTCGCACCGACGTCAGCAGTTCCACGACCGCTACGTTAGTGCGCGGCCCTCCGCCGCTACGCCGGCCCGTCCGCAGCTGCATTGGATCCGAGCTGAACTGGGCATTTCGCCGTCACACGTACACTTGGCCGGATATGTCCGACGTCAGCGCGCTGCCCCCACAGGCCGAACATCCGGCCGTCGGGCTGTTGTCGACGCTGCACCACTTCCGCATCCACGCCGACATCTGGGTGGTCATCGTGGTGCTGGCCCTGACCAACCTCATCGCGCACTTCACCACCCCCTGGGCGAACGTGGTGATCGTGCCCGCCGCAGCCATCGGACTTCTCGTACTCGTCAGATCGCGAGGGTTGGGTTGGACGGAGCTCGGGCTGGGGCGCGAGCACTGGAAGTCCGGGGCCGGATACGCATTGGCGGCGATCGCTCTGGTGGGCTCCGTCATCGCCGTCGGCGCGTTGTTGCCGTGGACCAGGCCGATGTTCATGAACAACCACTACGCCACGCTGTCCGGTGCATTGCTCGCGTCGATGATCATCATTCCGCTGCAGACGGTCATCCCGGAGGAACTCGCCTTCCGCGGCGTCCTGCACGGAGCCCTCAACCGGGCGTGGGGCTTTCGCGGCGTGGCAGCCGGCGGGTCGCTGCTGTTCGGACTGTGGCACATCGCGACGTCGCTGGGGTTGACCAGTAGCAACGTCGGCTTCACCAAATTGTTCGGTGGCGGCGTCTTCGGCATGCTGGCCGGCATCGTGCTCGCGGTCATCGCGACGGGCGCGGCCGGATTCATCTTCACGTGGTTGCGGAGGCGCAGTGGCAGCCTGATTGCGCCCATCGCGCTGCACTGGTCGCTCAACGGGCTCGGTGCGCTCGCCGCGGCACTGGTCTGGCACGCGTCTACCTGAGTTCTTAGTGCTGGCTGCGCTGCCGTGCCCTGAAGTCGCGGTTCTTGAGCTTGTTCCCGCATGTGGCCATGTCGCACCAGGTCCCGCCGTGGTTTCGCGAACGGTCGTAGAACGCCCAGAGGCAATCGTCGTTCGCACAGGCCTTGAGGTGCGCCCACGTGCCGTCGCGCTGTGCATCCTGGACGACGAGCAGTAGGCCGAGGAGCCGGGCCCGCACGGAGTCCCCGGCAGGGATGAGCGTGACCGTGCCGTCTGCCGCCACGGTGGCTCGGACGGCCACCTCGGCGGCGACGTCGCGCAGCGGCGCCACGCTGGCCGGATCAGGTACAGGCCCGCCGGTGTTGTGAATTACCAACCCGCGCAGCCCTTCCCGCACTTCGCGCAGGATGCGAAGCTCGTCGGTGGTTGGGGCGCCATCCTTCGCGAGTAGCCCATTGGCGACGAGCCAGGGACGGGCGTCGTCAAAGTTGGACAAGCGGTCATGGCCGGATTCTCGGTCGATGGTGTTGATCAGTCCTTGGACGCGTCGGAGTGCGCCAGGAGCGGGCTTGGACTCGGTGTCGCCAAGCCACTGGACTGAGGTCGACATGTCGCCACTCTACTCAATACGTGACCGGTATACCACCTTGACTGGTCACCATGACCGGTATAGCGTTAACACCAGTCACGAACCAATGAAGAGGGAGCTGGAGCTCATGTCACCGCATCTGACGTGGACCGACTTGGTCGGCTTCGAAATGGCAGCGCGACCACAGCCGCGAGAGGCCGGCGCAGCACCCGATTGGCGGGTCCGGCTGAGCGCGCGACTCTTCGCAGCGCGCTACGACCGAGCGGTCGAGGCCGGAGTCAGTCCGGAGCCGGGATCGGCGCTGGCCGTGCACTTCACGCGTCTTTCCGCAGCGCGGGAGCGCGACGAGTTGGCACGTGCCCTTCGCCTGGTGCTGCGGGACGCCGCAGAGGGTCCGGACGCGCTGCGTCCCCGCATCCCGGTACGCACCCAACCGGTGCGCCGGGCTTCGGACGTCATCACGGCGATCCTAAGCAGACTCGATGAGCCGCAACGGGTGCGCGCGCGTGGCATGGCGCGGCTGCGGATGCTGCTTGCCGACGGTCGCGGGCCGCTGTACCGGTCGGGTTCCGGCAGTCTCAATGCCGCGCTACGAGGGGTGCTCGCCGCACTGTAGGTGAATAACCGGATGTTACTTTTTTGCCCCGCGGCGTACTAGGCCGACGATCCACAACAGAACCACTGCGCCTAGGAGCGCGGTGAAGAACGTGAACCATTTGCGGCCGGACGCCACATCGAACCCGAGCTTGGACAAGATGAACCCGCCGAGGAACCCGCCGATGACGCCAACCACAATGTTGAGCAGAACGCCCTGCCCGCCACCCTTCACTATCTTGCCCGCGAGCCATCCGGCTATGCCGCCGATGATGATGTAGGCGAACCACGAAACAGATTCGAAAATCGGTGGCGATGCTAAGTATTGGATTGCAACCACATCCATGACGGGCTCCTCCATGTCGCTGGCAAGGCCCAGGCGGCTGCTGGGTTCCTCTTTGGTATACCCGCAGAGGGTAACGATCCGGCAGCCGAATCATTCACGAATCCAACGTCGTACAGACTTTGCTCAGCCCCCGGGCATCATCTCGGGCGGGGCATTCTCCGCCGGTACCGGCACTGGGACGCCGACGCCTGGCCGCGGCGGCGGTGCGTTCGGGTCTGGTGGCGGTGCATTCGGGTCTGGTGGCGGAGCCTCCGGCGGGGGCGGCGGCGTAAACGGACGGATCGATTGAGCGAGCGTCGTCGCGGCGACCTTGTCCACTGGGTTGGTTGCCGAACCGAGCCAGACCACGAACCAGCGCTCGGGGGTCCGCTGGCCGCGGGGGGTTCCTGGCGCTGGCGTCGCCCCTACCACTCCGGCCCAGATCTGTCCATCGGGCTTGGTGGTGTCGGTGAACTTCACCGAGTAGGACGAGAACGCACCGGGCAGGCCCGCCGCGGTCAGCGGCCCGGCCTGCTGGTCGTTACGCGTACCGGCGAACGGCATGAAGAACTCGCCCATGTCGGACGCGAGCCGCGTCGCCGCCTTGGCGTTGTCTGTCTCGGCCCCGGCGAACAGCTTGAGGTCGAGGCGACCCAGCAGCACGCTGGTGTCCGTGGGAGCCTGCTCGGTTCCAGCGGCCGGGATCCTGGTCAACAGCGCCTGGCCGTAGGACAGGTTCGTGTTGTCCGACAGCTTCCAGCCAGCAGGCACGACGTAGCTGAAGCCGCCAGTGGCGTTGTCGACACGGCCGGGTTCGGGTGGCGGCGCAGGCGGTGGCGCGTTGGGATCGAGCGGTGGCGCGTTGGGGTCGGGCGGCAGCGCGTTTGGATCGGCCGGCGGCGGTGGCAGCGGCATGCCGGGCGACGGCGGAGGAGGCGCCGGCTCCGGGTCGGCGAGGGCCACCCCACCGGGGAAAGCGAGCGACACCGCGGTAGCGCCCGTCACGGCGGCGATCGCCAGCGATCTCATGAGGCTCTTGGGTCGTCGACGACGTGCGTCCGGGTGCTGCATGGGGAAGAAACTACCGTGTTACGGCCGTGACGCAAGTGTGAGTTGCTCTTAGAGTGTCAATCTTGCAAATAGCTGTATACGAATAAACCCAGCCACAGCTATATCTAAGAGATTGCTGGCAGCAAAAGATGAGGAAGGCCGCAAACGGGCGGCATCCTGAGGTCTCGTTCGTTGATCGCGGCCGCGTCAGGCGTCGTTACGGCATGGGGTGGAGCGCGACTTCCTGGGTCTTCACCACGAAGTACACGCGGTCCCCCGGCGTCAGCCTCAGGTCGACCGCCGACTCCGCCGTCACGTCGGCAGCCAGCCCTGGTGAGCCGTCAGGTTGTTCCTCGGCGCGCACGCGCACCGCCGGTCCGCCGCTCTCGAGTTCGGCGACGGTCACCGCGACGGCGTTGCGCGGGCTGCCGTGCGGTTCGTCGCGGTACACGGCCACTGCCGCTGGCGCGAACACGGCCACTGCGGTGGTCTCGACGGCCATGTCGTCACTCGGGGTGCCGTGCCACGTCGTCCCCCAATCGGTGACGAGCGTCGCGCCTGCGCCGAGCCGACCACAGACCAGGTTGACACCCGCGAAGCGCGCCCCGAATCGGCTGCGTGGCGCCGCGAGAATCGCAGCCGCCGGCCCGGACTCGACGATGCGACCCGACTCGAGCACCACGACGCGGTCGGCAAGCGTGACGACGTCGAGCAGCTCGTGCGTGACGAGCAACGCGGATCGGCCGTCGCGCGCCAGCACCCGGCGCAGTAGCTGACGCATCGCGGTCGCTACCCCGACGTCGAGGCCTGCCATGGGCTCGTCGAGCAACAGCACGTCGGGGTCGGCGGCCAAGGCGCGGGCGAGCGCAACACGCTGAGCCTGGCCACCGGACAGCTGACGCGGCATGCGATCGGCTAGCTCGACGGCCCCTACCTCGCCGAGCCACTGTTGCGACAGCCGCCGAGAATCGTTGCGGCCAAGACGCTTTCCGCTGCGCGGCCCGAACGCCACGTTGGTTGCGACGTTCAGGTGCGGGAACAGCAGGGGATCCTGCATCAGCAGCCCGACTCGTCGGTCGTGGGTTGCGACGTGGATGCCGGCTGACGTATCCGTGAGCACGCGGTCCCCCGCCACGACGGTCCCGGAATCGGGGCGTACCAGTCCGGAGATGACGTGCAGCACCGTGGACTTGCCCGCTCCGTTCGCGCCGAGCAGGGCGAGCACCTCCCCCGGCGCAACGCTCAATTCGACGTCGAGCCGCCGACTCTCGACCACTGCGCGTACCTCGACGCCACTCATTGGCTACCAACCACTGACGCCACCCGCCTTCAGCCTTCGGCTACCAAGCCCGACCACGACGACGGCGGCGACCACCACCAGCAGGACCGACAGCGCGACGGCAGCGTCGGCATCGCTCTCGCGCTGCAGGTAGATCTCCAGCGGCAGTGTCCGCGTCACGCCCTCCCGCGAACCCGCGAACGTCAGCGTCGCGCCGAACTCCCCCAATGACCTGGCGAACGCCAGCACGGCCCCCGACACCAAACCCGGCGCCAAGAGCGGCAGCGACACCCGCCACCACACCGTGGTCGGGCGGGCGCCGAGGGTGGCTGCGACCACCTCGAACTCGGCGCCCGCGGTCCGAGCGGCCCCTTCGAGTGCGATGACGAGGAAGGGCAGCGACACGAACGTCTGGGCCAACACCACGGCCGATGTCGTGAACGCGATGTGGATGCCGGCAGCGTCGAGGTATTGACCGATCAGCCCGAGCCTGCCGAATGCGTACAGCAGGGCGATTCCGCCGACGACCGGCGGCAGCACCAGCGGCAACAGGATCAGAGGTCGCGTCCACCGCACCATCCGGGACTCGTTGCGGGCAAACACCAGTGCCATCGGCACGCCGAGCACGATGCACAAGGTGGTGCTCGCCAAGGACGTCTTGAGGCTCAGCTTCAGGGCGGTCAACGACGAGGTGCTCGTGATCAACGACCAGAACTGTGGCCACTCGACTCTGGCCGCGACCGCGATCAGGGGAAGGACCACGAAGATCGCCCCCGCGGCGGCAGGCAGATAGATCCACCGGGGCAAGCCGGTCGCATGCGTCAAAGCGAGAGGTAAAGGCTCGGCACGGTGAAACCCTAGGGCAACCAAACCAGGCTGTCCGCAGATCTCCGCGTGGCGATTTCCCCGGCTAGCTACTGTCCAGTAACATGACGCACGACTCGCTGGGTTCAGCGTTGAACACGAGGAGGTCGTGACCATGGACATGCTGCTCACAGGTGGCGACACCGAACTCGGACGCACCATCGCGGAAGGGTTCCGCGACGCCGGGCACACCGTGGTGATCGCAGGCGCCCGCCGCGACGACCTCGAGGTCGCAGCCAAGGAGTTGGACGTCGACTCGATCGTGTTCGACAACACCGATCCGGCCAGCCTCGTAGAGGCCCGCAGCCTGTTCCCCCACCACCTGGACACCATCGTGAACGTGCCCGCGCCCCATTGGGCAGGCGGCGACCCACGCACGTTCACCCTCTCCGACCAGGCTGCCGCATGGCGTAGCTCGCTCGATGCCACGCTGTTGTCGGCGGTGCTGACCGTCCAGATCCTCGGCGACCACCTGCGGTCAGGAGGCGCGATCGTCAACGTCGTGCCCGAGAGCCCGCGCGAAGGTAGTTCGGAAGCGGCCATCAAGGCCGCGGTCTCCAACTGGACGGCCGGTCAGTCCACTCACTTCGGGATCCGTGGCATCACCGTCAACACCGTGGCGGCAGGACGGGGCGCCGAGCCCGGTTATGACGGCATCGGCAGCACCCCGCCGTCGGTGGCCGCCGAGATCGCCCGGCTCGCGTTGTTCCTCACCACGCCGGCCGCCCGCCACATCACCGGGCAGACGTTGCACGTAAGCCACGGCGCGCTCGCCAACTTCGGCTGACGGGTTCAAATTTATTCCTCGCTTCGCGCCAAGCGAAACATCTGACGGCGCACGCCGATTGGTGGCTAGGGTCGAATCGTGACGATTCGACTTGGACTTCAAATCAACAACTTCACCTACGGCACTGGCGTCCCCGAACTCTTCCCCACCGTCGTCGCGCAGGCTCAAGAGGCCGACGCGTCGGGCTTCGACTCGCTCTTCCTGATGGACCACTTCTACCAACTGCCGGGGATCGGAACTCCGGACCAGCCGATGCTCGAGGCCTACACCGCTTTGGGCGCGCTGGCGTCCGCGACCTCCAATGTGCAGTTGGGCACGTTGGTGACCGGCAACACCTACCGCAACCCCACGCACCTGGCCAAGGCCATCACCACGCTCGACGTCATCAGCCAGGGCCGCGCCATCCTCGGTATCGGCACCGGATGGTTCGAGCTCGAGCACGATCAGCTCGGATACGACTTCGGAACCTTCACCCACCGCTTCGACAGACTCGGCGAGGCGTTGCAGATCATCCTGCCGATGCTCAAGGGCGAGCGGCCGACCTTCACCGGGGAGTACTACCGCACCACCGACGCGATGGCCAACCCCCGCTTCCGCGAGCACATTCCGCTGTTGATCGGCGGCAGCGGCGAGAAGAAGACCATTCCGTTGGCGGTCAAGCACTTTGACCACCTCAACGTCATCGCGGGCTTCGACGAACTGCCGCGCAAGATCGAGGTAGTCAAGCAGAACTGCGAGAAGATCGGCCGTGACCCCGCAACGCTGGAGACCAGCATGCTGGTCGGCACCGTGGTGGGCGACGGCATCAGCCCGGACATGGTGCCCGAGGAGATGAAGCAGAGCATCGTGGTCGGGACCAGCGCGGAGCACGTCGCCGAGCAGATCAAGACCAAGGTGCTCGACGCAGGCGTCAGCGGCGTCATCATCTACGTGGCCACTCAGGTGATCGGATATCAACCAGGGCTGATCACGGCCCTCGGCGAGGCGCTCAAGCCGATGATCGAAGCGACCGCGTGAGCATTCGACTGTCACTCCAGATCCCCAACTTCTCGTACGGCACCGGTGTCGAGGAGCTCTTTCCCACCGTCATCGCCCAGGCGCAGGAAGCCGACCAGTCCGGTTTCGACGCGGTCTTCGTGATGGACCACTTCTACCAACTGCCTGGCCTAGGCACCCCGGATCAGCCGATGCTCGAGGCGTACACCGCTCTTGGCGGTTTGGCGACGGCCACCAAGAACGTGCAGCTGGGCACCATGGTGACGGGCAACACCTATCGCAACCCCACGCACCTGGCCAAGACCGTCACCACCCTGGACGTCATGAGTCAGGGCCGCGCCATCCTGGGCATCGGCACCGGGTGGTACGAGCTCGAGCACGACTCGCTCGGGTACGAGTTCGGTACCTTCACCGACCGTTTCAACAAGCTCGGCGAGGCGCTGGAGATCATCGTGCCGATGATCAAGGGCGAGCGGCCGACGTTCACCGGAAAGTACTATCGCACCGTCGAGGCGATGGCGGAACCTCGCTTCGGCGACCACCACATTCCGCTGTTGATCGGCGGCAGTGGTGAGAAGAAGACCATTCCGCTGGCCGCCAAGCACTTCGATCATCTCAACCTGACTTCCGGCTTCGACGAACTCCGCGGCAAGCTTGACGTGGTCAAGAGCCGATGTGACGAGATCGGCCGCGATCCGGCGACACTGGAGACCAGCGCGCTGGTCACGGCCTTCGTGGACGAGAACGTCACTGCGGACGTGATCCCGGCGGAAATGACGCAACGGATGGTCGCAGGAGGCGCCGAACAGGTGGCCGAACAGATCAAGACGAAGGTGCTCGACGCCGGTATCGACGGCGTGATCATCAACATGCCGACCAGCGTCCAGGGGTACGTTCCTGGAGCCATCACGGCCTTGGCCGAAGCGCTCAAGCCGCTGATCACCGGGTGAACTTCCGGAGGGCAGGAGCGAAGCGACCCGGGTGAACTTCCGGAGGGCAGGAGCGAAGCGACCCGGGTGAAGAAATGGTGTGGTGGGTGATCTCACCGCGCTACCGGGATGCTCGCCGACTAACCTATGGGTTGTATTGATTAGGTTTTCGTCGGCGAGGAGCAGCAATGAGCCACCCCGGAGCTACGGCATCGGATCGGCACAAGGTCGTCATCATCGGTTCGGGATTCGGCGGTTTGAACGCCGCCCAGAAGCTCAGGAAGACCGATGTCGACATCAAGCTGATCGCCCGCACGACGCATCATCTGTTCCAGCCGCTGCTGTACCAGGTGGCGACGGGCATCATCTCCGAAGGCGAGATCGCGCCGCCGACCCGACTGATCCTGCGCAAGCAGGAGAACGCGCAGGTGTTGCTCGGCGACGTCACCCACATCGACCTCGAGAATCAGACCGTCACCTCCGTGCTGCTCGGGCACGATTACACGACGCCGTTCGACACGCTCATCATCGCGGCGGGCGCGGGTCAGTCCTACTTCGGCAACGATCACTTCGCCGAGTTCGCACCGGGCATGAAGTCGATCGACGATGCGCTCGAACTGCGCGGCCGCATCCTGGGCGCCTTCGAGCAGGCCGAGCGGTCCAGTGACCCTGTGCGCCGCGCGAAGCTGCTGACCTTCGTCGTCGTCGGCGCCGGTCCGACGGGTGTCGAGATGGCCGGCCAGATCCAGGAGTTGGCCGACCAGACGCTCAAGGGCAGCTTCCGGCACATCGACCCGACCGAGGCCCACGTCATCCTGCTGGACGCCGCGCCTGCGGTACTGCCCCCGATGGGCAAGAAACTCGGGCTCAAGGCCCAGGCTCGGCTGGAGAAGATGGGTGTCGAGGTCCAGCTGAACGCGATGGTGACCGACGTGGACCGCAACGGCATCACGGTCAAGGATGCCGACGGCACCATCCGGCGCATCGAGGCGGCCTGCAAGGTGTGGTCGGCCGGCGTGTCGGCCAGCCCGCTCGGCAGGGATCTGGCCGAGCAGTCCGACACGGAAATCGACCGGGCCGGTCGGGTGAAGGTCAATCCGGACCTGTCGATCCCAGGCCACCCCCACGTCTTCGTCGTGGGCGACATGGCGTTCGTCGACGGTGTGCCCGGCATGGCGCAGGGTGCCATCCAGGGGGCCAAGTACGTCTCGAAGATCATTCAGAACGAGGTCGCGGCGCGCGCGCACGGCAACATGCCGAAGCCCCGCGAGCCGTTCAAGTACTTCGACAAGGGCTCGATGGCCACGGTGTCGAAGTACAACGCGGTGGCCCAGGTCGGCAAGTTCGAATTCGGCGGCTTCTTCGCCTGGCTGGCCTGGCTCGGCCTGCACCTCATCTACCTGGTCGGCTTCAAGACCAAGGTCGCCACGCTTTTGTCCTGGGCGGTGACGTTCCTCAGCCGCAGCCGCGGGCAGCTCACCATCACCGAGCAGCAGGCGTACGCGAGAACTCGGATCGAACAGCTCGAGGACATTGCGGCGGCTTCAGTGCAGGAGAAGGCGGCTAGCTGATTAGCCGCTCGCCCTGCCAGGTGGCCAGGCATCCGCCTGCAGCCAGGTTGAGTTTGGTGCCCGCAGCGTCGAATTCGGTTTCCGGGTAGCGCAATTCGCTGACGCAAGCCAGCGGAGTACCGAGTTCGTCATCGGTCACCGCGCCTGCGCCCAACTCGATACGGTGCCGCAGCAGTGGCGCGCCATCGACGTCGGCGCGCAATGCGCCGGTCCAGAAGCCTTCGCGCTCACCCGATCTACCGATCTGAATGCGCTCGCGTAGCCGGACGCTGCCCCGTCCGCCCACGGTGAGTCGGGTCGACGTCACGTGCCGCGCCTGGCCTGCCACGATGGTCGGCTGTGGGTCGAAGTCGAGTAGCCCCTCCACCTCGAGGTACCAGTCGGCGCGGGACTCCATGGTTACCGTGCCGGGCATCGCCATGGTCGCCGCGGCCGTGCGCAGCCGGAGCACGGCACCGGGTTCGACGACGACGCGCACTCTGATGGTGTCGCCACCCAGCGGTGTCGCTGCGGTCGAGATCAGGTGGACGGTGTCTGCGTCGGTCCGGCGGGCCGCCACCCCGCCCGCACACTCGAGCCGAGGCGAACGGTCGGGACTCGCGATGATCAGAACGTCCGAAAGCATTGCGGCGGTGTCCGTTACACCGGAACGCGGAGCTGTTGATGCACCCAGTCCAACACCAGTGCCGCCGTAGGGTCTTCCGTGAGCGAGCTCAGCACCGTCGGCCGATCCCCGCGGACCGCAGCGGCGTCTCGGCGCATCACCTCGAGGTCGGCGCCCACCATCGGAGCCAGGTCGGTCTTGTTGACGACGAGCAGATCCGAGAAGGTCACGCCCGGTCCGCCCTTGCGCGGCACCTTGTCGCCGCCTGCGACGTCGACGACGAAGATCTGGACGTCGACCAGCCCCGAGGAGAAGGTCGCCGTGAGGTTGTCACCCCCCGACTCGACGAGGATCAGGTCGAGGTTCGGGTTGGCTGCGATGAGGTCGTCGATCGCGTCGAGGTTGGCGGTGATGTCGTCGCGGATGGCCGTGTGCGGACAGCCCCCGGTCTGCACGGCGGCGATGCGCTCGTCGGGAAGCACGGCGTGCCTGCGCAGGAAGTCGGCGTCTTCGGTGGTGTAGATGTCGTTGGTCAGCACCGCGAGCGACAACTCGTCACGCAACTGGCGGCACAGCGCGGCCACGAGTGCCGTCTTGCCTGATCCGACGGGTCCGCCGATGCCGATGCGCAGCGGCTCGCCTGGATGCCGGACGCGGCGCGGGCGATCGACGTGGGTGTGGGGCTCACCGTCTAGCAGATGTGGTGGCATGGTGTGACCTCCCGGGCCTTCTTGTGGAATGAATTGTGCGTCACGAGACGAAGAGCGGTCGGTCACGTTCGACGTGACGTTGGGCCAAGAGGTCGAGCAGTGGGTCGGACAGGTCGGCGAGTTCCTTGGCGGCCTCAGCCGCGGTCTGGTCGCACAGGGCGGAGAGCGCGAAGGTGAGCGCCGCGACGTCACCGGGATCGAGCGCAAGCAGGCGCTGGGCAGCCGTCGCCGAGCCGGTCATCGTGGTGTAGACGACCGAGCTCGCCGTCTGCTCGGGCAGCAGTCCGCTGGCCGAGCCGACCGCCCCCGCCGCAACTCCGAGGTGAGGTTTGGCCCCGATCGAGTCCCATTCCCACTCCGGCCATACCTTGCGGGCCAGCCGGATCAGGCCCCTGCCCTGCGCTCTCGAGGCGCTGCGTGACGCGGGAGCCGGTGTGCGCGCATCGGTTTCGAGGTCGCCGTCCGCGAGGCTCAATGAGCCGGCGTGCACCGCCGCGGCCACCGATGCGGTGACGAGTCCATGGGTGCGGATCCGCCTGCGCAGGAACGCGCGCAGCGTCGGCAGATCGACGACGAGGCCGCTGGTGACGGCCTCCTCGACGCCACCGGAGTGGACGTGCCCGCCCGTGGGGAGCCGGGAGTCGGCCAGGGCCAGCAGGGTCGTCAGGTTGGACATCAGAACAGGAAGTATCGCTGCGCCATGGGCAGTTCGGTGGCCGGCTGCTCCGCCCACACGTCGCCGTCGATGCGCACGGTGAAGGTATCGGGGTCGACTTCGATGCGGGGCAGTGCGTCGTTGAGCGGCATGTCGGCCTTACCCACTTTGCGGACGTCGCCGACGGCGACGAGCCGACGGTTGACCGCCAGCCGGTCGGCGAGGCCGTCCTCGATGGCTTGGGGTGCGACGAAGTGGACGGACGTGGCGGCGGCGGCCGCAGGCGCCGCACCGAACATCGGCCGCGGCAAGACCGGTTGCGGCGTCGGGATCGAGGCATTGGCGTCGCCCATCGCCGCCCACGCGATCATGCCGCCCTTGATGACGGCGTGCGGCCGGACGCCGAAGAATGCAGGCTCCCACAGCACCAGGTCGGCCAGCTTGCCGACTTCGACGGAGCCGATCTCGTGGTCCAAGCCGTGCGCGACGGCAGGGCAGATCGTGTACTTGGCGACGTAGCGTCGGACCCGGTTGTTGTCGGCCGCCCCGTCGCCGTCGAGCGCACCGCGGCGCTTCTTCATCACGTGGGCCGTCTGCCAGGTGCGCAGGACGACCTCGCCGATGCGTCCCATCGCCTGCGCGTCGCTGCCGATCATCGAGATCGCGCCGATGTCGTGCAGCAGGTCTTCGGCGGCGATCGTCGACGGTCGGATCCGGCTCTCGGCGAACGCGAGATCCTCTGGGATGCTGGGGTTGAGGTGGTGACAGACCATCAGCATGTCGAGATGTTCGTCGAGGGTGTTGACGGTGTGGGGTCGGGTCGGGTTCGTCGAACTGGGCAGCACGTTGGGGTGCGACACCACGGTGATGATGTCGGGTGCGTGGCCGCCCCCCGCGCCCTCGGTGTGATACGCGTGGATGGCGCGTCCGTTGATCGCGGCCAGGGTGTCCTCGACGAAGCCTGCCTCGTTGAGCGTGTCTGAGTGCAGGTTGACCTGAACTCCCGCGGCGTCGGCGACCGTCAGGCACGCGTCGATGGCGGCTGGCGTCGTGCCCCAGTCCTCGTGCAGCTTGAATCCCGCTGCGCCCGCGCGCAGTTGCTCCCACATGGCCTCGGCGCTGACGGTGTTGCCCTTGCCGAGTAGCGCGACGTTCAGTGGCCAGGTGTCCAACGCCTCGAGCATGCGGGCCAGATGCCAGGCGCCCGGGGTCACCGTGGTGGCCTTGCTGCCCTCGGCGGGACCGGTGCCGCCGGCAACGATCGTGGTGGTACCGCCGCCGAGCGCCTCCTCCATGATCTGTGGACAGATCAGGTGGACGTGGCAGTCGATGGCGCCCGCGGTGAGGATGCGCCCGTTGCCCGCGATGATCTCGGTGGAGGGTCCCACGACCAGATCGGG
>JAOPVI010000221.1 GCA_025966225.1 Mycobacterium sp. | reverse complement strand
GGACTCGATCACGCGTCCGACGACCGAGAGCGCCCGGCCGGGCTTGACGGCCTTGATCGCGCGCGTGGTCGCCTCGTGGGTGCGTTCGACGAGCAGCCGATGCTCCTCGGACACGTCACCGGCCAGGAACGTCGCGTTGGTGTCGCCGTGCACGCCGTCGAGGTACGCGGTGACGTCGATGTTGACGATGTCGCCGTCCTGGACCACCGTCGAGTCCGGGATGCCGTGGCAGATGATCTCGTTGAGCGACGTGCAGCACGACTTCGGGAAACCCCTGTAACCGAGCGTCGACGGGTAGGCGCCATGGTCGAGCATGTACTCGTGGGCGATGCGGTCGAGTTCATCGGTGGTGACGCCGGGTGCGACGGCTTTGCCCGCCTCGGCCAGTGCGCCTGCTGCAATCCGGCCAGCCACCCGCATCTTCGCGATCACCTCGGGTGCCTGCACCCACGGCTCGGTGCCCTCCTGAACCGTCGACTTCCATGCGTACTCGGGACGCGGGATGGTCGCGGGCACCTGGAGTGTCGGTGACAGGTCGCCGGGGTGGAGGGCGGTGCGGACAGACATGGGCGCAAGTCTAATTGTCGGTTCACTGACGCCACCCAAACGTCACGCGATGGAGAATGTCGTCAGTGCCGCACGCACCCGCTCCGGCAGCGAACCACCGTGCTCCAGCCAGTCGTCGAGGGCGATCCGCACGGACGCCATCGCCAATGCCCCGATGAGCCGCGGGCGCGGATCGTCTGGCCGCAGGTCGGGAAGCTGCGGCGCCACCAGTTCGGCGATGGCCGCCTCGTAGCCGGCGTAGATCTGCAGTATCCATGCGTTCAGCACCGGCGATGACCGCGTCATGATGGCAAGGTCGCGCACCTGTTCGCTGATGCCGACGAACCCGCCGCCCATGGCGTGGAACGCGCCGACGACGGCTTCCCGAGCCGACAGGTCCGCCGGCTGGCGGGCGAGTTCGGCGGTGATGACGTCGAGCCACGATCCGCCTGCTCTACGACGCGCTGGCCGCGCACTCACGCCGGTGGCCGAGCAGCGGATGCGCGACTACCTGACCGCCCATCCCGGTGACGGCGGCGGCGCCAGGTACACGTGGTCCGACACCGGACTCGACGCGGACGCAGTGCGTGAACAGGTCAGCGCCTACCAGGACCGGTTCGGTGTCCCCACCGAGGCGCTCAAGTGAGTGGGGGCAGCCGCTCAAGCAGCGGTAATGGTGTTACCGTACGGCGGTGAGCGAACAGGAACACCTGCTGCGTCAGATGGGCATGCGGGACGTCGAGGACTCAGCCGAACGCTTCGTCATCGAGATGGACAATGCGCCGGATCTCGCGAACAGCCGTGGCGCGCTGCAGGGCGGCCTCGTCGCCACGCTGATCGACTGCGCGGCAGGGCGATTGGCGGGCCACCACGTCGGCGGCCATCAGGACGTCACCACCGCGGACATGAACGTGCACGTCCTCGCCCCGGTCATGAAGGGGCCCGCTCGCGCCGAGGCGACCGTCGTCCGGGCAGGGAAACGCCTCATCGTCGTGTCCGTGGACGTCACCGACGTTAGCGCGGACCAGCTCGCCGCCCGCGCGACCCTGACATTCGCCGTGCTCGAGCGCCGATGAGCGCTTGCGCGAAGAGGAGACTGCGCCGATGAGCGCTTGCGGGAAGAACAGACTGCGCTGATCAACCGCGCTCGCGACGCAACCAGCCCCGCCGCGGGCCTCTGATGTCGATCGAACCGCACAAACTGCGGCCCGTCAGGATCACGTGCGGCGAGCCATCGGCAGGCGCGTCCTTGCGGTGATCGCGGGCGCTGCCGACCACCACCTCCACGTCGTCGATCGACGCGCTCGCGCCGACCGGTAGCCGGATCTCCACCGAGCCGAACTTCACGTCCAGTTCGATGACCACGATCGGCCCCGCGAACCGCGCCTTCGTCAGGTCGAGGTCGATCGACCCCATCCGTCGGACGAGCGCCAACCTGGTGGGGACCGTCCATTCACCCTGGCGCTTCAGGGATCCCAGAACGCCGCGCAGCTCGACGCGGTCCGTCGACGAGGTGACGATGGCCCCGGGGCCCGGCAGATCCTCGACGAGCGCGGCCAGCTCGGAATGCAGGCGCGCGGTCGAAACCGATATCGAGCGCTCCTCGAATTCGTCGATGTCGATCAGCCCCAACGCCACGGCGTTGTGCAGGCGCCGCAACGTGCCGTTGCGATCGGCGTCGGAGATGCGCAGCACCGCCGCGACGTCGGTAACGCCGGGGTTGCTGCTCTCGTTGATGCTCGTCATAGCTGCTCCTTCAAGGAACAGGTTACGCAAGCCGGCTAGTCACGCGAGGTAGTCGGGGGGCAGTGCGTTGAGCATGCCCTTGGTCATGCGCACCGCATACTCGGAGCTACCGCCTCCGACGATCAGTGCGGCGAAGGCCAGGTCGCCGCGGTAACCCGCGAACCAGGCGTGCGATCCGCCGTTGAATTCGGCCTCACCGGTCTTGCCTCGGACGTCCCCGGAGCCTGCGATGTCCTTCGCCGTCCCGTTCGTCACCACCAACCGCATCATCGGTCGCAGCGCGTCGATCATTTTCGGCGTGATCGGCGTGCTGTCGCCACTGGTTTCCGTGGGGCGGCCCTCGATCAATTGCGGCACAGGCGTTTTCCCGGCAGCCACGGTGGCGGCGGCCATCGCCATGCCGAATGGACTCACCAGTACCCTGCCCTGCCCGAAGCCGTCCTCGGTACGCTCGGCGAGGTCGACCGTCGGGGGCACCGAGCCGGTGACCGTCGTAATGCCATCGATTCGGTAGTCCAGCCCGATGCCGTACTGCGCGGCGGCCGTCGTCAGGCCCTTTGGTGGCATCTTGCTGGCGAGTTCGGCGAACGTCGTGTTGCACGAACTCGCGAAGGCCCGCGACATCGGGACGGTGCCCAGGTCGAAGCCGCCGTAGTTCGGGATGGTGCGCTGACCGATGTCGATGCTGCCCGGGCAGCCGAGAAGTGTGTTGGGCGTGGCCATGTCGCGGTCGACCGCGGCACCGGCAGTGATGATCTTGAACGTGGACCCCGGCGGATAGAGTCCGGTGGTCGCCGCGGGTCCGTCCTCATTGGCGGCGACGTTCTGCGCGACGGCCAGGATCTCACCCGTCGACGGCTTGATGGCGACGATCATCGCCTTCTTGCCGACGGTGTTGACCGCGTCCTGGGCAGCGTTCTGCACCACGCGATCGAGGCTGACGGTGACGGACGGGGCAGGCGCCCCCGCAACCTCGTTGAGCACGTCGACGTCGGCGCCGTTCTGATTCACGGTGACGACGCGCCAGCCCGCCTCGCCGTCGAGCTCGTCCATCACGGACTTCTTGACCTGGCTGATGATTTCGGGCGCGAACCCGTCGTCGGTGGGCAGCAGCTCGGCCTGCGGGGTGATGACCACTCCTGGCAAATTGGCAAGCACCGGCGACACCCGTTGATGGTCGGACTGTCGCAGGGTGATCAGGTCCAGTGCCTGCGGCAACGAACTGGCCTGCTCGGCGAGGCGCTGCGCGTCCATGGTGTCGTCGAACGGCCGGAGCGCGTCGGCGACGGCCCTTGCGGTCGGCATGAGGTCGCCCGCAGCCCTCTTGGCGTCGAGGGTGTAGTGGTACAGGAATCCGGGCACCAGCACGTCGGTGCCGCCGCGCTCGTTCACCGACGCGCGCCGCGGGGCGTCCGCGCGCAGTGCGAACGTCTGATGTTCGCCGAGGTTTGGGTGCAAATCCGTTGCGTTCCAACGAACTTCCCAACGGCCTTCGTCGCGGACCATGTTGAGTTGACCGTCGTATGTCCAGGTGCGGTTCTTGGGCAGATGCCACGTATAGCGGTACGCGATGCTTCCGGTGTCCTCCGCGTACTTGGAGCTCAGTACCTGCGCGTCCAGTCCGGTCGCCTGCAGCCCCGCCCAGGCTTCGTTCAGCGCGGCCCGCGCCACGGACGGATGGTCGCTGAGGTCCGCCGCGGCGCCGGTGTCGCCCTTGCCCAGTGCGGTGAAGAAGGCCTGTGCCGTCGGTTCGGGGCCCAGCGGTTTCGGTGTGCAGGCGCTCAGCGTGCCGATGGCTCCGATGACCGCCATCACCGTGAACAACCCGGTGACGCGTGATGCGGATGAGGTTTGAGTTGCCATTGGGGCTGATGTTAGGAGCGTCGGATGCGAACGTGCCGTAGGCGCACCGAGACCGCTCCGTGATCGTCGCGAGACCACCCTTTTCCGTCGAAATGGAATCGAGGGTTGCGATGCGACGCAGTTGACGACCGTGAGTGCTGTCTCGTTGAGGAAGAGGCCGCTCAGTCGAGCAGCACCGTCGCGAACGTTCCCACTTGTGTAAACCCGATGCGCGCATAGGTAGCGCGAGCAACGGTATTGAAGCCGTTGACGTAGAGGCTTGCGGTGCGTCCGCTGCCAACGACCGCGGCGGCCAGCGCTGCCGTGCCCGCCGCGCCGTAGCCGCGACCCCGCATGTCGGGATGCACCCAGACGCCTTGGATCTGGCCGACGGAAGGCGATTGCGAACCGACTTCGGCCTTGAACACCACCTGGCCGCGTTCGAACCGGGCCCACGCCCGGCCTGCGGCGATCAGGCCTGCGACGCGCCGCCGATAGCCACGCCCACCGTCCCCGAGCCTTGGGTCGATGCCGACCTCGCCGATGAACATGTCGATGGCCGCCACCAGATACGCGTCGAGCTCGTCCATCCGCGCCGGGCGTACCGCGGAATCGACGGCGCACTGCGGGACGCTGTCCAGCGTCATCAACGGCTGGTGCTCACGCACGTCACGCGCAGGGCCCCAAGCATTTTCGAGCCGACGCCACATCGGCAGCACCAACTCGGCGCGGCCGACCAACGACGAACAGCGCCGAACGCTACTCGTCGCCTTGTCCGCGAAGGCATTTAGATCGGCCACCTCACCGCGTAGCGGAATCAGGTTCGCACCCGCGAAGCACAGCGATTCGTCAGGTCGGTTGCGGGTCCACATCTCGCCGCCGATCGCGGCCGGATCGATTCCGTGGTCGGCCACCCGAGACGCGACCATGCAGGATCCCACGGGGTCCAGGTCCAGCGCGCGGCGCACGATGGCGGCATCCCGCACCACGCTGACACGTCGCTCGTCAGCGAGACGAAATAGCGGAGGAGCCGACATCGGGACTCTTTCTGCAACCGGGGCCTGCGGTGACCCTGCTCACAGGACCACGTTCAGCTTACGGTCACAACGGGCGAACCGCTCGCACTTGCATCCTGGCCCGACTCTGTGTCCATCTGGCTGGCGATCTTCATCGCTTCCTCGATGAGCGTCTCGACGATCATCTGTTCCGGCACCGTCTTGATGACCTCGCCGCGCACGAAGATCTGGCCCTTGCCGTTTCCAGACGCGACGCCGAGGTCGGCCTCGCGCGCCTCTCCCGGTCCGTTGACGACGCAACCCATCACGGCCACCCGCAGGGGTACTTCGAGCCCCTCGAGGCCGGCGGAGACTTCGTTGGCCAACCGATAGACGTCGACCTGTGCGCGCCCACACGAGGGGCACGACACGATCTCCAGCCCACGCGGGCGCAGATTCAGCGATTCGAGGATCTGGTTGCCGACCTTGACCTCTTCGACCGGCGGCGCCGAAAGCGACACCCGGATGGTGTCGCCGATGCCCTTTGACAGCAGCGCTCCGAAGGCAACGGCGGACTTGATGGTCCCCTGAAATGCCGGACCCGCCTCGGTGACACCGAGGTGCAGTGGATAGTCGCACTGCGCGGCCAACTGCTCGTAGGCCTCGACCATGATGACGGGGTCGTTGTGCTTGACGCTGATCTTGATGTTGCCGAAGCCGTGCTCCTCGAACAGCGACGCCTCCCACAGCGCCGACTCGACCAACGCCTCGGGCGTGGCCTTGCCGTACTTCTTCATCATTCGGGCGTCCAGCGAACCGGCGTTGACGCCGATGCGAATCGGGATGCCCGCGTCACCGGCCGCCTTCGCAACCTCCTTGACCCGGCCGTCGAACTCCTTGATGTTGCCGGGGTTGACGCGCACCGCGGCGCACCCTGCGTCGATCGCCGCGAAGATGTACTTGGGCTGGAAGTGGATGTCGGCGATCACCGGCAGCTGACTCTTCTTGGCGATCGCGGGCAATGCGTCCGCGTCCTCCTGACGCGGGCAGGCCACCCGGACGATGTCGCAGCCCGCAGCCGTCAGCTCGGCGATCTGCTGAAGCGTTGAGTTGATGTCGTGCGTCTTGGTGGTGCACATCGACTGCACGGCGATCGGGTAGTCGCTTCCGACCCCGACGTCGCGCACCATCAGCTGGCGCGTCTTGCGCCGCGGCGCCAGCACCGGCGGCGGTGGCGCAGGCATGCCCAACGCGATGGACTTGGCCATGGGAGGTCTCCTATTGGAAAAGCTTGATGGGGTTGACCAAGTCCGCGGTGACGGTCAACAGCATGTACGCGCCAAGCAGCGCTATCACGACGTAGGTGGCTGGCATCAACTTCATGTAGTCCACCGGCCCAGCGGTGACCAGCCCTCGTGCTCTTCGGAACATGTTGCGCAATTTCTCGTACGTCGCGACGGCGATGTGCCCGCCGTCGAAGGGCAGCAGCGGCAGCAGGTTCACCGCACCGAGCGCGAAGTTCACCTGAACCAGCACCAGCCAGAACAACACCCACAGCCCGTGCTCGACGGTCTCGCCGCCGATTCGGCTGGCTCCCACCACGCTGATCGGAGTGTTCGGGTCACGCTCACCGCCGCTGATCGAGTGCACCAACGCGCCGAGCTTGGTGGGGATCATGACCAGGGCCTTGCCCAGTTGCACGGCGGTGTCGCCTGCGAACGCGAACGTCGCGGGTACCGCCGACAGCGGGTTGTATTGGATGGGGCCGTATCTGGGTTCTGCGACTCCGACCGCCCCGACCTTGGTCGCCGACTTGTCGTCATCCTTGACCCAGCGCTGAGTCTGCGTGACGTCGACGGTGGTGGTGAACTCGGTCCGCTGACCGTTGACGGTGCGTTCCACGACGAAAGGTGTTGGGCCCGTTGCCTTGCGCACGGCGGCCACCATCTCGTCGAACGTCTTGATGCCGGTGTCGCCGACCTTGACGACGGTGTCACCGGGCAGGATGCCTGCGAGCGCCGCAGGTCCGTGACCCTCACAGTTGCCTGCGTCGCCCCTGGTGACCTCGGGTGCCACACACGCGGTCTTGCCGACGATGGCGGCGGTGGGCGGGTGCAGGTTCGGCAGTCCCCACACGATCGCGATGCCGTAGAGGATGACCAACCCTGCGACGAAGTTCATGCCGGGCCCGGCGAAGAGCACCACGACGCGCTTCCACACCTTCTGGCGGAACATCGCGTACCGCTGGTCCTCGGGCGCGAGCTCCTCGTTCCCCGTCATCCCTGCGATGTCGCAGAACCCACCGAGCGGGACGGCCTTGACCCCGTACTCGGTATAGCCCAACTTGTTGGGTCGTTTGGTCGACCACAGGGTGGGACCGAAGCCGACGAAGTAGCGGCGGACCTTCATTCCGGTGGCCCGGGCCGCCCACATGTGCCCGCATTCGTGCAGCGCCACCGATACCAAGATGCAGAGCGCGAAGAACGCGACGCCGATGATCCACATCATCATTTAGTGGTGACGACCTCCCGGGATACTGCGCCCTTTGCCCGGTCGCGGGCCCAGCGTTGCGCATCGAGTACGTCTTCCACGGTAGCGGGTGCGGCCGCCCACTGGTCGGCAGCGCGCAGGACCTCGGCAATCGTTCGTACGATGGCTGGGAACCGGATGCGGCCGGCGAGGAAGGCGGCCGCTGCCTCTTCGTTGGCAGCGTTGTAGACCGCGGTCAGACAACCGCCCTTGCTGCCCGCCTCGCGGGCCAGCTCCACCGCCGGGAACACGTCCGCGTCGAGCGGTTCGAAATCCCACGTCGAGGCGGTGGAGAAGTCACAACCCAGGGCTGCTCGCGGGACCCGGGCCGGCCAGCCCAGCGCGAGCGCAATGGGCAGCTTCATGTCCGGCGGGCTGGCCTGGGCCAAGGTCGAGCCGTCGGTGAAGGTCACCATCGAGTGCACGATCGACTGCGGGTGCACGACGACCTCGATGCGGTCGTACGGGATGCCGAACAGCAGATGGGTTTCGATCAGCTCCAGACCTTTGTTGACCAGAGATGCGGAGTTCAGGGTGTTCATCGGGCCCATCGACCACGTGGGATGAGCGCCGGCCTGCTCGGGGGTGACGTCCTCGAGCTGCTCGGCAGGCCAGCCGCGGAACGGCCCGCCCGACGCGGTCAGCACGATCGTCGCCACCTCGTCGGGGGTCCCGCCCCTCAAACATTGCGCCATCGCGGAATGCTCGGAGTCGACGGGCACGATCTGTCCCGGTCTGGCCGCCTTGAGCACCAGCGGGCCCCCGGCGACCAGCGATTCCTTGTTGGCCAGCGCCAGCCGTGCGCCGGTGGCGAGCGCCGCGAGCGTGGGCTTGAGGCCAAGCGCGCCCACCAGCGCGTTGAGTACGACGTCGGCCTCGGTGTTCTCGATGAGCCGGGTGACGGCGTCCGGCCCGGCGTAGGTGACGTCGCCTACCTGCGCCGCCGCGGCGTCGTCGGCTACGGCGATGTTCGTGACGCCTGAATCGGCGCGCTGTTGAGCCAGCAAGCCGGGTTTGCCGCCGCCGGCCGCCAGCCCGACGACCTCGAAGCGGTCCGGATTGGCGGCGATGACGTCCAGGGCCTGGGTGCCGATCGAGCCGGTGCTGCCGAGTATCAGCACTCGGGTTCTTCTCACCGTCCTATTGTGCCGCGCCGCGATTCCTCACGGCGAGCAGACGCAAACTTGCACAAATTCCACTCGAATTGGGCGATTTTGCGTCTGCTCGCGATGAAAAGTGACGCAAGTATGACGCCGCACGTCCCACTCCATCCATGACGGGCCTCACGCCGAATCCCCTGTGTCAGAGCAAACGACAAAGGAGCAATAGCGTCATGAAAATCGTTTACAGCAAGGCAGTTACCGCGGCGGGCTTGGCCGCGGCCACCATGGTGGCCGTGTCCGCGTGTTCCGGCGGCACCACGACCTCGGCCCCGGCGCCGGCTACTAGTTCGACCATGGCGGCCAGCACCGCCGCTCCGAAGCCCATGGATCAGCCGATGGATCCCGGCGCCGGCCTGGTCGG
>JAOPVI010000200.1 GCA_025966225.1 Mycobacterium sp. | reverse complement strand
ACGAGTACCACGCGTTGGTCGGCGAGGGCACCACCATCCCCAGCAGCGCCTACGGCTCGGTGTTCTACCTCGCCACCGGTTTCCACGGACTGCACGTCATCGGCGGTCTCGTTGCATTCATCTTCCTTCTGGCGCGCACGCGCATGAGTAAGTTCACTCCCGCGCAGGCCACCGCGGCGATCGTCGTGTCGTACTACTGGCACTTCGTCGACATCGTGTGGATCGCACTGTTCGCCGTCATCTACTTCGTCCGATGATCCGCTGGCCGATGCGTCAGATGAGCTCGAGCGAGAAGCAGCCGATGAGAAGGGTTTCGATGACCAGCAAGTCCCGCCGTCGGCTGCGCCGTCGCCTGTCGGCATCAACGCTGTTGCTGATCGGACTTCTGTTTGCAGGTGGCCTCGCGGCCACGCTGACGCCGAAACCGCAAGTCGCACAAGCCGACGAGTCCCAGCTGGCGCTTCTGCGCACGGGGGGGCAGCTCTTCCAGACGTCCTGTGTGACGTGCCACGGCGCGAACCTGCAGGGCGTGCCAGACCGCGGACCGAGCCTCATCGGAGTCGGCGATGCGGCGGTGTACTTCCAGGTCTCCACCGGCCGGATGCCCGCGATGCGCGGCGAGGCGCAGGCTCCGCAAAAGGCCCCCATCTTCGACGAACACCAGATCGACGCGCTCGGCGCTTTCGTCCAGGCCAACGGCGGCGGTCCGACCGTCCCGCGCGACGCCAACGGTGCGGTGGCGCAGGACTCGCTGCTCGGCAGCGACGTCGCCCGCGGTGGCGACCTGTTCCGGCTGAATTGCGCGTCGTGCCACAACTTCACCGGTAAGGGCGGCGCGCTGTCGTCCGGCAAGTACGCCCCCGACCTGGCCGACGCCAAGCCCGCGCAGATCTTCACCGCCATGCTGACCGGACCGCAGAACATGCCGAAGTTCTCCGACCGCCAGCTGAGCCCGGAGCAGAAGCGCGACATCGTCGCCTACGTGCGTGAGGCGTCCGAGACACCCGACCCGGGCGGCTACGGCCTCGGCGGCTTCGGCCCCGCCCCGGAGGGCATGGCAGCCTGGATCATCGGGATGGTCGCGGTGATCGGCGTTTCGATGTGGATCGGATCACGCGCATGAGCGACACCAAGGGCCCAGAAATTCCCACCGACGCAGAACTGTCGGAGCTGTCACGCGAGGAATTGGTCGAACTCGGCGGCCGGATCGACGGCGTCGAGACCGTCTTCAAGGAGGCGCGGTGGCCCGTCGAGGGCACCAAGGCCGAGAAGCGCGCTGAGCGCAGCGTCGCGTATTGGCTTCTGTTTGGCGGTCTTTCGGGCCTGGCGCTGTTGGTCATCTTCTTGTTCTGGCCGTGGGAGTACAAGCCCTTCGGGTCTGACGGCGAGTTCCTCTACTCACTGACCACTCCGCTGTACGGGTTGACGTTCGGACTTTCGATCCTGTCGATCGGCATCGGCGCCGTGCTGTTCCAGAAGAAGTTCATCCCCGAAGAGATCTCGATCCAGGAGCGCCACGACGGCGCCTCACCCGAGCTCGCCCGCAAGACCATCACGGCCAACCTGACGGACGCCCTCGAAGGTTCAACCATCAAGCGGCGCAAGCTCATCGGCTTGTCACTGGGCATCGGTCTCGGCGCATTCGGACTCGGTACGGCCGTCGCATTCATCGGCGGGCTCATCAAGAACCCGTGGGCCAAGGTCGTGCCGACTGCGGACGGTATGAATGCGGTGCTGTGGACGTCGGGCTGGACCCCACGGTTCCACGGCGAGACCATCTACATGGCGCGCGCGACCGGGCTGCCCGGCGAATCGCCATTCGTCAAAATGCGTCCCGAGGACATCGACGCAGGCGGCATGGAGACGGTGTTCCCGTGGCGCGAGAGTGACGGCGACGGCACCAGCGTCGAGTCCTCCCACAAGCTCACCGAAATCGCCATGGGCGTGCGCAACCCGGTGATGCTCATCCGCATCCGGCCCGCGGACATGAGCAAGGTGGTCAAGCGGCAAGGCCAGGAGAGCTTCAACTTCGGCGAATTGTTCGCGTTCACCAAGGTGTGTTCGCATCTGGGGTGTCCCTCTTCGCTTTACGAACAGCAGACCTATCGCATCCTGTGCCCATGCCACCAGTCGCAATTCGACGCGTTGCACTTCGCGAGGCCCATCTTCGGCCCCGCCGCACGCGCGCTCGCCCAACTTCCGGTGACAATTGACAAGGACGGGTACCTGGTAGCCAACGGCAACTTCATCGAGCCCGTCGGACCGGCATTCTGGGAGCGGAAATCATGAGTCCACAGAGTCGTTCAACAAAGCTGGCTGATATCGCAGCCTCGCAAGGCGAAGCCATCGATTCGCGCTACCACCCGTCCGCAGCGGTTCGTCGCCAGCTGAACAAGGTCTTCCCCACCCACTGGTCGTTCCTGCTCGGGGAGATCGCGCTCTACAGCTTCATCGTGCTCCTTCTGACCGGCACGTACCTCACGCTGTTCTTCGATCCGTCCATGGCCGAGGTCACCTACCACGGCGTGTACCAGCCCTTGAACGGCGTGCAGATGTCGCGCGCCTACGAAACCACACTCGACATCACCTTCGAGGTACGCGGCGGGTTGTTCGTCCGCCAGATCCACCACTGGGCCGCCCTGCTGTTCGCGGCGTCCATCATGGTCCACCTCGCCCGCATCTTCTTCACCGGCGCATTCCGCCGACCCCGCGAGGCGAACTGGGTCATCGGCTCGCTGCTCCTGATCCTGGCGATGTTCGAGGGCTACTTCGGCTACTCGCTACCCGACGACTTGCTCTCCGGAACCGGGCTGCGCGCGGCGTTCTCGTCGATCACCTTGGGGATGCCCCTGATCGGCACCTGGCTGCTCTGGCTGCTGTTCTGCGGCGACTTCCCAGGCGAGATCATCATCCCCCGGCTGTACGCCCTTCACATCCTGTTGCTGCCCGGAATCATGTTGGCGCTCATCGGCGTTCACCTGGCGATGGTGTGGTTCCAGAAGCACACTCAGTTCCCCGGGCCGGGACGCACCGAGAAGAACGTGGTCGGCGTGCGCGTCATGCCGGTCTTCGCGGTCAAGTCCGGTGCATTCTTCGCCATGACCGTCGGCATCCTCGGCGTGATGGGCGGGCTGCTGCAGATCAACCCGATCTGGCAGCTGGGCCCATACAAGCCGTCGCAGATCTCCGCGGGCAGTCAGCCCGACTTCTACATGATGTGGACAGACGGATTGGCCCGTATGTGGCCGGCCTGGGAGTTCTATCCCTTCGGCCACACGATCCCCGCGGCCGTGGCGGTCGCGTTGATCATGGGACTGGTCTTCATCCTGTTGATCATCTACCCCTTCCTGGAGAAGAAGTTCTCTGGCGACGACGTTCACCACAACCTGTTGCAGCGGCCCCGTGACGTGCCCGTCCGGACGTCGATCGGTGCCATGGCCATCGCGTTCTACATGGTGCTGACCCTTGCGTGCATGAACGACATCATCGCGCTCAAGTTCCACATCTCGCTCAACGCGACGACCTGGATCGGCCGCATCGGCATGGTCGTGCTGCCCGCGATCGTCTACTACATCACCTACCGGTGGTGTGTGGGTCTGCAGCGCAGCGACCGTGCCGTGCTCGAGCATGGCATCGAGACCGGCATCCTCAAGCGACTGCCGCACGGTGCCTACATCGAGTTGCATCAGCCGCTCGGCCCCGTCGACGACCACGGTCACCCGATTCCGCTGGAATACCAGGGCACTGCCCTGCCCAAGCGGATGAACAAGCTGGGCTCGGGAGGTGCGACGGGCGCAGGCAGCTTCCTCAGTGCCGACCCCACGTCAGAGAGCGAGGCGCTGGCCGAGGCCGCACACGCCGCCGAACACCGGGCGCTCACCGCCGTGAAGGAGTACCAGGACGACCTGAACGGCTCGTCGAACGGTCATCACTGACCGGCTAAGCGGGTTCGCACCACTTTCGAAACTGCGGTGAGGTCTAGATTCTCGCCGGTCTCGCGAGGCCGTGTGAGCAGGTCTCCGGCGTGGATCAGCCGAGTACGTCGCGCAGCTGGCGCAGGAAGTACCACGGGACGGCAGGCAAGGCCACCGTCACCAGTCCGGCAACACCGTAGGCAGCCCAGGCCAGCCCGTCGTGTTCGGATGCCAACAGGTAGGTGCCGACACCGATGGCGGCGGTGGCAGCGCCGACTGCACTCGCCATCACCAACGTGCATCGCATCAAAACCCGTTCCACCGCAGCGGTCGGGAAACCGACGCGACTCGTGGCGGGCGGCGTCGCTTGGCGACGGATGGCAGGCGCGCCGAACCCGCGCTGCCTATCTTCGGTGCCCAACGGCGGACCAAACACGTTCTGCGTCGACGCTGGATGCCCGTTCGCGGGGCGCTGACCCCCGTCAAGCGCCGATTGGCGGGCCCGAATCAGGAGCGGGATGGCACCGACGATGACAACCGCCGAAATCCCGATGACGGTGTAGAGCAACCATGGCGTTGAGCTGCCTCCCGCCGCGGCCGAATGGGGGCGCCCGAGGTCGACAAGGGCCACGATGGCGGCCACCGCGGCCGCCAGTGCGGCCAGCCAGAGCCCGACGCACACGGCGAGCAGGATCCGGTCGGTCTGGTCCGGTGTGTCAAGGCTTGACCGCGAGCGTCCCGCGGCGTCGTCATATGTCATCAGCAGGCAGTCTGCCAGTCATTGTTCTGTTGCGAGGCGATCGTCTGACCATCGCTGGTCGTGATTGAGCAGTTCAGCTTGCTCAGCCGCAGCAGGCTCGAGGCCTGGACGGAGCCAAACTCCGACATCGAGATGGGGGTAACCGTCAGCGACCACGGGATGTACACGTTCTGCTGGGTGCGTTGTCGGCCCGATGCGTCGGTGTAGGTGACCGAGATCCTGTCCAGCGGCGCCTTCGTCCCAGTCACGGTGTAGGTGATGAAACGAGGTCCAGCCGGCGGTGCGCTGGTCGGGGGCGGCGCCGGTGGGGGCGCCTCGGAAGGCGGTGGCGGGGTGTCCTCCGTCACGGTGACCGTTTCCGGCGGTGGCGGCGGGGGCTCTTCGCTGGTCGGCGGTGGCGGCGGCGGTGGCGGTGGCGGCTCGGGTGGTGTCGTCGTGGTGGTGATCTCGTCCTGGACCGGTGCACCGGGCGTGGTGGTGCTGGTGGCCGGAGTCGCGAGGTTGGTGCTGTCGGTGCGGGTGACGAGCACCGCGACGGATGCGACGAGGGCGATGGCGGCGACGATCGCGACGACTCCGACCACCCACGGCCAACGAGGCGGCCGCTGGTCGCCGAGCTCGGTGGACTGGTCGTAGCCGTCGTACTCGTACAGCGCGACCTCGGACGGGACGTAGGGCCCTGCGGTGAACTGCTCGGATTCGGGTGCGGAGTACGCCTGCGAGTAGATCTCCGTCTCACCCGTGGGGGGTGGTGCCTCGCGAGTCGGCTCGTCCGGTGTCGGAGAATCCGATTCTGGGGGATTCGGCCCGCTCATCTACGCCTATCCTTCTCGACTACTCATTCGGCGCGACGCCACCTGGGTAGTAGTGACCGACCGTGCTCTGGCAACCCTACCGAACGCGTCGATCACTCGGTCCGCGCCGCGAGCCAGGTCAACCAAACTGACGCTTGATTTGTGATCTTTGGGCCCAGCGTGAACTCGCGCGATGCGTGTCAGTGCTTCTCGGGACCGATGTAGTACTCGAACACCAGACCGGCTACCGACGCCAGCAGGAACGCGACACCCGCGGCGAGCAACCATGGGAGCCACAAGGCGGTGGCGACGGCGGTGACCGACGCCGACAGGGCGACGAGCAGTGGCCACCAGCTGCCTGGGCTGAAGAAGCCCAGTTCTCCGGCGCCGTCGGCGATCTCGGCGTCCTCGTAGTCCTCGGGCCGCGTGTCCAACCGACGGGCCACGAAGCGGAAGAACGTGCCGGTGAGGAGGGTTAGGCCCGTGGTGAGCACCAGCGCCGTGGTGCCCGCCCATTCGATGCCGCCGGTCGCGTAGAGCGCCGTCAGCACGCCGTAGCCGACTGCGGTTAGCGCGAAGAACGCGGTGAGGAACTCGAACAGCCTCGCTTCGATGTGCATGCGTCGTCCCTACTTGCTCGCCTGGGTGGCCGCACCGGCCTGCTCACCGCGCCGGGTGTCGAACGGGTGGGTCGTAACCGCCTGGGCGGGAAGGCCGATGGCCTTCAGAGCGTCGGCGTTGGTCCCGTCCGGGTGGTCGGTGCGGTACTGGAGGTATGCCTTGAAGTCGTTGGGTTCCACGACGCGAACCTCGAAGTTCATCATCGAGTGGTACGTGCCGCACATCTCGGTGCATCGCCCGACGAAGGCGCCCGTCTCCTGGATCTCGCTGATCTGGAAGATGTTGTCGGAGTTGTTGGCCTTGGGGTCCGGCATCACGTCGCGCTTGAACAGGAACTCCGGCACCCAGAACCCGTGGATCACGTCGGCCGACGCGATCTGGAACTCGATGCGCTTGCCCGTGGGCAGCACCAGGATTGGGATCTCGGTGCTGGTTCCGATGGTCTCGACCTTGTCGAAGTTCAGGTAGGTGCGATCTTCGGGGTTCAGTCCGTGGATCGGGCCGACGAGCTCCTCACCGTGAGCGTCCTTGCCTTCCGGCTTGGACTCCATCGCGGCCTTGCGGGAGGTGTCGACGCCGTCGTACTTGATCGTGCCGTCCTTGAAGTCGACCTTCTGATAGCCGAACTTCCAGTTCCACTGGAACGCCGTGACGTCGACGACGACCTCGGGATTGGGGTCCTTGTGGAGCACCCTCTCCTGCACCACGACGGTGAAGTAGAAGAGCACCGAGATGATCAGGAACGGCACCACGGTCAGCACCAGTTCCAGCGGCATGTTGTAGCCGAACTGGCGCGGCAAGTCGGTATCGGTCTTCTTCTTGCGGTGGAACGCGCTGGTCCAGAAGATCAGGGCCCAGACGATGACGCCCACCACCAGCGACGCGATCACGCACGCTATCCACAGTTCGCGGTTCAGCTTG
>JAOPVI010000197.1 GCA_025966225.1 Mycobacterium sp. | reverse complement strand
CGGACGGCTTCCACGAGCGCCAGGTCGACCGATGTACCGGCTTCTTCGAGCGCATCAAAGGCCGTCAATTCGATGGCCTCGAGGTGGCCACGGCGTGGCTGCGCGACCGTAGACCGCTGGACTTCATCCCCGGGCTGATGCACGGGGACTACCAGTTCGCCAACGTGATGTACCGGCACGGCGCCCCAGCACGATTGGCGGCCCTCGTCGACTGGGAGATGGGTACCGTCGGCGACCCGAAGCTGGACCTGGCGTGGATGGTGCAGAGCTGGCCGTCCGACACTGCGAATTTGGAAGAGTCGGAGCTCAGTTACGTCGACATGCGCGGCATGCCACCGCGCGAGAAGGTCGTCGCGCACTACGCCGAGGTGTCCGGCCGTCAGGTCGATGACCTGGACTACTACCTGGTGCTGGCCAAGTGGAAGCTGGCGATCGTGCTGGAGCAGGGTTTCCAGCGCGCAGGCGACGACGAAAAGCTGCTGGCTTTCGGGCCGGTCGTCACCGAGCTGATGGCCTCGGCCGCCGAACTCGCCGAGTCCACGGACTATCGGGGCTAGTCGAGCGATGCGCGCTGCGGTCTGCCCGGCCTACGGTCCGCCGGAAGTCGTTCGCGTCGAGGAGCATCCGGTGCCCACGGCGCAGCCGGGCCAGATTGGCGTGCGGGTGCATGCGGCGGCAGTGAACTTCCCCGACGTCCTGCTGATCGCCAACTCCTACCAGGTCAGCATCCCGCCGCCTTTCATTCCAGGCAGCGAGTTCGCAGGCACTATCGACGAAGTCGGTTCGGATACCACGGGTTTCGCGACGGGGGACCGTGTGACGGGCACCGGAATGTTCGGCGCCTTCGCCGAGCGGGTCGTCGTCGACGCGGCGACCTTGGCCCGCATTCCCGACGGCATCGACGAGCCGACGGCGGTGGCGTTCGGCGTCGCGTACCGCACGGCGTATTACACGCTGCGCTCCACCGCGCGCCTGAAGTCCGGCGACGAACTCGTCGTGCTCGGTGCGGGTGGCGGCGTCGGCTTGGCGGCGGTTCAACTCGGCGTCGCTCTGGGTGCGAATGTCACCGCGGTCGCGTCGTCACCCGAGAAGCTGGACGCGGCCGCGAATTACGGCGCGACCAACCTGATCAAGCATCGGCGGGCAGGAGCGGAGCGACTCGGGGACCAATCCCGAAGAGCCGAGTTGCGCCCCGCGTTGCGTGACGCGCTGCCAGACGGTGCCGACGTGGTGGTGGACACGGTGGGTGGCGACCTCGCCGAGCCCGCGCTGCGGTCGCTGCGCCGTGGCGGCCGGTTCGTCACGGTGGGCTACGCCTCGGGCGTCATCCCTCGGATCCCCTTGAATCTGGTGCTCGTCAAGGGAATCCACGTCATGGGCTTCCAGTTCCAGGACGTACCGCCCGAGGACTTCGAACGCAACGAGACGGAGCTTCGCGAGTTGCTGGTCGCCGGGCGCGTGTCACCTCACGTGGGCGCGGTGTACCCGCTGGCGGAAACGGCCAGCGCGTTGCGTCACGTCGCCGACGGGCGGGCGATCGGCAAGGTGCTGATCGACCTCAGCTTGCGGGCGTGAGGTCCGCGGCAACCGAAGGCAGCGCGGCCAGCCCGCAGCGGAACGTCTCGGTGTCGCCGACGTCGCCGGCGTCCGGGTCCGCAGCGGCAGCGAGCGCCTGCGCCTTGAACGCACGGGCGGCCCCGCTCAGCTGGTGGTGAACCGAACCGATCGTGCTGTCGAGCTCCGTCGGCCAATGTTCGCCCCACAACGTCACTTCGGTCATGCCGTGGTCGAGTGCGGTGAGCACGCCTCGGCGCACCCGTTCGTCGCTGGCGAAGAGATCCGCGGCGACGGCGACCGTCTGCGGGTGCGGGCGGTCGGCCCATTCCTCCAGCGCGGCTTCGAGGTCATGGATTTCGACGCCGAGGATCTCGAGTGGCCGTAGGTCCTCGTCAGCGGAGATCAGCACCGTGACGTCCCAGCCGGCCATCACCCGGTCGACGAGCCACCCTCCGGCGAACTTGACGACCTCGGGGACGTTGCGGGCGACGACGTCGAGTCGGTACCTCATGTCGGGATGCCTTCCGAGGGCGGTGTCTTCGTCGCCGGTGGCGTGAAGTCGCGGGCGAGTGCTTCGGCGTACCCCTTGAACACCTCGGCGAGGGGAATTGAAGGATCGAGCAACCATGCGGTCTCCATTCCATTGACGAAGGCGAGAATCTCGACGGCCTTGATGGCCGGGTCGATGTCTTGGCGGTACCGACCGGCGCGCTGACCGCTGTCAATCAGGCCGGCGACGATGCACGCGCCCTCGCGCTGCCTGTGGAGCAAGCGGTCGTGCAGGGGGGCGTCGGGTGCGATGTTCTCGATCAGCAGCATGGTGAAGGTGCCGACGAGCTCGGGTTGACGGTCGAAGCGCTCGGCGACGCGACAGATCTCGGTGACCAGATCGCCACGGCGGTCGGCGTGGGTGTCGTCGTCTGCGTCGCGGGCATCGAGCACCGCGTTGAGCAGTTGCTCCTTGGATTCGTAGTGGTGAAGCAACCCGGCCGCGCTGACCCCGGCTTCCCTCGCGATCTGCGCCAGCGAGGTGTTGCGCCACCCGTAACGCGCGAGCAGACGCTCTGCGACCTCGAGGATCCGCTGCTTACGGTCCTCCCCCTTGGCAAGGAGCGAGGCATACGGCCGCGGCGCAGAAGCCGGCCTCGACACCGAACTCGTCACTGAACCCCTTCGTTCCAACCAACCTAGTGAACACACAGTAGGTAGGTTTGGCCCGTGTGACAAGGGTCTCAGTGAAGTTGATTCCCGACGCCCGGGTCAACACGCTCAACTCGCCTCTAGAGGCCTAGCGACTTTGCGATGATCACCTTCATCACCTCGGACGTGCCCGCGTAGATGCGAGCCACCCTGGCATCGGTGTACAGCCGGGCGATCGGGTACTCCATCATGTAGCCGTAGCCGCCGAAGAGCTGCAGACAGCGGTCGATCACCCGCTGCTGCATCTCGGTGCAGAACAGCTTCACCCGGGCGGCGTCGGCCCCGGACAGCTCGCCGTCGACGTGCAGCGTGACGGCACGGTCCAGCATCGCCTGCGCTGCTTCGACCTCCGTCGAGCAGGCAGCCAGTTCGAACTTGGTGTTCTGGAACGATGCGACGGTTTGCCCAAACGCCTTGCGGTCCTTGGTATAGTCGATGGCCACGGCGATCGCCGACCGCGCCTGCGCCACCGACCCGACGGCCACCGTCAGGCGCTCCTGCGGGAGGTTGTGGCCGAGGTAGCCAAACGCTTCGTCCACCTCCCCCAGCACGTTGGCCGCTGGGACGCGCACGTCGACGAACGACAACTCGGCGGTGTCCTGGACCTTGCAGCCCATCTTGTCCAGTTCGCGGCCCCGGGTGAAACCGGGCATGCCGTCCTCGACGACCAGCAGTGTCAGCCCCCGGCGTCGGTTGTCGGGGTCGGTCGAGGTGCGGGCGACGGTGACCACCAAATCGGCCTGCATGCCGCCGGTGATGAACGTCTTGGCGCCGTTGACGATGTAGTCGTCACCGTCACGAATTGCGGTGGTGCGCATGCCCGCCAGGTCCGAACCCGTTCCGGGCTCGGTCATCGCCACGGCGGTCAGCAGCGTGCCCGCGGCGATCCGCGGGAACCACCGCTCGCGCTGTTCGGCGTTCGCATAGTGCAGGAAGTACGGCAGAATCACTTCGAGTTGCGTACGTAGCGTCGACAGGGTGACCAGCGCGCGCGCCGCCTCCTCCTGCATGACGACGTTGTAGCGGTAGTCCGGTTCCCCTCCACCGCCGTACTCCTCCGGGATGGCCATCCCGAGCATGCCCAGCGAGCCCATCTGCTCGAACACCGCGCGAGGCATGCGGCCGCCCTTCTCCCACGCGGGATAGTGCGGCACCACTTCCTTTTCGACGAACTCCCGCGCCAACTCGCGGAACGCCTCGTGGTCTTCGGTGAATAGATCGCGGCGCACAGCGCCCTCCTTGTCTGAAAGCCAGCTAGGGTCGGCTATTTCAAGAGCTCGACCATCGTGGCGTTGGCGGTACCCCCGCCCTCACACATCGTCTGCAGGCCGTATCGAATTCCGTTGTCCCGCATGTGATGGATCATCCGGGTCATCAGCACCGCACCCGAAGCGCCCAGCGGATGGCCCAACGCAATCGCGCCGCCGAGCGGGTTGAGCTTCGCTTCATCGGCGCCCGTCTCCGCCAGCCATGCCAGCGGCACCGGTGCGAACGCCTCGTTGACCTCGAAGACGCCCACCTCGTCGAGGTGAACGCCGGCCTTGTGCAACACCTTCTCCGTCGCGGGGATCGGCCCCGTCAACATGAGCACCGGGTCGGCACCGGTGACCGCCCCGGCGCGATACCGCACCAACGGGGTCAGGCCCAGCTGAACCGCGTTCTCCGCGGTCATCACCATCAGGGCAGCCGCTCCGTCGGAGATCTGCGACGAGTTGCCCGCGTGAATGACGCCGTCCTCGGTGAACGCCGGCTTCAAGCCGGCCAGCTTCTCGACGGTGGTGCCCCGACGGATGCCCTCGTCGTCGGTCACCACGTCGCCATCGGTGAACACCGGCATGATCTGGTCGGTGAACGCGCCCGCATCCTGAGCAGCGGCGGCCCGCTCGTGGGAGCGCGTGGAGTACTCGTCGAGCCGGGTCCGGGACAAGTTCCACTTCTGCGAGATCAGCTCCGCCGAGATGCCCTGGTTGAACGAGAAGCCTTCATAGCGGGCAAGCGCTTTCGGCCCGTATGGCGTACCCGTCGCCCGCGCCGAGCCCAGCGGTACTCGGCTCATCACCTCGACGCCACCGGCCACCACGATGTCCTGCTGACCCGACATCACGGCCTGGACGGCGAAGTCGAGCGCCTGCTGACTGGACCCGCACGCCCGGTTCACCGTGGTGCCCGGGATGTGCTCGGGCCAGCCTGCGGCCAGCACCGAGTAGCGGCCGATGTTGCTTGACTGATCACCGACCTGAGAGACGCAGCCCCACACGACGTCGTCGATGACCTCGGGATCCACCCCGGTCCGTTCGACCAACTCGTTGAGTACCAGCGCGGACAGGTCGGCCGCGTGCTGGTCGGACAGTCCACCGTTGCGCTTGCCGACAGGCGTGCGCACGGCGCCGACGATGACGGTCTCCCGCATTACTTCTGCTCCGTTCCGGGCGGTGTTACCGCCCATGCCCCCGTGAACTCCGGTTCGCGTTTCGCCGCGAACGCGGCGTAGGCCTCCCCCGAGTCTGCCGTTGCGAAATTGCCCGGTTGTGCCCGGGCCTCGTTGACCAGCGCTTCGCGCAACGTAGCGTTGGCACCGTCGTTGAGCAGCGCCTTGCTCTGGGCCAGTGCGAAGGGCGGTCCCGCGGCCAGCCGCACCGTCAGGTCGTCGACGAATGCGTCGATCTCGCCGACCGGCGTGACCCAGGTGACCAGCCCCAACTGGTGCGCTTCCTCGGCGTCGATCATGTCCGCGAGCAGCACCAGTCGCTTGGCCTGTTGCAGCCCGACCAGCTTGGGCAGCAGCCACGATCCGCCGAGATCGATCGACAGCCCGCGCTTGCTGAAGACCTGGCAGAACTTGGATTCTGGGGTCGCCACCACCAGATCGCAGCCAAGGGCCAGGTTCCAACCGGCACCGACCGCGACGCCGGTGACCTTGGCCACGGTCGGAACGGCGAGCTCGTGCAGTGCCATCGCCACGTCGGTCAACCGACGCAACTTGTGCCGGGGGTGGATGTCCTCGCCGGTGCCGATGTCGGCGCCCGAACAGAACGCACCGCCGGCGCCGGTGATCACCAGGGCGCGCACACCGTCGTCGCGGGCGGTGGCACGCAGCGCGTCGGCCAGTTCCACCCACAGCTGCGCGTCGATCGCGTTCTTGCGGTGCGGCCGGTTCAAGGTCAACGTGCGCACGCCGTCCCGATCGGAGCACAGCAGCACCTGATCCAGGGTCACGGGTAGGCCGGCCCGATTACTCCGTCGGCCCGCAGCGTGGCGATTTCGGTTGCGCTGAGCCCCAATTCGCCGAGCACGTCGTCGGTGTGCTCACCGAGTCCGGGCACGGCACCCATGGGCGCCTCGTATCCGGCGATCACCGGAGGCGGCAACAGGGCGGGGAGCTCCCCCTTCGGCGAGTCCACCGTCCGCCAGCGGTCCCTGGCGGTGAGCTGAGGGTGCACCACGACCTCGCTCGGCAAGTTGTAACGGGAATTGCCGATTCCGGCATCGTCGGCCGTCTTTTGGATGTGCGCGAGATCGTGCTGGGCACACCAGGATCCGATGGCGTCGTTGAGCACGTCCCGGTGCGCGCAGCGGTCGGGGTTGGTGCTGAACCGTGGGTCGTCGGCCAGGTCGGGCCGCTCGATGACCTCCCTGGCCACCCGCTGCCATTCGCGATCGTTCGTGGTGCCAAGCACCACTGTCTGACCGTCGCGGGTGGGAAACGCCCCGTATGGCGCAACGGCGGGTGAACCCACTCCGAGCGGCTCTTGATCGATGCCCGAGTGCTGGGTATATGTGAGCGCATATCCCATGACGTCGGTCATGACGTCGAACAAGCTGAGCTCGACGGCGGGGGACGCGAAGTCGGATCGACCACCTCGCGCAACGAGCAAGGCGAGGATCGAGATCGCCGCATAGAGTCCCGTCGTGAAGTCGGCCATCGCAGGCCCGGGCTTCGCGGGCATGCCGGGGTAGCCGGTGATCGCGCAGGAGCCCGACTCCGCTTGCACCAGAAGGTCATACGCGCGCTTGTGCGAGATCGGCCCCCCGGGCCCGTATCCATCGATCTCGACGGGGATGACGTTGGGGTGACGCACCGCGAGGTCGGCCGGGGCGAGGCCCATGCGAGCGGTCGCTCCTGGCGCGAGGTTGGAGACGAACGCGTCGGCCCCGTCCAACAGTCGGTGCAACAGTTCGAGGCCGGCCGGAGCCTTGGTGTTGAGCGTGACGGATTCCTTGCCGCGGTTGCACCACACGAAGTGGGCGGCGAGCCCCCCAGGACCATTGACGACGCCGTCGTAGTCGCGAGCGAAGTCACCCCCCTTGGGGTTCTCCACCTTGATCACCCGAGCACCGAAGTCGGCCAGTACCCGCGTGCACATCGGAGCGGCCACCGCCTGCTCCATTGCGACGATCGTGATTCCGGCAAGTGGTGCCGGACCAGCCATCAGTAGCTCCTCGGCAGGCCGAGCACGTGGCTGCCGAGGAAGTTGAGAATCATCTCCTGGCTGACGGGGGCGATCTTCATCAGCCGTGACTCGCGGAAGAACCGGGAGATGTTGTACTCCTCGGAATAGCCCATGCCGCCGTGCGTCTGCAACGCGCGGTCCGCTGCATCAAATCCAGCATCCGCACACAAATACTTGGCCATGTTGGCCTCGCGTCCGCACGGCTTGCCATTGTCGTACAGCCAGGTCGACTTGCGCAGGATCAACTCCGCGGCATCCAGGCGGGCCAAGGAATCGGCCAACGGGAACTGGATGCCCTGGTTCATGCCGATTGGCCGGTCGAACACGACGCGTTCGTTGGCGTACTTCACGGCCCGGTCCAACGCCACCCGGCCGATGCCCAGCGCCTCGGCGGCGATGAGCATCCGCTCCGGGTTCAGGCCGTGCAGGATGTAGCTGAAACCCTTGCCCTCCTCGCCGATTCGGTCTTCGACGGGGATGCGGAGGTCATCGATGAACAGCTCGTTCGAGCTGACGGCGTTGCGGCCCATCTTCTTGATCGGACGGATGTCGACGTGATCGCGATCGAGGTCGGTGAGGAACAGCGAAAGGCCGTCGGTCTTCTTGGTGACCTCGTCATACGGCGTCGTCCGGGTCAGCAGCAGAACCTTCTCGGACTCCAGCGCCTTGGAGATCCATACCTTGCGACCATTGACGACGTAGTGGTCGCCAGCCCGATCATGACCGCGCTTGGCGAAGGTGGTGATCCGCGAAGTATCAAGCCCTGCACCGGGTTCGGTCACACCGAAGCAGACGTGCAGGTCGCCGTTGACGATTCTGGGCAGCGTGGCCGCCTTCATCTCGTCTGACCCGAACACCACCACCGGCTGCATGCCGAAGATGGACAGGTGAATTGCGCTGGCGGCGTTCATGGCCCCGCCCGAGCGCGCGACCTCCTCGGCCAGAATGGTCGCCTCGGTGATACCGAGTCCGTGACCGCCGTACTGCTCGGGGATGGTCATTCCGAGCCAGCCGCCGGACGCGATGGCATCGTAGAACTCCCGCGGGAACTCGTGCGCCTGGTCCTTCTCCATCCAGTACTGGTCGTCGAACTTCGACGCCAGTTCGGCGACGGATTTGCGGATCAGTTCCTGATCCTCCGTCAGCTCGAAGTTCATCCCGCCGGTCACTGCACTCCCCTACACCTCGAAGTCACTTGCGGACAGCCGAATTCGCCGGTGCAATCGCCTTCGGTCGCACCGGCGGCCTCCACTCCGCCTATCCGATCAATCTTTGTTGCCGGTCAATTCCTTGGCCCTCGCGGCGAAGTCCGCGAAACTGGCAGCGCTGTGGTCGTGTTTGCTCAGCGCTTGGGTGGAGACGTCGTGGCCTTCGGCGGCCTTGCGGAGCGCGCCGATGGTGGCCTGTTCGCGGGTGATGTGGGTGAACGGGTCGAAGTGGTACCAATTCATCGCGTTCTCGTAGGTCATCTTGTTGATCTCGTCGTCGGGCACGTCGTTGGCCTTGAGCACCTCGTCGAGCTGCTCGGGGGCATTGGGCCACATCGAATCGCTGTGCGGGTAGTCGGCTTCCCAACAGATGTTGTCGACACCGATCTGGTTGCGCAACTGCACCCCGACCGGATCGGAGATGAAACAGGTCAGGAAGTGGTCCCGGAACACCTCAGAGGGCTTCTGGGTGCCGAAGTCCTGCCCGGTCCAGGTGGAGTGCATCTCATAGGTCCGGTCCGCCCGATCCAGGAAGTACGGGATCCACCCGGTGCCACCCTCGGACAACGCGACCTTGAGATCCTTGTACTTCTTGATCGGCGCCGACCACAACAGATCTGCCGCGGCTTGGACGATGTTCATCGGCTGCAACGTGATCATCACATCCATCGGCGCATCCGGAGCGGTGATCGCCAACCGGCCCGACGAGCCGATGTGCACGTTGAGCACCGTGTCGGTGTCCACCAACGCCTCCCACAGCGGCGTCCAGTACTCGGCATGGAAACTCGGATACCCCATCGCCGACGGGTTCTCCGAGAACGTCAACGAATGCACCCCACGCTTGGCGTTGCGGCGCACCTCCTTGGCACACGCCTCGGCGTCCCAGATCACCGGCAACGTCATCGGAATGAATCGCGCCGGATAGGCCCCGCACCACTCCTCGACATGCCAATCGTTGTAGGCCTGCACCAACGCCAGCGAGAACTCCGGATCCTCGGTGGCGAACAACCGGCCCGCGAACCCCGGAAACGACGGGAAGCACATCGACCCCAAGATCCCGCCCGCGTTCATGTCCTTCACGCGTTCGTCGACGTCGAAACACCCCTTGCGGATCTCATCGAGCCCCTGCGGTTCCAGCCCGTACTCCTCCTTGGGCCGACCCGCGACCGCATTGAGCGCGACGTTGGGGATCACGATGTCGCGAAACTGCCAGGTATCCGAACCATCCGGATTGTGCACCAACTGCGGCGCATCATCGATGTACTTCTTCGGCAAATGATTCTTGAACATGTCAGGAGGCTCGACGATGTGGTCATCGACGCTGATCAGGATCATGTCGTCCTTGTGCACAGGCGTTCCTTTCGTAGGACTGAGTGACACCCTTGGGAACCAGCGTAGTTCCGACCTTGTTCTCTACATAGGGAAACTAGCCTCTCACCGTACGAGAATCAACGTCCGATAGCCTGGTATAGGCCTTCGAGCCTGCGGCTTTAGCCGTCTCGTCACGGTTTCCGGACCGCCGACACAGCCTTCATTAGGCCTGTTCCATTGACGATTCGCGCAAGAAGTGGAAATCTATTGGTCGAATATGAGAATATGATTCTCATCGCCGAGAGGCACCCATCGACGCAGAGTGGAGGACGCCCGTGCGAGTCGCCCCACTGCCGGCAGCCGAGTGGGATGACGCGGTTCATGCTGCGCTCCGGATGATGCCCGAGGAGCGGCGGAATCCGGCGGCCGCGGGCAACGCCATCGCGACGTTCGTCAACCACCCCGACTTGACTCGCTCCTACCTCACCTTCAGCTTCTACCTGCTGACGCGCTCAACGTTGGCCCCACGCCTGCGTGAGCTGGCCGTCCTGCGGATCGCCCACCTCGCCTCCTGCGCATACGAGTGGGACGAACACGTCGCCATCGGTCAGCGGGAAGGGCTGTCGCTCGACGACATCGCCGCGCTCCAACGTGGCGAGGCCGCCGACGAGTTCGATCAGACGGTGCTCACCGCCGTCGACGAGCTCGTCGAGAAGACCCGCATCACCGACGAGACCTGGGCCGCCCTCGGCGAGCGCATGGACGAGAAGCAACTCATGGACTTCGTCTTCACCGTCGGCGGCTATCACATGCTGGCGATGGCCCTGAACACGTTCGGCGTGGAACCCAAGAAGGAGAACTGATCATGCCCCACTTCCCCAAGCCCGACGCGGGTAGCTGGACTGAGAATTGGCCCGAACTGGGTACCGCACCAGTCAATTACAACGACTCCATCGATCCCGAGCACTACCTGCTCGAGCAGCAGGCGATCTTCAAGAAGACCTGGCTCAAGGTCGGCCGCGTGGAGCAGCTCCCCAAGACCGGCAGCTACTTCACCAGGGAAATGCCGTCCGTAGGACCGGGCACGTCGGTCATCATCGTCAAGGACAAGGAAGGCGTAGTCCGCGCATTTCACAACATGTGCAGGCACCGCGGAAACAAGCTGGTGTGGGCCGACTACCCCGGGGAAGAGGTGTCGGGCACCTGCCGTCAGTTCACCTGCAAGTACCACGCCTGGCGCTATGCGCTCAACGGCGACTTGACCTTCGTCCAGCAGGAGGGTGAGTTCTTCGACCTCGACAAGTCGGACTACGGCTTGAAGTCCGTGCGCTGCGAGCTCTGGGAAGGCTTCATCTTCATCAACTTCGACGACGCCGCCGCCCCGCTGACCGAGTACCTCGGCGACTTCGCGAAGGGCCTCGAGGGGTACCCGTTCCACGAGATGACCGAGCACTACGGCTATCGCTCGGAGATCAACGCCAACTGGAAGCTGTTCGTCGACGCGTTCACCGAGTTCTATCACGCGCCGATCCTGCACATGAAGCAGGCCGAGAAGGAGGAAGCCGAGAAGCTGGCCAAGTTCGGCTTCGAGGCACTGGCCTACGACATCAAGGGTGACCACTCGATGGTGTCGTCGTGGGGCGGGATGTCGCCCCCGAAGGACATCAACATGGTCAAGCCCATCGAACAGATCCTGCACAGCGGCCTGTTCGGACCGTGGGACCGCCCGGACATCAAGGGCATCCTGCCTGACGAACTACCACCGGCCATCAACCCGGGCCGCCACAAGACCTGGGGCACTGACTCATTCGAGTTCTTCCCGAACTTCACGCTGCTGTTCTGGGCGCCGGGTTGGTATCTGACCTATAACTACTGGCCCACTGCGGTGGACAAGCACATCTTCGAGGCCGACCTCTACTTCGTGCCGCCGAAGAACCTTCGTGAGCGGCTCTCCCAGGAACTCGCCGCGGTGACGTTCAAGGAGTACGCGTTCCAGGACGCCAACACTCTCGAGGCCACCCAGAGCATGATCAACACCAGGGTCGTCACCGACTTCCCGCTGTGCGATCAGGAGATCCTGCTCCGCCACCTGCACATGACGGCGTGGAACTACGTGAACGCGTACACGGGCAACGGCATTGGGTCCGGGGCGAGCGAAGCGACGGGGGAAACGCCTGCCAACGGCAATCCCGCGACGACCACCAGCGAGAAGGATGCCGCACATGTCTAAGCTCCCAGAAGAGTTCTCCGACCTGGAGCGGTTCACCGACTGGTGCCTGCCCACCGAGGAGGAGCGCTACGCCAAGCGCCTGGCCTCAACGATGAACGAGATGCAGGAGCTGTACGACGCGGGCATGGCGCGACTCGAGGACATCATGGTCTATGTCGACGCCCGTTTCCCGCTCAAAGGGATGCCCGATGACGCCAAGGCGCTGGTGCATCTGGGACAGTCGGTCGTCATGGTGAGCTTCCCCATCGAGGTATGGAAGCAACCGCGCGTGCTCGACAGTGGCGCGGCCTACATCCAACTCATCAAGGAGCCGGTGGTCTAAGGGTGGTAATAACCCTCAAAGCGGCGGGTCTAGTCGACGTCGACGCAGGCGAAATCGTTCGGCCGGGAATCCTCAAGATCGAGGGCGACCGAATCGTGGGTGTCGGAGGCTCTGTCCCCGATGGCCCAGATGACACCGTCATCGACCTCGGGGATTCCATCCTGCTGCCTGGCCTGATGGACATGGAAGTGAACCTGCTCATGGGAGGGCGGGGTGAGAATCCCGGACTGTCACAGGTTCAGGACGACCCGCCGACCCGAGTGCTGCGGGCGGTGGGCAATGCCCGACGCACCCTGCACGCCGGCTTCACGACGGTGCGCAACCTCGGCCTGTTCGTCAAGACCGGCGGCTACCTGTTGGACGTGGCGCTCGGCAAGGCCATCGATGCAGACTGGATCGAGGGGCCGCGAATCGTCCCTGCGGGCCATGCGATCACGCCGACCGGTGGGCACCTCGATCCGACGATGTTCGCGGCATTCATGCCCGGCGCACTGGAGTTGACGGTCGAAGAGGGCATCGCCAATGGGGTCGACGAGGTCCGCAAGGCGGTGCGCTACCAGATCAAGCACGGTGCCCAGCTGATCAAGGTGTGCGTTTCCGGTGGTGTCATGTCGATGACCGGAGAGGCTGGCGCGCAACACTATTCGGATGAGGAACTGCTTGCCATCGTCGACGAGGCCCACCGCCGAGGACTCCGGGTCGCCGCGCACACTCATGGGGCCGAGGCGGTCAAGCATGCGGTGGCATGCGGTATCGACTGCATCGAGCACGGCTTCCTGATGGACGACGAGGCCATCCAGATGCTGGTCGACAACGACCGATTCCTGGTCACCACCCGGCGATTGGCCGAGGCGATGGACGTGTCCCGAGCCCCGAAGGAGTTGCAGGACAAGGCCGCCGAGATGTTTCCCAAGGCGAAGACGTCGATCAAGGCCGCCTACGAGGCCGGAGTGAAGATCGCCGTCGGCAGCGACGCGCCTGCGATCCCACACGGCAAGAACGCCGACGAACTCGTCACGCTGGTCGACTGGGGCATGTCACCTGCCGCGGTACTGCGAGCGGCCACCGTCGTCGGCGCCGACCTGATCAACGTAACGGACCGCGGCCGACTGGCCGAGGGCCAGCTCGCGGACGTCATCGCCGTGCCCGGCGATCCACTGTTGGACATTCGCGTTACAAAGCAAGTAAGTTTTGTAATGAAAGGGGGCAAGGTCTATGTCAACAAGAACTGATGACCTCGTCGAGATCCAGCAGCTGCTCGCGAAGTACGCGGTGACCATCACCCAGGGCGACGTCGAAGGTCTGGTGACCGTCTTCACCCCCGACGGCACCTACAGTGCATTCGGCTCCACCTATACGTTGGCGCGCTTCCCCGAACTCGTAGCGGCGGCGCCCAGCGGATTGTTCATGACCGGCACGTCACTGGTGGACCTCGACGGCGGCGATCCCGACAAGGCCACCGGCACACAGCCGCTGTGCTTCATCGAGCACTCCAAGCACGACATGCGCATCGGGTACTACAAGGACACCTACGTCCGCACCGGCGACGGGTGGCGGCTGAAGACGCGCGCCATGACGTTCATCCGGCGCAACGGTGACCACGACTCCGGCCGTCCGCACGCGATCGGCCGACCGGAGGCGGGATGAGCGAGGCCACTGCCGTCCCGACCACCGCCGAGTTCCGGTCGCAGTTGGTGGTCTGGCTCGACGAGCACGACCTGACTCCCCCGCCCGGCGATCACTCGTTGGATGCGCGCCACGCGCAACACTCCCGCGTACTGAGTGCGCTCTATGACGCGGGCTGGATGCGTTGGGGCTGGCCCGAATCGGCCGGCGGACTGGGTGGGCCCATGATCCTGCGCGCCATCGTCGGCGAGGAGGTGGTGGGCCGCGGGCTGGACGACCCCGGCCCCTATTCGATGCTCGAAGTGCTGACCCCGACGATGATCGATTACGCGCGCCCGGGACTGGCCGAGGAGCTGGTGCCGCTGCTGTTGTCCGGTCGCGAAACCTGGTGCCAGGGCTTCTCCGAACCCGGCTCCGGCAGTGACCTGGCGTCCTTGACCACGCGGGCCGAACAACGGGGTGACGACTGGATCATCAACGGCCAGAAGGTGTGGACCAGCTTCGCGCAGTACGCGACGCGGTGCGTATTGCTGACCCGTACCGGGCCAGGCCACGCAGGCATCACGGCGTTCTTCGTCGACATGGACAGCCCGGGGATCGACGTGCGCCCGCTGCGCACCATGCACGGCGTCGACGAGTTTTGTGAGGTGTACTTCGATGACGTCGTAGTGCCTGCCGATCGCATGCTCGGAAAGCCCGGCGACGGTTGGCAACTCGCGATGGATCTGCTGCCCTTCGAACGCTCGACCTGCTTCTGGCAGCGCATCGCCTATCTGTACTCGCGGCTCGACGCTCTGATCGACGGAGTCAAGGGCGAACTCGGCCCGGCCGCCGACGCGGACCTGGGCGCGGCGTATCTGGCGCTGCACACGTTGCGCTGCCGGTCCCGGGCCACCCAACTCCGGTTGGCCGATGGTCAGAAGTTGGGTGCGGACACCTCGATCGACAAGGTATTGCTGGCCAGCGCGGAACAGCAACTCTATGACGCCGCACGCGATCTGCTGCCTGGCGCCATCGAACTCGACGACACCACCTGGCGCACCGAGTACCTGTATTCGCGGGCGGCCACCATCTATGGCGGAACTGCGGAAGTCCAGCGCAACATCATTGCTCGTCGCCTGCTGGACCTCGGGAAGGAGTGATCGTGGATGCCGAACTAGACGCAGCGTCACTCGGTTTACTCGAAGACGGACTGCGCAAGACCATGCTGTCGGCCTCCGGCGTCGAACTGGACGCGGCCCTGGACGACATGGGCTGGGCCGACATGCTTTCCGACATGGCCGAGGCGGCAATACCGCTGGTGTTCCGGCTGCTGGGCGAAACAGGTTCGCACGCATCGATTCTCAATGACGTGGTGCTGCAGTCCAGCCGCCGCGAGCCCGGCGGCACCCCGGCGCTGCCCTACGCGGGCGGCGGTCAAGTCGTCTGGGAACGGCACGACGTCACGAATTCGGTACTAGGCGGGTTGCCGCTGCGCCGGGTCGAGGAGGGCGAACTGCTCCGATTGGCCGAGGCTCGCCGAGCTCTTGGCTGGTGGCTTGTCGGTAGCTCGCGCGCAATGCTTGCGTTGGCCTGCCAGCATGCGCTGGACCGGGTGCAGTTCGGTCGGCCAATCGCCGGGTTCCAGGCGGTCCGGCACCGGTTGGCCGAGACGCTGGTGGCCATCGAAGGCGCCGAAGCGACGCTGAACCTACCCGGCGCGGACAATGCCGATCTGACCGCACTGCTGGCCAAGGCCGCCGCAGGCAAGGCCGCGCTGACCACGGCCAAACACTCCCAACAGGTGCTCGCAGGCATCGGCTTCACCGCCGAGCACGACCTGCACCACCACATCGAGCGGGTGCTGGTGCTCGACGGATTGCTTGGCAGCGCACGCGAACTCACGAAGAAGGCCGGAGCGGGGCTGCGGGCCCGTGGCTCGGCGCCGCGCCTCGCGCACCTCTGACCCGAGCGAGTGTCTGCGGGCCACACGCCGTGTCAGAACAGCACTCTGCGCACGCTCGCGCGACGATCAGCGCCGCCTTCTGCTCTTCGCGCAAGCGCTCATCGCCGCCTTCTGCTCTTCGCGCAAGCGCTCATCGCCGCCTCAGGCCGAGCACGCGCTGGGCGATGATGTTGCGCTGGATCTCCGACGTCCCGCCTGCGATGGTGCCCGCAAAGGAGCGCCCGTAGCGGTCGAACCAGCTGCCCGCGTACCCGTCGTGGTTCATGTGCACGTACGGCGTCGTCGCGCCGGGATGCAGCAGGCCATCGGTGCCTGCCGCAGCCAGCGTGTGCTCCGACGCCGTCTGTCCGGCTTCTGCACCGAGCAGCTTGAGCACGGCCATTCCCGGCACGTCTTCCTCCCCCCGCGCTGCGCGGGCCAGCGCTGCCGAACCGAGCAGTCGAAGCGCCTGGTTGTCCATCGCAATGGTGGCGTAGCGATCGCGGTCCAGCGCCGTGGTCGGGCTGAAGTCCTCGAGCATGTCCCGCAGCCGGTCGGCGTAACTCATCCAGAGCATCGTGCGTTCGTGGCCGAGTGACCCGTTGGCGACCCGCCAGCCGTCGTTGAGCGATCCGACGAGGTTCTCGGCGGGAACGCGTACGTCGGAGAAGAAGACCTCGTTGAAGTCCATGTCGTCGCGATCCCACGCCGAGGCGAACGGTCTGCGCACCAGGCCAGGCGAATCAGTCGGGATCACCAGCACGCTGATCCCCTTGTGCTTGGGGGCATCCGGGTCGGTACGCGAAGGTGAGTAGGACGTCGGCGTGGTGGGCACCGGACGTCCAGACCTTCTGACCGTTCACGACGAAGTGGTCCCCGTCCCGCACGGCCCTCGTGCTCAGCGACGCCAAGTCGGATCCTGCCCCAGGCTCGCTCATGCCCAGCGCGGCCGTGATGTCCGCGCGCAGGATGGGCACCGCCCACTTGGCCTGCTGCTCCGGGGTACCGAAGGTGAGCAGCGATGCGGCGATGATGCCCACGCCCTGGATGTTGAAGCTGTGCACCATTCGCCGCCGCGAAAGCTCGTCGAAATAGACGTACTGCTCGAGTATCGAAGCGTTGCGGCCCCCGAACTCCGGGCTGTTGCCGGGTACCAGCCAACCGTTGTCGAACAGCAACCGTTGCAAGCGGCGGGCCCATTCCGGCAGGTCCGACGACGAACGGGAGCGCTGCATCGCCTCGGATGCAGTCGGCAGGTGTCGATCGAGGAATAGCACGAACTCGGCGCGGAAGGCCTCGACGTCGGCGGCGAAGGTCAGCTGCATGGAACTCCCGTCCGAAGCTCATTGCGTCCGCGGAACCCGCTTTGCTGCTCGCGTCCGCGGCGGGAACGCAGACTTTCCGTGGAAGGCTGTTGTAAAGCCAGGAATGAGAATACTATTCTCGCCATGAGAAAGTTACAATCTCAGACACGTTGGCCGCGAGGGGGTCTAGGACCACAATGCCCAAGCGAACTCCGGTACAGTTCATCCATGTTCTCCCTGATCGGGCCGTCTCAGAGGTGCCGGTGACCAGTCCCAGCGAAGAACCGGCGTGGAAGCAGCGCGCGGTTGAACGCTCCATCAAGACGGCCAAACTGCGGGCCGCCCAGCGCGTCCAGCGGTTCCTCGACGCCGCCCAGGCGATCATCATCGAAAAGGGCAGCACGGACTTCACCGTGCAAGAAGTCGTCGACCGTTCCCGCCAGTCGCTGCGCAGCTTCTACCTGCAATTCGACGGCAAGCACGAGCTTTTGCTCGCGCTCTTCGAAGATGCGCTCAGCCGGTCCGCCGACCAGATTCGCGCGGCGACGGCCAACCAGTCCGATCCGCTGGAAGCGCTGAAGGTCGCCATTCAGTTGCTCTTCGAGTCGTCGCGCCCCGATCCCACCGCGAGGCGACCGCTCTTCACGGATTTCGCACCCCGCCTGCTGGTCTCGCACCCGTCCGAGGTGAAGATCGCGCATGCTCCCCTGGTGGCACTGCTGACCGAGCTCATGGAGGAGGCGTCCGCGGCGGGCGTTCTGCGCGCCGGCCTCAACCCGCGGCGCATCGCCGCGATGACCATGCAAACGGTGATGTTCGTCGCACAGTCCAGCGGCTCGGACGACATCGCCATCAAGCCGATTTCGGCCGACGAAGTATGGGACTTCTGCGCCAACGGATTCGCCGCCGACTAGGTGAGAATTACATTCTCAGGGCGGTAGAATTTCGCTTACACTGAGCGGGTGTCCGAGCTTTGGTCCGACTTGCTCGCGTGCCTGAACATCGGCACCACCCGGTCTGGAAACCACTTCACCGCCCGTAATCAACACGGCACCGCGTCGGTGTCCATGCACGTTGCGGAGGACGGGCCAGAGCTACAGACCACCGCGCCAGTCGGCGCGCCGCTCGGTCCCGAATACGCCGTCGGACTCGACCTCATCCCCTGGGAGACCCGGTCGCTCGTCGAGCTCAACGAGCCCACCGTCGGCCCCCCGGAGTGCGAAGTATGGATGCGCACCCCGGTGGTCGAACTTGGGCTGGCGCCTGCGTTGGCCGCTTATGCCACCGATCTCACGCTGATCGGCACCGCGGTGCGGCCCATGGAAGGCCTGAGTCAGCGGGGCAACGGCACGCAGTTCACCTCGGCGGTGACCAGTCACACCATGTGGTTCCATCGGCCGTTCACCACAGACCAGTGGCTGCTGCTCCGCCAGCACAGCCCGATACTCGCGCACGGCCGGTGTTTCGGCCGTGGCGATCTGCTCACTGCCGACGGCACCTTGGTCGCGTCGTACGCGCAAGAGGCCTTACTCAGGATTGCGAACTAACCTGTGGCACTCCCCAATCCGTCATATCGCGTCGTCCAGTGGTCCACTGGCACCATCGGCGTGCGCGCACTGCGAGCCGTCATCGAACACCCCTCGATGACGCTGGCGGGCGTTTACGTCCACGGTGACGACAAGGTGGGTCGCGACGCCGGCGCGCTGTGCGACCTGCCGCCCGTCGGAGTCGCGGCTACCAACCACATCGAGCACGTAGTGGCCTCCGCCCCCGACTGCGTGCTGTACATGCCGAACGCACCCGATGTGGACACGCTCGTCACGTTGCTGACGGCCGGGATCAACGTCGTCACGACCTGCGGCCTATTCCATCACCCGAAGTCGATGGAACCGGCTGTCCGGCAACGGATCCAGGCCGCCTGCGAGGTCGGAGGCACGTCCATCCACAGCACCGGGAGCAGTCCGGGGTTCATCACCGAAGCGGTTCCCATGGTGCTGACGTCGATTCAGCGCAGGCTGGACCTGCTCGCCATCGACGAGTACGCCGATCTGTCCCGTCGGCCCTCGCCCGAGTTGCTGTTCGACCTGATGGGCTTCGGCCAACCGATGGGTCCATTCCAGGACTTCCGGGCGCACTACCTCGGGGCGAGTTTCGGACCGTCGCTACGACTAGTGGCCGACGCGGTCGGACTCCCACTCGATGCGGTCGAGTCCAGCGGCGAGCTGGCCGCCGCGGCCAAGGACACCACTATCGCCGCGGGCCAGCTTCCCGCGGGTACCGTTGCCGCCCAACGGATCACGATCGCGGGGGTCCGCGAAGGCCGGACGTTGATCCGCTTTCGGGCCACCTGGTACTGCACTGCCGAGCTCGAGCCCGCGTGGGATCTGCTCGACACCGGTTGGCACGTTTCGGTGGAAGGCGACGCCCCTCTGGAGGTCGACCTGCGCATGCCGATTCCACTCGAGCGGATGGCCGAGATCTCCCCCGCCTACACCGCCAATCGCGCCGTCAATGCGGTGCCCTACGTGTGCGCGGCCTCACCCGGCATCGCGACGACGGTCGACCTGCCGCCGTTCGTGCCGGCGCTCGACTGACCGACCGCTTCTAAGCGGTCGGTACAAACGGCCCGCACGGGCCTGCGCCGTTGACACAATGGGGCCAGAATGTAAGAGTGCTGAGCAAGTGCACAGCAAGAGTACCAACGAGGAGTCGAGGGTCACATGGCAGGGCGGGTAGAAGGCAAGGTCGCATTCGTTACCGGAGCGGCCCGCGGTCAGGGCCGCGCCCACGCGGTGCGGCTGGCCCAAGAGGGCGCCGACATCATCGCAGTCGACATCTGCAAGAAGATCGACACGGTGGAACTCATCGCCGCATCCACCCCGGAGGATCTGGCCGAGACGGCCGATCTGGTCAAGGGCCACAACCGCAGAATCGTGACGGCCGAAGTCGACGTACGTGACTACGACGCGCTGAAGTCGGCAGTCGACAGCGGTGTCGAGCAGCTGGGCCGGCTGGACATCGTCGTGGCGAACGCGGGCATCGGTAATGGTGGGCAGACGCTGGACAAGACCAGCGAAACCGACTGGACCGCAATGATCGACATCAACCTCACCGGAGTGTGGAAGAGCGTGAAGGCCGGTGTGCCCCACATCCTGGCGGGCGGGCGCGGCGGCTCGATCATTCTGACCAGCTCGGTTGGCGGGCTCAAGGCCTATCCTCACACCGGCCACTACGTCGCCGCCAAGCACGGCGTCGTAGGGCTCATGCGCACATTCGCCGTCGAGCTCGGCGCGCAGAACATCCGAGTGAACTCGGTGCATCCGACGAACGTCAACACCCCGCTCTTCATGAACGAGGGCACCATGAGGCTGTTCCGCCCCGACTTGGAGAACCCGGGCCCAGATGACATGAAGGTCGTCGGTCAGATGATGCACACGCTGCCGATCGGCTGGGTCGAACCCGAGGACATCGCCAACGCGGTTCTGTTCCTGGCGTCCGACGAAGCCCGCTACGTCACCGGCGTCACGCTGCCCATCGACGGTGGCAGCTGCCTCAAGTAGGCCCGGCCCGCCGCGCGGGCTGACACACTGAACCGATGAGCGACGACGAGGTCGCAGCGGCCTCCACAGGCGGTCTCGACCAGTTCAGCGCCTCCGTCACCAAGACGGTGGTCGAGCGGGTGGCGCCGATCCTGCGCCGCTGGTTCCGCGCGGAACTGCACGGACTCGACGCCTTTCCCACCGAGGGCGGCGCGCTGGTGGTGTCCAACCACTCCGGCGGAATGTTGACCCCCGACGTGATGCTGTTCGGATCGGCGTTCTACCGGCGCTTCGGCTACGACCGCCCGCTCATCACGTTGGCGCATTACGGGGTGGTGATGGGGCCGCTCGGCGACCTCATGCCGAAGGTCGGGGTCATCGAGGCGAGCCGCGAAAATGCAGCGGCCGCACTGGCTTTCGGTGGCATCGTGCTGGTTTTTCCCGGTGGGGACTACGACTCCTACCGGCCGACGTCCGAAGACGGCGTCATCGACTTCGCCGGAAGGACGGGCTACGTCAGGACCGCCATCGCCGCTGGTGTCCCGATCGTGCCGTCGGTGACGATCGGCGGCCAGGAGAGTCAGTTGTTCCTCACCCGCGGAAACACTCTGGCCAAGCTGTTGGGGCTCACCAAGGCGCGCGTGGAGATCCTGCCGGTGACGTTCGGCTTTCCGTTCGGGTTCAGCGTGATCATGCCGCCCAACCTGCCGCTGCCAACCAAGATCGTCACGCAGGTGCTGGAGCCCATCGACATCACGGCGCGCTTCGGGCCAGATCCCGACGTTGCGGAGGTCGACGTGTACGTCCGCTCCGTCATGCAGTCTGCGCTCAGCGAGTTGGCGCGCAAGCGCCGGTTCCCCATTCTGGGCTGAGCCATGGAATCACGCGCTGGCAACCGGATTCGGAGCACTCTCCGCGACGTTGAGCACGATGGCGCGTGCGGGCGTGCTGGCCCCGCTACGCCCGACAAGTACCTCCGGATGGCGGTAGCTCGACGAGCGAGCCGATGCGCTGGCGGCCGGGTTGGCCGACCTGCCGGTGACATCCCCCGACGTCTACCCCATCGAGGTCGAGAAGACGCTGACCGCACATCCCGACGTTGCCGAGGCCAGCGTCGTGGGGTGTGCCCTACGACCAGTACGATCAGCGGCTCGTCGCCTTCGTAATGCGGCCAGGCGCGACGACGGATTCCGATGACCTGCGCGCGTTCGTCCGAGACAATCTCGCGAACTACAAAGTGCCACGCGAGCTTCGCGTACTCTCCGAACTCCCTCGCAACGCCACCGGCAAGATCCTGCGGGCCGAATCGCGGACGCAGGCCGAGGGCTGACTCAGCCGTCCACGCTGACCGCGGGCAACGCGGTATCGACCACCGTTAGGTCTTCGGAAAGTCCTGCGGCACGGCGAATCTCGGAGAATGCCCGGACGAACGCATCCGTCGCCTCGTGCACGTCGCCGAAGGTCTGGTCGTCGGTCAGCACGGCGATGCCAAGCTGATCGACATAGCTCCACACGGTGATGTTGACGGGAGCACCGAGCGACAGCACTCCCGTGGAATAGAGCTCGCTGACGGGCGCTCCCCCGAAGTGTCCCCGCTCCCGTGGACCGGGCACGTTGGAGACGGCGACGTTCATCATCTTGTTCCGGTCGTCGCGCTTCGACAGCCAGCGAAACGCCGCGGGCGCGAACGCCGTCGGCAGATACGTCATCATGCGGGAATACAATTCGGGTCCGATCAGCTCGTGACCTTCCTTGGCGATGCCGGCGGCCAGCGCGACCAGTTGCACCCGTTCCAGCGGATCCGCGATGTGTACGGGCAGCGATATCGACAGCCCGCTTATCTCGTTGCCCGTGATCCGGTCGGGCGATGTGTTGGTGGCCGTCGGCACCGACGCGATGATCGGCTCGTCAGCCTGGTGGTCATAGCGCAGCAACAGCGCACGCAGCGCGCCCGCGGCGGTCGCGAGGACAACGTCGTTGAGGCTGACCTCCAGCCGCTTCGCCGTCTGCTTCACGTCGGCCAACGACATAGTGGCACTGCCGAATCGGCGCGCGGGCGATACCTGATGGTTGAGGAACGTCGGCGGCGCGCTGAAGTTGTCGGCCAGGTCGGGGTGGTCTCCGCGCTCCCGCGCGCGCTTGCGCACCCGCGCGAAGCCGGAAGCCGCGCGCTTCACGAGGCCCGGCAGTTCCGCGAGCTGTCGGACGTGATCCCGCCCCGCTTCGAGAAGGAGCGCGGACGCGCTGGGCACTTCGCCTGCGTCGTCGACCTCGCGTTCGTCGGTGTCCCCACCGACGAGGTCCATCGCCCGCGCCAGCAGGTTCACCGACGCCACGCCGTCGGCGAGCGCGTGGTGCACCTTGCCGATCAGCGCAAACCGTGCTCCGGCCAGCCCCTCGGCGAAGTGGAACTCCCACAACGGCTTCGTGCGGTCAAGCGGCGTGGACGCCACGCGCGAGATGACGTCGTCGAGTTCGCGGCGGCCGCCCGGAGCCGGGACCTGCACCCGGCGCAGATGGTAGTCGAGGTCGACCTCGCAGCCCTCGACCCACATTGGGTGGTGCATGCGCCAGGGAATCTCGACGAGCCGGTACTGCAGCGGCTCAAGCAGGTGCAGACGCCGCCGGAGGTGGTCGCGGAAGGCCTCGAAGTCGAACGCGCCGTCGAGGCCTGCCGCGTCGATGACGGCCACTTTCAACGTGTGGGAGTGCAGGTTCGGGGTCTCGCTGTAGAGCAGGTACGCATCCATCCCGTTGAGTCGCTTCACGCCACCTCCCGTCGGGATCCCGCGTCACCACCTCGCGAGCCAAGCCCCATGTAAGCACTCTGCGGCCGCCTTCCTCGACCGGTTTGCAAAACATGGTTGCGCCTGCCAGCTCCGCCGTGCCGCCTGGACTTACGCGCGTAGGCTGGCCAGGATGTGGGTGGTCGCGACGCAACTGGACTGCCCGTCCCGGCCGATCCGGCCGCGCTGCGCTAGGGGGCCGCCGACTACCTGACCGACGTCTTTCGTCGGTTCGGCGTGCTCGCCGCCGATAACCGCGTCACCGCGCTCACCGAGTGCGTCGAGTCGTCGGGGGCAGCACCGGACGCAAGCTGAAGCTGAGCGTCGAGTACTTGACTCCCGGCCCGCAGCGCGACCTGTTCGTCAAGTTCTCCCGCGACCTCGACGACCCGGGCCGCGACCACGGGCGCACCCAGATGGAATACGAGATCCAGTTCGCCGCCCTGTCCCGCACGGCGGCATTCCCGATCGTCGTACCGCATGCGATATTCGCCGACTACCACCGCGGGTCGGGTACGGACGTGCTGATCACCGAACGCATCGTGTTCAGCACCGACCTCTGGAAGTCGAGCGACGTCGCGGGTCTCCTCACTGCGATTTCGGCGCGCGACCGTCGCCACGCGAACGAAAACGCGCACAAATCGCCTGGCGGGCGAGTTTGTCAGAACGGATACCTGACGGACCAAACAGAGGACAATTTGTTCCGCAGCTGCACAGCAACCCGTGGCACGCCGAACGTTCCCTCAGAGGAGGGCATCATGGCCGCACACTTCCCCACGCAACAGCCCGGCCTGAATTACCTGACCGAGGGTGGCCAGGAAACCGAGATCATGTACAAGTACGGGTTCGACCTCCCGCATTTCTCCATGTTCCCGTTGCTCGACAACCCGCGAGCCCTCACCGAACTGCGGGGAATGTACGGCCGCTATCTCGACACCGCGGTCCGCCACGGGTTCGGCGTAGTCATCGGCGGCCTTGATTACCGGGCGAGCCCGGACTGGGGCGCGCTGCTCGGTTACTCCCGTGAGGCGTTGGCCGAAAGGCAGTTGCGGTCGATTGACTTTCTGCGCGAGATTGCCGGGCCGTACGCCGACCAGCTGCCCGCCCTCTTGTACGCCGGCATCGTCGGCCCACGCGGTGATGCATACGAGATCAACCACACGATCACCACCGACGAGGCCGAGGAATACCACAGCGAGCAACTCGCCACCCTTGCGCACGCCGGGGTGGACTTGATCGAAGCGATGACGTTCAACTCCGTCGCGGAGGTCATCGGGTTGTCCCGTGCCGCAGCACATGTGGGCGTACCACTCTCCGTCTCGTTCACACTCGACAACAGCACCCAACGGTTGGTGTCGGGGCCCTCGCTCAAGGAAGCCATCGAGCTGACCGACGCGCAGACCGGTGATGACCGGCCGGCGTTCTTCGGCATCAACTGCTCGCATCCGTTGGAGTTCATGCCGGCGATCGAACCGGGCCCGTGGTTCGAACGCGTGCGTTGCCTGCGACCGAATGCCGCGCTCATGGACAAGATCTCGCTCTGTAAGCTCGGGCACCTCGAGTCGGGCAACCCGACGGAACTCGGCACGCTCATGGGCACCTTGGCCGGCAAGTACCCGCACATCGACATTTGGGGTGGCTGCTGCGGGACGTGGGAGACGCACCTCGACGAGACCGCCCGAAACGTCCGCACCGCCCGGAATCTCCAGGCGGTTTAGGCCGAACGGCACGATCGCGCTAGCGGGCAGCCTTGCGGCGGCCACCGAGCGCGGGAGCGGTACCGATGACGCCGTCGGCCTCGAGCGCCGCCAGTTCGTCGTCGGTCAGGCCCAGCGCGCCGAGCACCTCGCGGTTGTGCTCCCCGAGCAGCGGGGCGGGCGCACGGTGGAAGGTCGACGGGCCGGTGGCCAGCCGGGCGGGCAACGTGCTGTGCGGGGCGTCGATGTTCACGGGGTGCCCCACGTATTCGAAGAAACCGCGCTCGCGCAATTGGGCCAACTCGGTCTGGCGGTGGGGTTGCATCACCTTGGCCACGGGAATACCCGCTGGCCAAAGCAATTCGACGATCTCATCGCCGGTCCGAGGCGCACACCACTCCGTCAGACGTTCATCGATGAGGTCGTGTTGCGCCCTCCGCCCTTCGGCGTCTGCCAGTCGCGGGTCCAGCGCCCAGGCCGGCCGCCCGAGCGCTTCGCCCAACGCCGCCCACTGCTGGTCGTCCGTCACGGCGATCGCCACCCAACAGTCGGTCCTGCCGAACTCGTCGATGCCCTCGCACTGGTAGATGTTCTGCGGGGCAGCCGTGGGTCCGCGGTTTCCGTTGCGCTGCAACAGCGCCCCGTAGGCGGAGTGCTCGATCACCTGTTCGGCGGCGATGTTGAGCGCGGCGTCCACCATGGCGGCCTCGACGAGCACGCCCTGGCCCGTCTGCCGCCGATGCTCCAACGCCAGCATCAAGGCGTTGAATGCGTGCACCCCCGCATTGGGGTCGCCAACGGAGTACGGCTCGAATGGGTTGCGGTCGGGATAGCCCGTGAGCCAACTCAATCCGGTGGCATCCTCGATGATGTAGGCGAACGCCGGGTGCTCCTTCCACGGCCCGTCGAGTCCGAACCCCGGCATGCGCACCATGACGATGTCGTCGCGCAACGACCGCACGGTGTCGAAGTCCAAGCCCAGCTGATCGATCACGCGGGGCGTGAAGTTCTCGACGACGACGTCACACGTCGGGATCAGCTTGCTGAGCAGTTCCCGGCCCCGTTCGGTCTGGAAGTCGAGCGTCACGCTCTTCTTGTTGGTATTGAGGGCCGAGAAGATTGGCGAACGCTCCCACCACTGGTCCACGGTGGCGGGGATGCCCGCGATCAGCCGGGTTCCGTCGGGTCGTGGCGTCGATTCGAGGTGGATCAGTTCGGCGCCAAGCAGCGCGAGCGCGTGGGTGCACGAAGGGCCCGCCCAGAACGTCGTCATGTCCAGTACGCGAAGGCCGCTGAAGGGCAACCGATCACGGTCCGGCTGGCCGGTAGGGCTCGAGCGCGGAGTCGAGGCCGCACCGCGCAGCGCGTCCGTGTGCTCACCTAGCCGGGGTGCTGGCGCGGGGGCGCGCAACTCGACATCACTAACCCGGTACGGATGATTGGGCTGCACGAACCCATCGCGCGGATTGCGGACGAAGGCTCCCCGTTCGACGAAATGGTCCATCGCCGTCACGTTCTCACCGTTGCCCACAGGTGAATTTGGGATCCGGAACGCCGACGCGAGGTCGCGAACGTCGTCGACCCGCTGGTCGCGCAGCCACGCGTAGAGTTCGTCGGCGTGCAGGTTCGCCTGCTCCGTGATCGTGAGTTCGGTGCCCTCATCGATCCATTCGTCGTGGCCCGACATCGCACACAGATCGTGCCACTGCTGGGCGGTGCCACAACCGAGCGCGACCAACCCGTCGGCCGCCTGCGCCACCCCTGGCACCGTGGGCCTGCGCTCGGTTCGCCATGGCCTACCGAGCATCTCGAAGTACGTGACGGGATAGTAGGTGAGACAAAGGATCTGGGCTTCCAGCATCGACAAATCGATGAGTTCGCCGTGCCCATCGCGCTGCGCACGAGTCCGGAACGCCAGCGTCATGGCTGCGGCGTAGGCGCCGGAGACCCAGTCCCCCACCTGGCCGCCGACGTGTACCGGCGCACGGTCCTGCGTGCCGCGCCCGATACCGATGGCCCCGCCAGACCAGGCTTGCAGGGTGAACTCGGTGGCGGCCCGGTCTCGCCACGGACCATCGAGCCCGAACGGTGTGATTGCGGTGACGATCAGATGCGGATACCTGCGGTGAAGTTCCTGCGGGGACAGCGATTTCAGCTCGGCGACCGCCGATCCGCGTGACCAGACCACGGCGTCCGCGGATGCCAGCAGCCGTTCGACCATTTCGACGTCGGCAGTGACGGCCGTGTCGGCGACGACACTGCGCTTGGAGCACGCCAGGAAACTGAACAGCGCTCCGTCCTGGCCGGGCTCGATGGTCGCGCCCGACGCCGACCACCGACGCAGCGGATCACCCTCGGGCGCTTCGACTTTAACGACGTCGGCGCCGCCGTCGGCGAGCATCTTGCTGGCGTACGCCCCCGCGATCCCGCTGGACAGGTCGACGACGGTGTATCCAGTCAGTGGCGATGACATGTTGCGGCCGGACCTACTTCGGCTTCTTGCGGTTCTTCTTGCTGAGCCGGAAGTCCGGCGGGAACTTGTCGTCGTTGGCGTTGACCGCGGCGGCCAGCCCACTTTCGATGGAGTCGTTCATGTCCAGATCGTCGGAGCTGTCAGCGGCGACGCCGCTGCCCATCGACTCGAAGAACGCACTCAGCAGGCTGCCCATGTACTCGCCCTGATGCTGCTTGTAGATCTCGAAGAACACCTTCTGCATGTAGACGGTGTCGACCGGGCGATTCCGCGCGCAGGCCAGCGCATACTTGGCGGTCTCGGCTTCGAGTTCGTCCCGCGCCACCACCTTGTTGAGGAAGTTGCACTTCTCCATGTCCGCGGCGGTGAACGGTCGACCCGTGAAGACCATCTCCTGAAACTTGCGCAGCCCCATCATCTGCACCCAGGTCCACATGCGCGGACCCCACCCGTAGTACCGGAACGACGGGTGACCGAACAGCGCGTCATCGGAGGAGATCACCAGATCGGCGTCGGCACACTGGTAGAAGTGCCAGCCGTAGCAGTACCCCTTGGCCTCGACGATGCTGATCTTCTTTAGTTCCTGCAGCGGACGGTTGCCTGCCTGCACGTTCGCGTACCAGCCACTGATGGTGGCGCCGTTGCGGAACGTCCCCTTCGGGGGATAGTTCACGTCCAAGCCTTCGACCTTGAGCTCACGCAGGCGTTTCTCGGGTTCGTCGATGCCCTCCATGAACTCGGGCAGGTCCGCTCCACTGCCGAGGTTGTCACCGACGCCGCGGATGACGACGACCTTGACGTCGTTGTCCACCGACGCCGCCCGCACCACGTCGGCGTAGCGCAAACGCGCATCCGACGTCGGGGCGTTGAGGAACTCGGGACGGTTGAACGTGATCGTCGCGATCTTGGTCTTGGGGTCCTTCTCGTAGCGGATGATCTCCTCGGCCTGCGGCCGCTTCTTGTTCGACATCGCCAATCCCCTCAGCCCATTCCGACGGTCGCCCGGCGGTCGCTCCCGGTGAGCACCTCGGCCCCGCCCTCGGCGATCAAGACCGCGTCGCGTTGATAGACCGCGCCGACGCCCTGAGCCCACACGTATCCGGTGACGGCCAGCACCGTGCCGGGGTCCAGCCGTTCCTGGGCGGCCGTCTGCGGCAGCTCGGGCGACACGACCGGAGTGTCGAACCCGAGGCCAAGACCATGCGCCACCGGTGTGGCGGGTAGCGGCTCGTCTGCGGCATCGTATGCCGCGAGCAGGTCGCTCGCCGAGGCACCGGGCTGGCAGGCTGCAATCAGCTTGTCCCACAGCGCAGTCGAACGACCGAACAGTTCGTCCGTGCCACGGACGTCGCCGACGGCCACGGTGCGGCCCACTTCACCGACATAACCGTCGGCGAGTGCGCCGGAGGCGAAGGCCACCAGATCACCATCTGCGACCCGGCGGTCCCGTGGGCCCTGCCGCCAGGGATGCTCGCCCGAGGTCACCCAGGCCCCGTCCTGGGTGGCCGACGTGCTCACGCCACCGGCGGCCATCGCCTCCAGCATCGCGCCGGTCAACGACTGCTCCGTGATACCGGGTGCCAACTCGGAAAGTGCTGCGGCAAGGCCGTCTTCGGCCACCCGGATGGCCCCTCGAAGCGCGACCAGCTCTTCGGGCGTCTTGATCCGCCGTGCGGTGCGCATCGCCAACTCGCCGTCGACGAGTTCGGCCTTCGGGAAGGCGATCGGCAAGAGTTGTGCGAAAGTCGGTGACATTGCGTCGGTTCCGACCCGACGCGCGCCGGCGGCCCCGTCGATGTTCTTCAGTACGTCCACGAGCGTCATGGGATTCCACGCCAGGCCGTAGAGGTGGTCGTGGTCGATCTCCTCGGGCATGCCTTCGTCCCAGCTGCTGTTCAGGTGGATTTCACCGGTCCCGCGCATCATCACGCAGATCGGCGCGAAAGGGCGCGTCCCGGCCACCCAGAGCTGCGGCGCTCCAGTGACATAACGAACGTTGGCCTGTCGGCCCAGCACCAGAACATCGAGGTCGAAGGCCTCCATCTGGGCCAGTGCACGCGCGCGTCGTCCCGTCCGCAGTTCCAGTCCGTCGGCCAAAATCTCAGTGCTCATCGGAAAGCCCAATCAGTTTCTCGCCGTATGGCGCGTACGGGTAATCGGTGATCGGCGTGAAGCCGTCCTCGGTGATGACCACGATCTCCTCGCTTCGGTATCCGCCGGTGCCGTCCTGCCAGATCACCGGCTCGAGCACCAGCACCATTCCGGCCGGGAACACGAAGTTGTCGTCGAACTCCTCGCCGAGATCGGTTCCGATCATCGGCATTTCGGCGGCATTGGTGCCGATGCTGTGCCCCAGGTAGAAGTGCGGCAGCCAGGGCTTGCGGCCTCCGTTGGCGGCGATCGCCGCACGCGCCAACTCACCCGAGGTCGCGCCTGCCTTGGTGACGGCGAGCACGGCACCGAGGATCTCGCGCCACTTCAGGTATTGATCATGTTGGCGGGCAGTCGGTTCCCGACCCACCACCCAGGTGCGGCCGAAGTCCGAGCAGTACCCCTCGTAGGTGATGCTGACGTCGGTCCAAAGCACATCGCCCTTGGCCAGCTCCTTCTCCGTGGTCAACAGCGGCAGCGCCAGATCGCCGGTGGTCGTCCAGACACCCCCGCTGTTCCTCGTGGTGGGCATCACCTGCCAGATGGCCTCGAGCATGTTCGCCGTCGCCCCAAGTTCGAAGGCCCGCCGGACGAACTGCGCCGACAGGTCGATCTGGCGCACCCCGGGGACCAGCCCCTTCTGCACCTCGGTGACGGCCTCTTCGGTGATCCGGCACGCCTTGCGGATGCAGGAGATCTGGTCGGGCGTCTTCACCAGCTTGGCCGGACCCACCACCAGCGCGGCGTCCGACGGAGCTGCCCCAGGGAACAACCGGCTGCCGGCGTTGCGCATCGCTCCGGTCAGCTCGTCGACAGCGATGCTCGCGCCGGGCCGGACGAGCTCAGCCAGCACCTTGGCGAAATGTGCTACACCCTCGTCGAATTCGAGGTACTGCGGCCCATGCACGTGGTCGGCGGGCAGCTCCGATTCCCACGCGGAGCCCTGCCGGAACGGCATGTACAGGTGCGGGTGCGGGTCGTCGGCCAGCACGATAGCCACCGGTCGCTCCACGTGGGAGAGGCCAGCGTCGAGCAGCGGCCAGCTCGCACCCGTCGCGTACACCACGTTGCCGTTGCCCAACAACACCAGGGCGTCGACGCCCTTCTCCCCCATCGAGGCGCGCAGCCGCTCGCCGATCTCGCGGTACATCCGCCCGCGGTCGGGCAGGTCCGGAATGTCGAGCAGGGCGGCGCCGGGTTCCAGGAACGTGGTCACGAGATCCCCAGGAACTTCTTGACGTTGGCGCTCACGATCTTCACGGCGTGCTCCGGACCGACGGCCTCGACCACGGCGGCCAACGACTTCTCCGAGTACCCGAACGTGCTCTCGTTATGCGGGTAGTCCGACGACCACATGACCTTGTCGACACCGATCTGATCGATAAGCCGCAGGCCGAGCGGGTCCACCATGAACGAGGCGCTCATGTGGTGCTCCCAGTAGTAGCGCACGTCGTGCTCGAGTTCGTGGTTGAACATGTGCCGGTACGACGCAAGTAGGTGCTCGGCATCCTGCAATGCGGTTGGAACCCAGGCGATTCCGCCTTCAAACCAACCGATCTGCAGTTTTGGGTGCCGGTCCAGGATTCCGGAGAAGACGTACTTGGCGAACTGTTCCCGGAATGAGTCGACGTTGACCATCATGCCGACGACGACACTGTTGTGCTCACACGGCGTCTTCGGCGGGGTCTCGCCGATGTGGTGAGCGACCGGAAGCCCGGACTCTTCAACCTCGTCCCACATCGCGTCCATCGACGCGCTGCCGTAGTCGTACATCTTTCCCTCGTCGTCCTTGCCCGGATTCAGCGGCAGCAGGAACGTCTTGAGCCCCAGTGACTTCAACTCCTGCAGCGTGCTCCTGGTGCCCTTGGCGTCCCACCAGTTGATCAGGCCCACCCCGTAGAAGTGACCGTTCGACTTCTCCTGCAGATCCGCCATGTGCTCGTTGTAGATGCGGAACACCCGCTCGCGCAGAGCCTTGTCCGGATAGTGGAAGAGCGCCAGCACGGCGTTGGGAAACGCCAGCTCACGCTGCACGCCGTCCTCGGCGAGCTCGCGGCTGCGGGCCTCGATGTTGTTGGTCGCGGCCCCGGCGAGATCGTCGTACTGCATGAGCACCCGGCCGAAGTCACCCGCCACGAAGTTCCGGCCGTTGACGCCGACCATGTACGCGCCGTCCTCGTACCAGATGCGTGGCGCCTGGCCCTTGAGTTCCTCGGGAAACCGCTCGAAGAAGATGTCGTCGGCCACCGAGATGTGGTTGTCGGCCGAGAACACCTCGGTACCCGCCGGCAGGCCGACGACGGTGCCGTCCGAGTGTCCGTGCCTGTCCTTGGGCGCGCCCCAGCCTTCGGCGGGATAGAGCGTTGAGGAGGCTGCTTGAGTAGTCATGGTCGGTACTCCAATCGGGCTGTGGAACTCAAGTCTTCTGGTGGCCTTCGGCCACGGCGTGTTCGGGGGATTACCACGTCACCGGAAGTTCGTAGACGCCGTACGCGAGCCGGTCGTGCTTGAACGGGACCGCGTCGAACGGGATCGCCAGCTGCAGTGTCGGGATGCGGCGCAGGAGCGTTTGGAACACGATCTGCAGTTCGGCGCGGGCCAACTGCTGCCCTACGCACTGATGACGGCCGAAACCGAAGCCGAGCTCCTGGCCCGCATCTCGGGTGAAGTCGACCTTGTCGGGTTCCGGGTACGCGTTGGCGTCCCAGTTGGCGGGTGCCAGATCGATGATGATGCCCTCGCCGCCGCGGATGGTCTCACCCCCGATCTCGATGTCCTCGATTGCGATTCGGCGCTGGCCGTTCTGAATGATGGAAAGGTAGCGCATCAGTTCGTCAGCCGCGTTGGCGATGAACTTCGGATCGTCCGAATCGCGAAGCAGCGCCGCCTGTTCGGGGTTCTCGAGCAACGCCAGCACGCCGATGCCTATCATGTTGGCGGTGGTCTCGTGTCCGGCAATCAGCAGCCCGGTGCCGAGCTGGGCGGCCTCCTTCACGCTGATCTCACCGGCGGTGACCCGCTCGGCCAGGTCCGACACCGCGTCCTCTGTGCCTTCCCCGGGGGGAATCGCCATCTTGGCCTCGACGAGGTTGCTCAGGTACTTGGCCAGGCTCATGGCCCCCTTCTGACCGTCCTCGGCGGACGCGAAGCGGGCGAGGCCGACGTTGGCGTGGTGCTGGAAGAACTCGTGATCCTCGTATGGCACGCCGAGCAGCTCGCTGATCACGACCGTGGGCACCGGCAGCGCCAAGGCACTGACGATGTCGGCAGGCTGCGGGCCCGCCAGGATCGCGTCGATGCACTCGTCGGTGATCTTCTGGATCGCGGGCCGCAGGCCCTCCACCCGCTTGAACGTGAACGGCTTGGACAGCATCCGGCGATAGCGGGTGTGCTCCTCGGCGTCCGAGGTGAACACCGACCGCGGCCGCTTGTTCACCGTAGAGAGCATGTGCTCGTTCCAGTGCGGGAAGCCCGAGCGGCGATCGTCGACGCTGACGCGCGAGTCGGCGAACAGCTCCCGCGCGACCTCGTGGCCGGTGATGAGCCACGGGGTGCTGCCATCCCAGATCCGCACTCGGGACAGCGGCTTGACCTCCCCCAGCTCGAGCATCTTGCGGGGCGGGGCGAACGGGCAGCTCGCCTCGCGCTCCATCGGATACTCGGGTATGTCGGCCGTAACCTCTTGGGCAGCCAGCGTTTCTGACATAGATACTCCGTCATTCCTCGAGGTGGATGGCCATGGCTGGGCACGCGGCCGCGGCCTTGCGGGTGTCTTCGGCGAGTTCTGGACCGGGTTCGTCGAGGAGCAGCACCACGACGCCGTCGTCGTCGCTCTGGTCGAATACCTCGGCCACGTTCAGCACGCACATTCCGGACGAGACGCACTTGTCCTGGTTGACGGTCACCTTCACGAGGAGCCGCCATCGGCGTGCGGCGTGACGGGAGCCAACCACATGCCGACGATCGCGTCGATCAGACCCGTACCGGCGGCCTGCCAGGACATCCGGGAGGCGACGGCGGCCCCCTTGGCGAGCGCGCGTTCTCGATCGGCGCAGCTGTGCATCAACAGGTTTCGCGCCATGACGTTGCGCTCGAACCTGATGGCGAGCGGCAGGTTGGGCAGGCATCTGTTGATGCCGTCGACTACCTGTACCAGCGACGGCGAGCTCAAGGCGTCCTTGACGACGAACCCGTGGTAGGCCGGGTCGGTCATGGCCTGTGCGGCGAAACGGGCGTACCAGGTGGGGTTGCCGAGGTCGGCGAGGTGGTCGGTCAGCGGGCGTACCAGACACGACACCCAACCCCGCATGTCGGTGGTCTCGTCGAGCCTGGCCACCAGGTCTTCCCGGTGCTCCTCGATGGGCGCACGGTGGCGTTCCTCGATCGCCCGGACCAGATCGGTCTTGGTGCCGAAGTGATAGCCGACGGCGGCGTTGTTTCCTTGCCCTGCAGCCTCACTCACCTGGCGATTCGAGACGGCGTAGACGCCGTGCTCGGCGTATAGCCGTTCAGCGGCGGTGAGGATGGCCTCGCGAGTGGTGCTGGCGCGTTCGGTACGCAATGGCCGGGCTGCGGTCACCGGGCCAGTCAACGCCGCTCACCGAATTAAGTCAAGCGATTGATTTAAGCGACTTGTGCACGCTTACCCGCGCTTCAGCGCGGGTTGCGACACGCAAGTCACCGGGACTGCGCCTCGGGCTTCGGCTTGCGCGGCGCCATGACCTTGCCCGCCACCGTGCCCCCGTCGACCGGCAGTACTGTGCCCGTCACGTACCGCGACCGGTCGGTCGCGTAGTAGAGCACCGCCTCGGCGACGTCGGCGGCGGTGCCTTCCCGCTTCAGCGGCCGGTCGTCGCGCATCTGCTGGCGGATCCGCGCCTCGAACGCGTCGAGACGCTGGCGGTCCTCACCTGTCGCAGACTTCTGGAGGATCTGAGTCGGAATGTTGCCAGGAGCGATGCAATTGACTCGAATCTCGTAGTCCGCCAGTGCGATTGCAGCAGACTTGGTGAACTGGATGACCGCCGCCTTCGAGGCACGGTAAGTCGAGACACCGCCGCCCGCCAAGATCCCACCGATGGAGGAGATGTTGATGATCGAGCCGCCGCCGTGCTCGGCCATGTGTCGCCCCGCGTCGCGGGTGCCTGCCATCACCCCCAGCACGTTGATGCGCATGACGCGGTCGAACTCCTCGAAGTCCTCTTCGAACAGCCCCCTGCGGAGTGGACTAGACACGCCGGCGTTGTTGACCATGACGTCCAGTCCGCCGAACCTCTCGACGGCCGTCTCGACCAGTCGTCCGACCTGCGCCTGATCGCCGACATCGGCGTGGTGGAAGTACCCGTCGGGGCCTGCATCCGCGACCAACGCTTCGCCGAGTTCGTCTTGCACGTCGGCGATGACCACCTTGGCGCCCTCGGCGAGGAACCGCTCGACGATGCCCCGCCCGATGCCGGACGCGCCGCCGGTGACGATCGCGACCTTGCCCTTCAGTTCGCCATTCATGCGCGACCCCGCTCCGCTTCTCGCTTGCTACTCATGTGCGATCCCTTCGAGAAATTCGAGCAGAAGCCCGTTGACGACGTCCGGTCGTTCGAGCTGCGGACAGTGGCCCGCACCGTCGACGACGACCGAGCGGGCGCCTGCGATCCGGGTGGCGATGTCAGCGGCCCATCCGGCAGGCAGCAGCTTGTCGCCCCCGCCTTCGACCACCAGCGTCGGCACCGTCATCCGTTCGTACGCCCGCTCGGTGGACGGCGGCGCGGGCGGCGTCAGCCCGGGCCTGCGGAATCGGGCCGCGGCGATCGCCTCCCACGCGCCGGGCGCGGTGCTCGACTCGTACCGCCGCTGCACGTAAGCGTCGTCGGCCGGGTAACCGGGGTCGAAGAAGAGCGCAACGACGATGCGGCGCATGGCGTCCAGGCTGCCGTCGTAGTCGTACAGCGCGTCCGCGTGCTCGTTGCGCTGGATGGCGCCACCACCGCAGATCAGCGCGAGGCTCCGGACGGGCAGCACCGGCGTCTCCGAAGTGGTGTCGACGAGCAGGTTGATGGCGCCCATCGAGTTGCCGACGAAGTGCGCCGAATCGACACCCATCACCTCGCAGAACCTGGCGACGTGTCGAATTCGCAGCCCGCGCCCGTCGACGAAGTCGACGACCTTCGCGGAGTGCCCGTAGCCCAACATGTCCGGGGCGAGCACCCGGTGGTGTGCGGCGAGGGCGCCAATGGTCCGTTCCCAGCCGAGGTCCGCGCTGGCGCCGAACTCACCACCGTGCAGCAGTACGACGGGGTCACCGTGCCCGGCTTCCAGATATCCAGTGACGAGCCCATCCACGACAACGGACTTCCGTTCGACCTCCACGAGAGCCAACGATAGAGGTGCCCGAATATCCAAAGTGCTTAGTTCAGCGTCACGCTCGGGGCAGTCCGAGGATCCGCTGGGCGACGATGTTGGGCCGCCGCGGCGGGTGACTTGAGAATATCAAGGTATTGATATTCACTGTATCCGGAGACCGCGAAGGCGGTTCGCGAGCAAAGGAGCACGCGTGCTCGACGGAGAGAAGGTCCTCATCACCGGCGCGACGGGGAAGATCGCGTTTCCCATCGCGCGGGCGCTGGCGGGGCGCAACGAGGTCTGGGGCGCGGCCCGCCTTCAGCACCAGGGCGACGAAGCAAAGCTGTCCGCCGTCGGGGTCGCCCCAATCGCGCTCGACGTGAGCGTGGGCGACTTCTCCTCGCTACCAGACGATTTCACCTACGTGTTCCACGCGGCCGTCGACCCCGGCGCGAACGACTGGACGCGTTGCGTGCAGACCAACGCGCAGAACTCGGGCACGCTGCTTCACCACTGCCGCCGTGCGAAGGGATTCGTCTTCTGTTCGACCGGATCGATCTACGGCAACCAGGGGCGACGCCCGCTGACCGAGTCAGACCCTCCAGGTGTGCCACTCCGCCCGAACTACAGCTTCTCGAAGGTCGCCGCCGAAGCCGTGTGTACGTGGGTCGCGAAGCAGTACGAAATCCCGCTCACCATCATCCGGATCTGCTCCACGTACGGACCCGAGGGCGGTGCCCCCGCTGATCGGCTGGATGCGATGCTGGCGCGCCGACCCATCAGGCTCCACCCGGATGCGCCGAACAACTACAACCCGATCTACGAGGACGACTACGTCGAGCTCGGCATCCGGGCCATGGAGGTGGCCGCCACGCCACCGGTGGTGGTGAACTGGGCCGGAAGCGACACGGTCAGCGTCGAGGACTACTGCACGTACATGGGTGAACTGATCGGCGTCGCACCGACATTCGAGTACACGACTGACGCGCACACGCCGCTGTGGCCGGACGTCACCCACATGCACCAGGTGCTCGGTCGGACGAAAGTGCCGTGGCGCGAGGGCTTCCGGCGGATGATCCAGGCGCGCCACCCCGAACTCGAGCTGGCCGAAAGTGATTCGACGACAAAGGAGGCTCAGCGCTGATGCTGCTGCCCGGCACGCCGTCCGATGAGGTCGCCGACATCGTCGTGAACGGAAACGGCGACATCACCACCGTATTCGTCTCGATGGCGACTCGTCACCCCGAGGGCACCGACGCCGAGTATTTGCGGTGGCACAGCCTCGACCACCGGCCCGAGCAACACCGCCTCAGTGCGGTGCGGGCGTCGTTGCGTCTGGTGTCGACGCCCGCATGCCGTGCGGCCAGGGCCGTCGACGGCGGGCGGTTCGACGCGGTCGACCACGTGATGACCTACTTCTTCTCCGACATCGGAGGCATGGATGGATTCCTCATCCTGTCCAAGGCGCTCGGCGGGGCGGGGCGGAAGCTGCCTTTGCTACCTCACGTCGAGCGTGGCGTGTACGGAGTGCAGCAAAAGGTGGCGGCGCCGCGCGCCAAGGTTGGCGCCGACGTGCTGCCATGGTGGCCGGCCCGCGGGTGCTATCTGCTGCTGGAGGATCGCGAGACCTCAGCGGCTGACCTGGTCGCAGTCGACGGCGTCGCCGGGGTGTGGTCGACGACGGCACTCGACGTCGACCCACGGCTGGCATCCGCGCAGGCAGGTCAACAGCTCACCTATTGCTTCCTCGACGACGATCCGATCGACACGGCGGCGCGGTTGCGACCCGTACTCGACAGCCGTTGGCAGGCAACGGGTGTCAAGCCGCTCTTCGCGGCGCCGTTCCATCCGGTGGTCCCGTATGAGTGGGACCGCCATGTGCCGTAATGGGAGGGCGCAATGCGCATCGGTGTGATGGTCGGTTCGGACAGGGAGCGCCCCCGCGCGGCGCGGCTGGCGGGGCTCATCGCCGACGCGCAGGCCGCCGAGCGCGCGGGCTTCGCCTCGTTCTGGATTCCCCAGGTGCCTGGCTATCTCGACGCGTTGACCGCCGTCGCGCTCGTCGGGCAGGTCACTGACCGGATCGAGCTCGGGACCGCCATCGTCCCGCTGCAGACCCGCCATCCGATCGCGTTCGCGCAGCAGGCACTGACCACGCGCGCGGCTTGTGCGGGCCGGTTGGCGCTCGGCGTCGGACCCTCGCATCACTGGATCATCGGCGACCAACTTGGCCTGCCCTACGACCGCCCGGCCCACCTCGTGCGCGATTACCTCGAAGTGCTCAACGCCGCGTTCGGTTCGCCTGGGCCGGTGGACGTGGAGAACGACAGCTACCGCGTGCACAGCCCGATGGACGTCGACGACGCCGGTCCGATGCCGATCCTGCTCGCGGCACTGGGCCCGACAATGCTGCGCATCGCAGGTGAACACGCGTCCGGCACCATTCTGTGGATGGCCGACGAACGGGCCATCGGCGAGCTCGCCGCGCAGTTAGGTTGGCGGGTCGGGTAGTTCGGGCGCATCGACCCGCTCGGTAGTGGGATCGGGCTGCAGTCCTGCCGAATTGCACACCATGGCGAAGCAGACATAGGTGCCTGCCACGAAGAGCACTTCGAGCAGCTGGGGCCCGTCGAAATGGGGCGCCAGCAGGGCCCAGGTGTCGTCGTCGACACGCTGGTGCTCGACGAGTTGATCGGTCGCGGCCAGCACGGCGCGTTCGACGGGCGACCACAGCTCGGCGTCGGCTCCCCGCGGGATCGCGTGGACCTGGTCGACCGAGAGCCCCACCTGCTGGCCGATTCTGGTGTGCTGGGCCCATTCGTAGGCCGAGCGGGTCAACCACGCGACGCGCAGCACGATCAGCTCGCGCAGCCGAACGTCGAGCACGGTCTTCTTGGCCAGCACGGCGTTGAACTCCAGCCATCCCTGACCGAGGGCGACGTGGTTGGCGAGCAGTCCCATGACATTCGGCATCGGCCGCGCGTTGGGGCCTGCGTACAGCTGCGGCCGGCCAAGGTATGTCGGGAGCGCCGCCAGCGCGGCGTCGTCCCACTGGTCGAACGGCATCGGGACGATGCGCTCGGGGTCAGGCATCGGTCACACTTTCCTTCCTCGCCGCAGCGGCCGGATGCGGCCGCCCTGCCTCGTAGAGTATTCGGGCATGACCCTCGAATTGAACGGCAAGCGAATCCTCGTCACCGGAGGCGCGACGGGCATCGGCGCGGCCGCCGTCACGGTGCTGCAGGCCGCGGGCGCACGGGTCGCCGCGACCTTCCACCACACCGCTCCGCCGGACCACTCCGAGGCCAGCTGGCTGCAGTGCGACGCCACCGACCCGGCCTCGGTCGACGAGACCGTCCGCGCCGCCGTGGAGACCCTGCACGGACTCGACGTGCTAGTGCACGCGGCCGGACTGTGGCATCCCGGGGTGCCCGGTCAGATCGGGCTCGACGACGTCCGCCACGTCATGGACACCAACTTCACCTCGACGGTGCTCGCCAATCAGGCCGCTGCGGCGGTCATGGCTGAAACGGGAGGTGGTCGGATCATCAACTTCGGGTCAAGCGAAGGCGTGATGGGCAGTCCGATGTCGGCGATCTACGCAGCGTCCAAGTCGGCCGTCGCATCGTGGACGCGGTCGGCGGCCAAGTGCTGGGCGCGCCAGCACATCACCGTCAACGCACTTGCGCCTGCGGTGGAAACCCCTGGCGCGCAGCGACTCCGGGACTTCCTGGGACCCGACCTGATGCCGATCATCGAGCAGCAGTTGCAGATGAGCATTCCGCTGGGCGGCAAGCTGGGCGACCCAGTCAACGACGTCGGCCCGATGCTGGTGTTCCTGGCCGGCGAGGGGTCGCATTTCATCACGGGCCAATTACTTGCCGTCGACGGCGGATTGATGATGCTCGGCGCGTGAATCTGCGGTCGAACATGGCCATGTCACGGTTCACTCACAACGGCGACGCCCGCATTCACTACCTCGACTCGGGCGGCGGGGAGCGCGGCGCACCAATCGTCTTCGTACCCGGCATGACCGACCTTGCCGACGACTACACCGAAATGCTGACACTTTTCGGACGCAGGACCGTCGTCGTGGAAGTCAGAGGGCACGGCCGAAGCAGCAGCCCGGTGAGCGGATACGACCTCGCGACGTTGAGCAGGGACGTCGGTGCGGTCGTGGACGCGGTCACCGACGGGCCGGTTCACGTGGTGACGTTCTCCCGCGGCACGTCGTGCGCGGTAGCTTGGGCGCTCGACCACCCCGACCGCGTCCGATCGCTGGCGATCGGCGATTACCTCCCCGAGGAAAAGGTCCTGTCTGCCGATGTCGCGCGTCGACTGCTCAGCGGCCGTTGGCGAGGATCGCCCGTGGGCGAGCGCCTGGATGTCGAGGCCGCAATCAAGACGTTTCAGGCCGCCCACGAACGCTCATACTGGGATGCGCTTGCCCAGCTTGGGTTTCCGCTCCTGGTCGTACGCTGCGGCGAGAGCGTCCTTGTCGGCGACGAGCAATGGGCGCGTTACCGGCGGCTGTTCCCGCACGCGGAACTAGTCGAATTCCACGACTCGCCCCACGACATATTCCGTCCCGACCGCGGCCGGTACCCACGGCTCGTTCAGCAGCACACCGATCGCGCGGACGGGATTCGCTAAGCGGTCAGGCCGCGCCCGTCGTCAAACTGGGTGGCCGGCATGTCCAGCTGACCTTGAACGGTGGTCACTCACTTGATCGCGATGGGGCTGACGGGAGCTCCGACCGCGCCGACCACCTTCAGTGGAGGCGCGATCAGCTGGAATTCGTAGACACCGTCTTCCGCGCAGTCGGCGGCCAGGCCGCTGAGGTCCCAATACTCACCGAGCATCAGGCCCATGTCCCGCAGACACAGCATGTGCATCGGCAGGAACGTGCCCTCGACCCCGTTGGCCGGATCCGGGTCCTCGACCATCAGGTTGTCGGCCGCGACCGCGGCGACGTCGTGGTCGTGCAGCCACGACGCGCACGTCCAGTCCAGTCCCGACCCCGGCTCGGCGCCATCGCCCGTGGACAGGAACCGCGTCCACCATCCAGTGTGCACCACGACGATGTCGCCGCGACCGATCGTCACGCCCTGCGTGGCAGCGATGTCGTCGAGTTCGGCTGGAGTGATCGGGTTGCCCGGCCCACAGAAGACCTCTTCGCCCCGGTGCGCCACCACGTCGAGCAGTACGCCACGGGAGGCGATGCCCTTGACGTCGACCTTGTCGATGCCGCAATGGAAGGCGCCGAAACTGGTCACCGAGTCCGCAGGAAACCCGTTGTACAGCTTGTCCTCGTAGTAGACGTGCGAAAGGGCGTCCCATTGGGTGGCAGCCTGCAGCGGCATGACGATCATGTCGTCGTTGAACCGAAAGATGTTGTCGACGAAGAACGAACCCAGTTCCTGTGCCACGGAATTGCGCAACCATTGGGGCGCGTACTTGGACAGCGTGTTGGCGTCCCCGCCGTCCACCGTCATCACGTGAACCGGATTCTGCCGGAATTGGAACGCCCCCTGTGGGCCCGAGGAGCCGAAGTCGCCGCCGAGCGAGATGACCTTCCCCTTCTTGACGCATCCGGCGGCCGCGGCGACATTCTCGGCGGTGATGAAGTTCAAGGTACCGATCTCGTCGTCGTCACCCCACCGCCCCCAGTTGCGCACGTCGTCGGCAAGACGGCGAAAGTCACTCATACTGGCCATAATTCGGATCCTTCCATGGTGGCGGCGATCCGACTGGCGAGGTTTCCGCCGTCGACCCATAGCACCTGTCCGGTGAGGTAGCCGGCGGCGGAGGAGTTGAGGAACACCAGCACGGCGGCCTGCTCCTCTGGGTTGGACACCCGGCCAAGAGGTTTGGGGACGTCGTCGAGATAGGCCTGGCCGTACTTGGCCCTCAACTGGTCGAGGATGGGCGTCTCCGTGACACCGGGTCCGGTGCAGTTGATTCGGATTCCACGGGCGCCCAAGGGCACGGCATTCTTCATGCCGTACAGAATGATCGCCTCCTTCGACAACCGGTAGCCACCGTCGGCGAGCGCATCGGGGTGCGCATCGCACCATCGCACACCGTCGGCGAAGGTCCGGGTATTCAGCAGGCCCGCCACCTCGCCCATGTTCTCGAGGTAGTTCGACGCCGCCAACGACGAGACGCTGACGATCGACGACCCCGACGGCATGCGCGGTGCCAACGCCTCGGTCAGCTGTCGTGCGCCGAGGAAGTTGACCTTGACGACCAAGAGCGGGTTACCGATCCCGGACGACACCCCGGCCACGTTGAACAACGCGTCCACCCGACCACCGACGGACGCGACCGCGGTGTCGATCGACGCCGGATCGGATAGGTCGAGGTCGTGAAAGTCATTGAGCCCGAATGCGGGTGGCCGCACGTCGAGACCGACGACATCGGCGCCCAGTTCAGCCAACTGACCGACGAGCGCCGCGCCGATGCCCGACGCGCATCCGGTCACGACCGCGCGGCGACCGGCGTAGTCGAGCAGTTCGCCGAACCGATTCACCGGATCAGGCTCCGGCCTTCTGAGCTTCACCGTCTTTCAAAGCTCGCTGCTCCTTCTCCAGCTGCGCCGCCTGCACGCGGCCTTCGTTGATCTCGGCCATGGCCTCGGGGATCTCACTCGACGTGAACTTTCCACCCTGGCCGGTCGGCAGCCCACCGAACGAGTAGCTCTCGTCGAAGCCGGGGGCGAAGGACGCCTCCCGGCGGTTCTCCAGCTTCTCGAGGACCGGCTCGAGTCGCTTGGCCTTCGCCGCGACATGCTTCGCGTCCCGCTCGACGAACTCGGGCAGCACCTCCTTGCCCATCAACTCGATGGACTCCATGGTGCCTTCGTGGCTGCGCGGGTTCAGCAGCAGAATGATCTCGTCGACGCCACTCTCCTCGTAGCCGCGCAGGAACTCTCGCACGGTGTCGGGGGATCCGATGGCGCCGCGGCCTGGGCCGTATGCCAGCGTCGGGTCGGCGTCGACCTCTTCGAGGTAGCGGTCCCAGACGCCGGTGCGACCCGGCGTATGCATCCCGGTCATGTAGTAGTGCATGATGCCGAACGAGAAGAACCCGCCGCCGACACCGAGCCGTTGCACCGCCTGCTCGTCGGTCTTGGCCACCATCATCGACAGGTCGCCGCCGATCGCGAGGATGTTCGGGTTCATCACCGGGGTGACGGGCGAACCGTTCTCCGCGAGCTCCTTGTAGTAGCCGTCGACGCGCTCCTTCAGCGGCCCTGGGCCGGTGTAGGCGAAACTCAGTGCGCCGATGGCTTTCTGGGCCGCCATCTGCACCGAAGACGGCCGGGTGCAGGCCACCCACACCGGCGGATGCGGGCGCTGCATCGGCTTCGGGATGACGTTGCGTGCGGGCATCTCGATGTGCTGGCCCTTGAAGCCGGTGAAGGGCTCCTCGATCATGCAGCGGATGGCGACCTCGAGTGCTTCCTCCCACTGGCCGCGCTTGTCGGCCGGGTCGATGTTGAATCCACCGAGCTCACCAACCGACGATGACTCACCGGTGCCGAACTCGACGCGCCCGTTGGAGATCAGGTCGAGGGTCGAGATGCGTTCCGCGACGCGGGCCGGATGGTTGACGGCGGGCGGCAGGTGCATGATCCCGAACCCGAGCCGAATGTCCTTGGTGCGCTGGCTCGCTGCGGCCAGGAACATCTCGGGTGCGGTGGAGTGACAATACTCTTCGAGGAAGTGATGCTCGGTCAGCCAGACCGTAGAGAACCCCGCCTTGTCGGCCAGTTCGACCTCGTCGAGGCCGTCCTGGAACAACTCGTGCTCGTCACCATCGGACCACGGCCGGGGCAGGGCAAACTCGTAGAACAGCGAAATCTTCATCAGTTACCTCCGGTGGGCTCGAGCGTGGAATCAGTAGTAGGGCTGATCATTCGAGTCTGGGCGATGTGCTTGGCGGCCACGTAGCCGAACGTCATGGCGGGCCCGATGGTGGCGCCTGCGCCCGCGTAGCTGCGGCCCATGACGGCGGCCGTCACGTTGCCCGTCGCGTAGAGGCCTGCGATCACCGAATCGTCGTCGCGAAGCACTCTGGCGTACTCGTCGGTGCGCAACCCGCCCGAAGTGCCCAGATCGCCGAGGATGAGCTGAAACGCGTAGTACGGCGGGGCACCGATCGGATGAAGGTTCGGGTTCGGCAGCGTGGGATCGCCGTAATAGTTGTCGTACGCGCTGTCGCCGCGGTTGAAGTCGTCGTCGTGGCCGTTGCGGGCCAACTCGTTGAACCGCTCGGCAGTCTCGCGGAGATTGGACGCGGGCACCCCGATGGCCGCCGCCAGCTCCTCGAAGCTGTTGCCCTCCTTGACGATCCCGGACTCCAGCCACGCCTTCGGAACCTTCCAGCCGGTTGGGACGGGGGCGAACGGAATCTTCGGAATCGGCAGGTGCCCACCGACGACGTAGCGATGAAACGAGCGGATGTCGGTGACGAGCCAGCACGGGATGTGGGAGACCCCGGAACGCTGGCCTTGGATCATCGCGTGGGCGAAGTCCATATACGGCGCCGCCTCGTTGACGAACCGCTTGCCGTCACCGTTGACGACGAACTGCGACGGCATCATCCGCTCGTTGAGCATGAATTGCAGCCTGCCGTCGGGCCAGCACATCGCGGGGAACCACCAGGCCTCGTCGAGCAGGTCGGTGGCTGCACCCACCTTCTCCCCTGCGCGAATCCCGTCGCCCATGGCGGCGGGATTGCCGAAGCTCCAATCCTTCTCGAGCTCGGGCAGGTGTTGCCTGCGCCACTCCATGTCGTGATCGAAGCCACCCGCGGCCAGGATCACACCACGGCGCGTTCCGATGCGTTGCGGGGTTCCGTCGCGCTCGATGACGGCGCCGACGACCTTCCCGTCAACGTCGGTCAGCAGCTCGGTCATCGGTGCGTTCAGCCACAACGGGACACCGTGGTCCTTCAGCGCCAGCCGCATCCGGGCCATCAGCGACTGTCCGATGGCGGCCATCCGCTCTCCGAACGCCCGTGCGCGGAAAATCCGCCAGATGAGCTTGACCAGAACGGCCTTACCCCGCCAGTTCTGGCGCACCTGGTAGAAGAGCCGGAGATCCTTTGGCGCGAACCAGATTCCCTTGGGCGCGAGCGCCAGCGGCGTAAGTAGGTTCTGTTCCTCGGCGCCAAGCTTGCGCAGGTCGAGCTCGGGGACGTTGATGGTGCTCCCTCGCTCGGACCCGCCGGGCAGTTCGGGGTAGTAGTCGGCGTAGCCGGGCTTCCAGACGAACTCGAACCACGAACTCGACTTCTCCAGGAAGTCCATCATCTCCGGTGCGGCCCCGACGTACTGCCGCAGCCGCGCATCGCTGACCACACCGTCGGTGATCTGCTTGAGGTATTCGAACGTGTCGTCCGGAGCGGGGACGTAGCCCGCGCGGCGTTGCGACGGCGCACCAGGTACCCAAATCCCGCCGCCAGACAACGCCGTGGAACCTCCGAACTGAGCGGACTTCTCGACGACCAGGGTGTCGAGACCCTCGGCGTCGGCCTTCAGTGCTGCCGTCATCCCGCCGCCACCAGAGCCGACCACAAGTACGTCGACTTCGTGGTCGAAGATGGGCTCGTTCACTGTGGTGCTCTGCTCTTCGCGCGAGCGCTCATCGCGGTCCTGATCGCAAAGCCCGCGATCAACTCGGGCGCAGGCCGGTAGTAGCGCTGACCCGTCTCGTATCGACCCTGAGTGGCCAGCGCGGCGAAAGCAGCTATCCACGTGCGGACTTCGTGGGCAGAGTTGCCCCCCTCAGCGGCGATCCACTCGTTCGACCATGCGTCGACGTCGGCGACGCGGTTGGTGTCGAGTAGTTCGAGCAGCGCGTGATCCCAATCGGGATTGAGCGGCTGCAACCGGCTGGCACCGTGGGCGAAGTCGTGCGCGGCGGCCATCACCGCCGTCTGGCGGGCGGCGCGTTGCTCGGGGGACATCGCTTCGCCGTGCACGATGCGACCGAGGGCCGCCGGAGGTGCGGTCGCCAACGTCGGCACGGGTGGATCATGAGACAGCCCACCGGATCCCATCACCAGCACGCGCTTGCCGAGCGTCGCCAGGAAGTCGCCAACGGCACCGCCGAGCGCCCTGGAGCGTTTGATCGGCCCCAACGGAGTGGCCACCGAGTTGATGAAGATCGGAACGACCGGTACGGAATCGGCAGCGCCGAACAGGCTCTCCAACGGTTGGACGGTGCCGTGATCGACCTCCATGCTCGACGAGATCGCCACGTCGACACCGGCGTCCCACGCCGCCTCCGCGCATGCGGTGGCAAGGTCGGCGGGGATCGCGAGGGGGCCGGCATGGGTGCCGTAGTCGCCGACGCCGGTCGCCGCAGTACCGATGCAGAAGGGCGGCATCAGCCGGTAGAAGAATCCGTTGTAGTGATCGGGCGAGAAGATCACCACGAGTTCGGGATCGAATTCGTGCACGAATTCGCGCGCGTCCGTCAACGCAGAGTCGATGTCGTCAAGGAGCTCTGGTGACGGTCCCGGCAGATTCAGCAGTGGGCTGTGCGACATGCAGCACAGCGCCAGCGAGGTCCGGGTTGCTTTCGCCGTCATGGGTACCTTCCCCTCCTTCCGTCAGACCAAGTTCGTGGACGTCTCCCTTCGCCAGACAGAGCACGTCGAAGAGTGCTGCGCTCAGCTCGGGTGCGAGTTGCGCGATGCACGCGCCCGCGATGCATCGGTCGGGCCGAACGAACAGCACGGACTCGGCGTGCCCGTCGAAGAACGCCTTCAACGCACCGGCGCGGTCGCCGACGATGGTGACCTCGTCGTCGTCGTGCCCGGTCCATTGCAACTGCGTGAGCGGTCGCATCGATACGAACGTCGCGCCCAAGGCCTTCCACCTGGCGAACGCGACGTCACCAAGTAGTTTGCGCGGGTTGTTGTTCCAGGCCAGTACCGCGAAACCGGGACCGATCACGTCGTCGAGCAGGATGTTCTGAGCCGCCCTGGTGTCGACGCGCGGCTGAATGAACAGCGTGCCGGTCGGCGACGTCGCCGAGCGAGGCGCCAGATCGTCTCCGAGATGGGCTACGGCACCCTGGTCGTAGCGCGGCATCGGCTTGAACCGCATCTCCAACACGTAGCGCTTCAACGTCGGCACCACCGACGCGGCCCGAATGAGGCCGTCACGCAAGGTCGCAACTCGACGGTTCGTCGGTGAGATGACCCGGCCGACCATCGTCGAAAGATCGATCATCGCCCTGGCGTGCTTGCGGCGCTCGACATCATAGGTGTCCAGCAGCGCGTCCCCCGCCTGCCCGGTCACGACGGCCGCGAGCTTCCATCCCAGGTTGGCCGAGTCGCGGATGCCGCTGTTGTAGCCCTGGCCCTGCCACACCGGCATGAGGTGCGCGGCGTCACCGGCGACGAACATCCTGCCCTTCCGGAACGCGCCCGCGATCCGGGAGTGGTGGGTGTAGACGCGGTGGCGGATCACCTCGACACGGTCGGGGTGCGGCACGAACGGCTTCAACATCCGGGTGATGAAGTCCGGCTGCTCGACCTGGTCGTCGGTCTCGTCGGCGTGAATCATGAACTCGAAGCGCCGGATTCCGTGGGCGATCGAGATGGACGCGTACGGCCGGACAGGGTCGGCACCGACCTCGCTGTTGGGGTGACCGAGCGGATCGGTCGCGACGTCGATGACCAGCCAGCGGGTCGCGGACGTGGTGCCCTCGAAGGACACGCCCATCAGACCGCGGGTCACACTGCGCCCACCGTCGCAGCCGACCACATAGCGGGCGGTGACGGACGGAGCATCCGCGATGTCGACGGTCACGCCGTCGGCGGTCTGCTTGCACGACTCCATCCGGGCATTCCAACTGACTTCGACGCAGTCGAACCGCTCCAGGCCGCGAAGCAGTTCGGCGTCGACCATCGGCTGGACGAACCCGTTGCGCTTGGGCCAGCCGAAACGCGCATCGGGCGGGGCCATCTCGGCCAGGAGGCGCCGGTTGCCGTCGAAGAACCGTAGGATCTGGTTGGGCACGGTGTGCGGCAGCACGTGCTCGACCACACCGATCGATTGGAACGTCCGCAACGCCTCGTCGTCGAGTCCGACCCCGCGGGGATAGTCGATCAGCGAGTCGCGCTCGTCGACCACCAGCGTTCGAACACCTTGTAGCCCAAGGACATTGGCCAGCGTTAGCCCAACGGGACCTGCGCCGACGATCAGGACGTCCACGGTGTCCTTCGAGGCGGGCCCCATCACACTCGGTCCAGCAGGAAGTCGATGTGCAAGGCGTTGAACGTCTTGGCGTCCTCGTACTGTGGCCAGTGCCCACAGTCGGGCATCACCTCGAAGCGCGCACCGGGGATCATCGACGCGATGCGGCTGCCCTCGCTGACGTCGGCAGTGGGGTCGTCGCTGGTCCACAGCACCAGCGTCGACGCCTTGATCGCACCGTATTCCTTCGGCCCCAGCAGATTTCGGGCGCGGATCTCGGGATCCTGCAGTGCCATGATGTCGCTCATCGCCGAGCCGAAACCCGGCTGACGGTAGATGCGTTGGCGACTCGCGACGATGTCGTCGTAGTCCTTGGACTTGTCGGCCATCAGCCACTTGATGCGGGCCTGCACGGTCTCCCATGACGGGTTCTCCGCGGCAGCCATCGACAGCGCGATGATCCGCTTCATCACCTCGGGGTCGGCCTGCGATCCACCCGCGGTGTTGAGCACCAGTCGGTCGATGCGGTCGGGGTGGTCGGACGCGGCCCGCGCGGCCACCCAGCCACCAAGCGACTCTCCGGACAGGTGGACGCGGTCGGCGCCGATGGTGTCGAAGAAGGCGAGCAGATGGTCGAGGTAGTGCGCGATCTCGAGCGGATGGCCGGGCTTGTCGGTGTAGCCGTGGCCGAGCATGTCGATCGACCACGTCGAGAAGTGCTCGGCGTGGGACTCGAGATTGCGGACGTAGGCCTCGGCATGACCGCCGGAGCCGTGGAGCAGCACCAGCGTCGGGTTGCTCGCATCGCCGGCGTGCAGATAGCGCGTGCGCACTCCACCTGCGTCGAGGTAGCCCTGCGAGAACGGGACGCCCTGGAGGTCACTCCAGACGCTCTCGAACTCCAACGTTCGGCCCCTCTCGCCGTCGGTGATGGAAATCTCATTCTCTTTACGCGCGAGCATTGTGTGCTAATATCGCACACTAATGTGCATTATGTATAGAGCATCACTCTCGCGATGACGTCTGTCAAGGAGAGCGGCAGCCCCGTCGACCCAACCCCCGACCGGCTCGCTGCGGGGTCGCAGACCCTGGCCAGGGGGTTGTCGGCGCTGCAGGCCGTGTCCAGTTCCCCGTCGGGAATGACCGCCCAACAGGTCGCCGACCACGTCGGAGTGCACCGCACCATCGCGTATCGACTGCTGTCGACGCTCGCGCAGGCCCGTTACGTGGTGAAGGGCGAGGACGGCAAGTACCGGCCGGCCGCCGCGCTGGCAGTACTCGGGGCGTCGTTCGACAACAACCTGCGAGCACTCAGCGTGCCGACGCTACGCACGTTGGCCGACGACCTCGGCGCGACGGTCTCACTGCTGGTCGCAGAGGGCGACCAGCAGGTGGCGATCGCGGTGATGGTGCCGACGCTCGTCTTCTATCAACTGTCGTTCCACGAGGGCAGCCGATACCCCCTCGATCGGGGTTCGGCGGGCATCGCGCTGCTGGCCAGCATGCCGCCGCGCCCCGGAGAACGAGACCTGGTGCCACTCACTCGCGAGCAGGGCTGGGTGATCACTCACGGCGAGGTCGAGCCGGACACCTACGGCCTGGCCGTATCCGTGCGACGCAGGCCGCCATCGCCGCCCACGTGCATCAACCTCATCTCACACCGCAAGGACGTGCTGCTCGAAGGCCGCGATGCGGTCATCGCCGCCGCCAAGCGGCTGTCTGACATCCTCGGCTAGCGGAAGGGATTGGCAGAGTGGCCAATTGGGACCAAGAATTCGACGTCGTCGTACTCGGAACCGGCGCAGCGGGGCTGACGGCAGCGCTGACGGCAGCCGTCGGCGGCGCCTCCGTCGCGGTCTACGAGAAGGCCGCGACCGTGGGCGGGACCACAGCGGTCTCCGGCGGGATCGTATGGATCCCCGCACATCACCGCTCCCCCGACGGTGAGCTCACGGTCGAGGACGCGATGCGGTATCTCGCGGCGCAGTCGCTCGGAGCGATGGATGCCGGACTCGTCGAGACGTTCGTCCGCACCGGGCCGGACGTGCTGGACTTCGTCGAGGCGCACAGCGAACTGCAGTTCGAAATCGCCGCCGGTTTCCCCGATTACAAGCCCGAGCTCCCCGGTGGACGGCCCAGCGGCGGGCGGTCGCACAACGCGAAACCGTTCGACCTGGCGCGACTGGGCGACTGGAGTGACCGCATCACCTCGTTCCCGGTGGACTTCAGCAACGTCGGCATCGACGCCGAGACGCGCGCGCGCATCCACGCGTCCGCCGACGACATGGACGGGGACTACTGCGTGGCGGGCACCGCGCTGATCGCCGGACTGCTCAAGGGCCTGCTGGACCTCGGGGTGGTGCCGACCACCGAGGCCCGCGCTCGGGAACTCATCGAGTCCGACGGCCGTATCGTCGGGGTGCGAATCAGCTATGACGGCAAGGATATTCGCGTGCACGCCCGACGCGGGGTGGTGCTCGGCACCGGCGGGTTCGAATGGGATCCGGCGCTCGTCGAGGCGTACTTGCGCGGGCCCATGCACGGCCCCGTCTCGCCACCGAACAACACCGGCGACGGACTGCGGATGGCGATGGCACACGGCGCCGATCTCGCGAACATGGGCGAGGCGTGGTGGGTGCCGATCGTGCAGCTGCCAGGAGACACCATCGACGGGCATCAACGCAGCCGCAGCGTACGACTGGAGCGCACGCGCCCGCGCAGCATCATCGTCAACCGCGCGGGCAAGCGGTTCCTCAACGAAGCCGGTGAGTACAACTCGATGGCGGGTCCGTTCCATCACCTCGACCCCCGCTTCGGCTACCTCAACGACCCGGCGTGGATCGTCTTCGACTCTCTGCACCTCAAGAAGTACGGCTTCCTCGGCGTCGAACCCGATGGCCCGGCGCCCGACTGGTACTGCAAGTCGGCCGACCTCACCGAACTGGGCACGCAGACCGGCATCGACCCCGAGGGGCTCGCGCACACCGTCGAGGCCTGGAACCGCAACGTCGCGGACGAGGTCGACCCCGACTTCGGCCGTGGCTCAAGCGCTTACGACGGCTACTGGGGCGACCCTAACGCGGCCACCCCGGCTCTGCAGACGCTCGGACCCGTCGACACCGCGCCGTACTACGCCGTCCCGGTGACCGTTGGGGCGATGGGCACCAAGGGTGGGCCTCGCACCGATGCCGACGGGCAGGTGCTGCACGTCAGCGGTGAGCCGATCCCCGGCCTCTACGCCGCGGGCAACGCAATGGCAGGAGTCACAGGCAAGGCCTACGGCGGAGCGGGCGGAACCCTCGGCCCCGCAATGGTGTTCGGTTACCGGGCGGGTCGCGCGCTGACGTCTTAAGCCACGTTGGGTCGAGATTGAACACAGGTAACGAAAGTGCGAGACAGCTGTTGCGTGAGTTCAGTCTCGCTGTCGCGTTGACGACTAGTCGTCCGCGCGAACCTTGTCCTTGACGGCGGGCACCACGGGCGGCGCCTCGCGCCAGTTCGGAAGCCCGTCGGTCTCGTTGGCGACCGGGAAGCCGCCGCCGTGTACCCAGGCCCAGTGGCTGTGGTTCAGCTGGTGCATGGTGAAGCACGCGTTCAGCGAGTTGTAGAAGCCCTGATTGTCCTGCGTCTGGTTGACCGACTCCTTGATCAGCAGTGCGGCCATGGTCGGCACCTTGGCGATGCGCCGGGCGAACTCCAGCGTCTTGTCGGCCAGTTCGTCGGCGGGGAAGATCTTGGAGACCATGCCGAGCGCGTGGGCCTCCTCGACGGACAAGGAGTCGCCGGTGAGCATGAGCTCCTTGGTCTTACGGGCCCCGAATTCCCATGGGTGGGCGAAGTATTCGACACCACACATGCCCAGTCGGGTTCCGACGACGTCGGCGAACGTGGTGTTGTCCGCGGCGACGATCAGGTCGCAGGCCCACATGATCATGAGCGCCGCGGCGTAGACATCGCCGTGCACCTGGGCGACGGTGATCTTGCGCAGGTTTCGCCACCGCCGGGTGTTCTCGAAGAAGTGGTGCCACTCCTGGAGCAGCAGCTTCTCGGCACCCTCGCGAGTGGCACCGTTCTCCCGGAAGCTGGGGTGCTGATCCGGGCCGGGCGTGTACTCGGACATCATTTGCTTCGATCCGAGGTCGTGGCCGGAGGAGAACATCGGCCCGTTGCCGCCGAGGATCACGACGCGAACGTTGTCATCG
>JAOPVI010000207.1 GCA_025966225.1 Mycobacterium sp. | reverse complement strand
GACTATCGCTGCATCCTGCCCGACATCCGTGGCCACGGCCGATCCGAGGCCGCGAGCGCGGCGCATACGGGGGAGGCGGTCTGCGCCGACCTGCACCACCTCATCGACCGGCTCGAACTCGGACGGCCCCACGTCGTGGGTTTTTCCTACGGTGCGGAGATCGCGCTGATGCTGGAGTTGTCGGCCCCGGGTACGGTGCGGTCGTTGGTGCTGATCAGCCCGGGGACGGGACGCCCGACCGACTACAAAGCCCCGCGCTTGGATCATCTGTACCGCACGTGGCCGTTCGCGTTGCGACGCCTGCACGAAGGCACCCACGGACCGGAACACTGGCGCCACTTGGTCACCGCACTGCACGAGGACAGCGTCGGTCGTCCCGAACTGTCCGACGACGTACTCGCCGGCATTGCATGCCCGGTGCTGTTGATGGCCGGCGACAGCGACGAATCGACACGACAACGACAGGGTCGGCGCTTCGCGGAACTCAACGATCGGGCACGGTTCGTCCCGATCGTCGGCGCGGGACATTCGGCTCACAAGATGTGCCCGGATACGGTCAGCGGAGTCATCGGTGACTTTCTGGCCGAAGTCGACCTTGAGAGAGCGGGGAGTCATGGCGCGGTCAACTGAACTCAAGCCAAAGAAGGACCATCAGCAGGCGGAGCCGCACGAACCGAGTTGGCAGCGCGACAGTGTCGACCGGTCGCTGCGCAACGCGCGCGCGCGTGCCCAAGCCCGCAGTGACCGCTTCGTCGCCGCGGCCGTCGAACTCCTCGGTGAGCGCGACGAGAGCGACTTCACCATCCAGGACGTGGTCGACAGGTCCAACATGTCGCAGCGCACGTTCTACACCTTCTTCGACGGCAAGGACAGTCTGCTCCTGGCCGTCTACGAGACGATTCTGCGCACCACCGCACTGCCCATGCTGCGCGAGCGGTGTGACGGGATCACCGATCCGGTGTTGCGCCTGAAGGCGCTGTTGGAGGCGATATCGGAGATCACGGCGATGCCGGCTCGACTGGCGCGCGGGCTCAGCGTCCTGCACCTACGTCTGACCGAATCGCGGCCGAAGGACCTGACCTACGCGTTGGAGCCACTGCACTCCCTGATCGTCGAGTTGCTTACCGCGGTCGCCGATGCCGGTCTGCTGCGGAAGGACGTCCCCCTCACCACCCAGGCCGCGCTGCTTCAGGAGCTCTTGCTGGCGACGTCGCACTCAGCGGTGCTGGCCGGCGGGCGGTCGACCAGTTTCGATGACCTGTGGGCGTTCTGCTCGGCCGCCATCCTCCGCACGGCGGGCGCCAGTGAGGCTGCCTCCGGCTAGGTGACGGCGCCGCTGATCTTGAGGTCGATCAGTTCGTCGTCGGACTTACCGAGAGCGCGCAGGATCTCGTCGGTGTGCTCGGCGAATTGCGGAGCCCGCGTGAGCTGTACCGGCTTCTCGTCGAATTGGACCGGGTTGGCCACCAGTTCCCGGGCCGTGCCTTCGGCGTCGCGTACTTGGGCGATCAGGCCGTTGGCTCGCAACGCCGCGTCCTGGCCGAGTTCCCACGGGTCCTGGGCGACGGCCCACTGCCCCTCCATGTCCGCGAACCGGGCGACCCACTCGGCCAGCGGCCGGGCCGCCAGTTCCTCCTGAACGATGTCGGCCGCCACGAGCGCATTGCCCATCAGCGCCGTGGCGGTGGCGAACCGCTCGTCGGTGATGAGGTCCTCCCGGTCGATGTGCCTGCAGAACTCGGGCCAGTAGCGCCGCGGCTGCAGCATGGCCAGGATGAGCCAGCGATCGTCGGCGGTCCGGTAGCTGCCGACCAGCGGGTTCGTCGGCGCCGAGTGCCCCGGTGCGCGCGGCTCCGGTGGGCCGCCCTCCAACAGCGCGAAGCCCACCGGCAGCGCGTTGGCCCACGCGCCGACGCCGAGCAGGGAGACGTCGACGACCGAGGTCTGCCCGGTTTGTGCGCGCGCGAACAGGGCTGCGGCGATGCCCCCGGCGATGGTCATCCCGCCGATGGAGTCGCCGTAGGCAGCGGCGGGCATCTTGCAGAGGCCGTCGTAGTCCACCGGTGTGGTCCCCAGCGCGCTGCCGCCGCGAGCCCAGAAAGCGGTGCTGTCGTAGCCGCCCTTCTCGCTGTCGGGGCCGCGGGCGCCGAAACCGGAACCGCGGACGTAGACGATGTCGGGATTGATCTTGCGGACGTCGGAGAGTTCGATGCCCAGCCGGCGGCGCGCGGCGGGCAGAAAGTTGGTCAGGAACACGTCGCTGCCGCGGATCAGCTCGTGCAGAACCTCCAGCGCGTCAGGGTTTTCCAAGGCCAGGCCGATGCTGCGCTTACCGCGGTTGGGGTGTTCCATCAGCGGAGCGAAGGATCCGCTACCGATGGGCATGCCCATCAAGGCGCTCAGGCCGCGCTGCGCGTCACCGGTTTCGGCGTGCTCGACCTTGATGACGTCGGCGCCCCAGTCGGCCAGGACCGCACCCGCGGCAGGCACGAAGGTGAATTGCGCCACCTCCAGTACCCGGACCCCATCCATCGGTCGGATCACGCTGTCTCCCCTACGAATTCACGACTGCGACGGCTCAACTGGTAGCCGGACGAACATGAACCACGTCCATCATCACTTCACGGGGCGTCGTGATGACGTCGTGCAGCACGTTGGCGACAGTGGTGGGCATCAGGAGTTGGGTGCCGCTCATCCGCGTTAGATAGCCGTCGGCTTCCCATAGCGGCCAAGCCTTTTCGAGGTCGCCGGGACCAAAGTTCTCATGGATTCCGGTGTCCGCGACCGCGCCGAGAATGACCAGGGTCACGCGGATGCCCTCGTGTCGGAGCTCCTTCCCCATGGCCTTGGTGAAGCCGTTGAGTCCGTTCTTGGTGGTGGCGTAGAGCGTCATCATCGGCATGTCGTCAAGCGTGATCTCCGACGAGATGTTCATGATGTCGCCGCCGCCGGCCGCCCGCAGCAACGGAATGGCCGCGCGTGTCGTGTAGATGGGCGCCACGATGTTGGTGTTGACCGTGACGGCGATGTCCTCGTCGCTGGCCTCTTCGATCAACCGGATTCGGCTGGCCCCCGCGGAGTTGATCAGCACGTCGAGGCGGCCGAACTGCGTCGCGATCTGATCGAAGGCGGCCTGTACGTCGTGGCTGTCGGTGACATCGGTGACGATCGGGACGGCGCTTGGCCCGATGATTTCGACGACCTCGTCGAGCAGCAACTTGCGGCGGGCCAGCAACACGACGGTCGCCCCGTCCTCCGCGAGGCGAATGGCGGTGGCTCGGCCTACGCCCATCGATGCGCCGGCGACCACGGCGATCTTGCCGTCCATGCTCTTCGACATCGCGCTCCTCGAGTTCCTGTCCAAGCACCTAATCAAATGTGCGGACCGTCGTGCATCGCTGACGCACTCGTTCCTTGCACCAAAAGCAGATATCGTTCTACCATGACGCGTACGTGATAGTCATCATCTGGCGCCCGGGAAAGCTCGCACCGGCGGCGGTTTTCGGAAGGAGTCGGTTGTGGTCACAGGCGTCACCGCGAAAGAGGCGAAGGACTGGGCGTCAGAGCACCTGTGGGGCAACTGCAGCTCGCTATACACACCGTTCTGTGGACTGGACGGCGACGACATCGACTATCAGGCGCTGCGTGCATTGGTGCGGCACTGCCTGGTGGACTTGAACCAGGACGGCATCTGGCTCACTGGCGGTATCGCCGAATTCTGGTCACTGACCACCGAGGAGCTCAAAGAGGTAGCCCGGGTCGCCATCGAGGAGGCCAGAAGGATCAAACCCGGCGCTCTGGTGCAGGTGATGTCGAGTACCGACACCGCCAAGCAGGCCGTCGAACTCACCCTCAACGCCCAGGAGTTGGGGGCCGACATCTGCTACATCCTGACGCCCTACTTCGAGTGCTCCGGCAAGCCCGGTGTGCTCGAGTACCTGCGCTACGTTGCGGACCGCACCGATATGCCCTTGGGGTTCTTCAACTCCCACTCGACCGGGCTGGTGCTGACACCCGAGGAATGCGTCGAGCTCTACCGTGAGATTCCGGCGCTGTGCGGGCTGAAGAACGGGCTGCTCGACGCGCAGCACAGCCTGGCGGTGCACAAGCTGGCCCCGGAGCTGGTGCTGTGGGAGGCGGCCGACGAAGCAGGCATCCGGCTGGGGATTCCGCATCCGGGGGCACTGGGTTCGGCCCTATACCTCTACGAAAAGCCGGGCCAACCGCTGTTCAGCGAATGGCGAGAGTTCTTGCTGCAGGGCGATTTCGAGCGTGCGGATGCCTTCGCCGCCGAGACCGGCCTGACCGCCATGCGGGAGGCGAGTCGCCGGTATCAGTGCCATCCCGCGCGGCCGGACATGTTCACCCACTGGGGCGCTGGGTTCAAGTTCGGCGCTTCGTTGCTCGGCCTCCCGATCGGCGATCACCCCGCCCGGCCTCCACAGACCGCCTTCCCCGACGACTTGAAGCCACCAATCCGCGAGGCGTACGTCGCCTCCGGGTTCATCGAGTCCTGAGATCCGAGGGTCGTCGTGGATGTGTGCGAATTTCGCGCCGGGGTTCGGGCCTGGATCGACGAGGTCGGACAGACCCTGGTTCCGGACCTCGAGGACCAGAGCGTCGACACGCAGCTGAACCACCAGCGTCGCGTGCAGCGGTCGCTGTTCGACACCGGTTGGATGCGCTGGGGCTGGCCCGAGCGCATCGGCGGTCTGGGCGGTTCGCCGATCCTGCGCGCCGTGCTCGGCGAGGAGCTCACCAGCCGAGCGTTGGTGCACACCACGTCGTGGTCGATGCACGAAGTGCTCGGGCCCGCAGTCGCCGAGTTCGGGCCGCCTGATCTGGTCGCGGACATCTTTCCCCTGCTGCTGCGGGGCGAGGAATTCTGGTGCCAGGGGTTCTCCGAGCCCGAGGCAGGCAGTGATCTCGGTTCGATGCGGACGACTGCGCGCCAGCATCGCGGCGGTTGGGTGATCAACGGCGAGAAGCTGTGGACCAGCTGGGCGCACCACGCCACCCGATGCGTAGTGCTGGCCCGCACCGGCGGCCATGGGTCGCGTGGGATCAGCGCCTTCCTCGTGGACATGGACACGCCGGGGGTGACGGCGAACCCGGTAGAGACGATGGCGGGCGTCGACGAGTTCTGTTCGACGTCGTTCGTCGACGTCGAGGTTCCCGCGCCACGTCTGCTCGGTGAACTCGACGCGGGTTGGCGGGTGGCGCAATTCATTCTGTCGTGTGAACGCGGCGCGATCTTCTGGCAGCGCGGTGCCTGGCTCGCCCACCACCTCGGACTGCTCCTGGACGACGCAGCAGCCGGACGGTCGCCGGCCGCGCTCGGCGAGGCTTATCAGCTGTTGTGGGCCTTCCGCGCCACCTCCAAGGGCACGCAGGCCCGGATCGCCGAGGGGCAGCTGCCGGGGCCAGAAGCGTCGGTGGACAAGATCATGATCGCCGCTGCCGACCAAGCGGTGTTCGACACGGCACGCGAGTTGTTGTGTGGCGCAATCGAAACCGACGACAGCGCGCGCAGCCTGGCGTGGCGCCGCGAGTGGGCGTACTCGCGTGCGGCCACCATCTACGGGGGCACCAGCGAAATTCAGAAGGACATCGTGGCGTCGCGGCTACTCGGATTGCCGAGGAGCGCGTGACCGAGGCGCAGACCATCGACGCCGCGGAGCGAAACCTGGTCGCGGTGACGCTGCGTGGACTGGCCGAGCAACTCGACGGGACAGAGCTCGAGCAGGCGCTCGATGCGTTCGGGTTCACCGACCTGCTCGCCGAGGCACCCCGCGACGCGGTGCCTGCGTTGTTCACCGCACTTGGTCGCGCCGGCTCGATGGCGACGTCGCTTCAGGACGTGCTGCTCCAGGCAATGGCCGAACACCTGCCGATGGCGACGACGGACTGCAACGTCGTGTTGCCCGCCGTCGGCGCGAACATGGTCTCAACCGCCGAAAGTGCGGGGCTGGCGGTGCGGGGCCTGGTCATCGGTGCGCGCCCTGCCGTGACGTACCTCGCGCCAGTCGCGATCCGTGGCGAGCAGGCCTGGGTTCGGCTCGAAGCGTCCGCTGGGATCGGCGCCCGGCGGGTGAACGGACTCGATCCTGCGTTGGGGATCATCGAAGTCACCGGCGCCGATGTGACGGTCGACGTGGTCGTGGCGGGGGAGCGAGCGGTCGCGGCATGGGATGCGGTCGCGACGGCAGGCCGACTGGCATTGGGATACCAGATCCTGGGAGCAGTCGATCGGATGATCGAGCTCGCCGTCGACCATGCCCGCAACCGAGTGCAGTTCGGCCAACCCATCGGGTCGTTTCAAGCGGTTCGCAACCGCCTGGCCGACGCGCACGTCGCCCGCGAGGGCGCCGCCGCCGCTCTTTCGGCAGCCTGGGACGCCGACGACGCCGTCCTGGCAGGTCTGCTGGCGAAGTCATTGGCGGGTCGGGCGGCACGGATCGCTGCCACCCAGTGCCAGCAGGTGTTGGCCGGGATCGGCTTCACCGCCGAGCATCCCTTCCACCGCTTCATGGCCCGCGCACTGGTTTTGGACTCGGTGCTGGGTTCGGCAACCGAACTACCCGCGGCGATCGGCGCCCGCCTGATTTCGGCTGGGTCGATCCCCCGGCTGGTGGAGCTGTGAGCGATCCCGAACCGGAAGCACACCCGGCCGTCGTCGTCGAACGCCACGGGGCGGTGGCATGCGTGCACCTCGCCCGGCCCGACAAGGCCAACGCCCTGGACGCCGATCTCGCCGATGCCCTGCTCGAAGCGGTGCTCACCTTGCGGGCCGACGCCGACGTGCGTGCGATGGTGCTGACCGGCCAGGGCAGCGCGTTCAGTGCCGGCGGGGACTTCGACACCATCCGCGCGATGCGCAATGACCGGCACATGCGTGACGTGGTGCTGGGCGTACACCAGGAGCTGTTCCGGGTGATGACCCGGCTGCCGTTTCCTTCCGTCGCCGCGGTCAATGGCGCTGCGGTCGGCGCAGGGGTCACGGTGGCACTGTTGTGCGACCTGGTCGTGATGGCCGACGACGCCTTCCTCAGCGACCCGAGGGTCTCGCTCGGACTGCTCGACGGCGCGGGGGGTTTGGTGCTCTGGCCGCTACTGACCAGCCTGTCGGCCGCCAAGGAGCACCTGCTCCTCGGTGACCGCGTCAGCGGTACGGAAGCTCATCGCATTGGGCTGGCCAACCGGGCGGTGCCGGCGTCGGATGTGCTAGCGGAGGCGTTGGATTTGGCGGGCCGCCTGGCCGAGCTCCCGCCGCAGGCGGTCCGGCACGCGCGCCGGCTGCTGAACTCCCACCTCGATCGGGCCGCCGTCATTCTCGAGGACTGCGCTAGAGCCGAAAGCGACTGTTTCGACACCGATGAGCATCGTGTGCTGCTGGAGCGTCTGAGCGCTCGGGTGGCAGCGAAGTCGGGGAGGACCACGTAGTGGGCGCCGACAGCCGGGTGGCGCTCGTCACGGGTGCGACCCGGGGGATCGGTCGTGCCATCACCGACCGGCTCACCAGCTCCGGCGTCACGGTGGCCGCGGTGTACGCCCGCGACGCCGCCGCCGCGCACGCGGTCCGCGACGACGCCGAAAAGTGTGGGGCCACCGTGACCCTGCATCACGCCGACGTCGGGCATCCGGCGTCCTGCCAGACGCTGGTCGACGAAGTGGTCGGGCAGCACGGGCGGCTGGATTATCTGGTCAACAACGCCGGCATGGTGACCGAGCAACGTCTCGGCGACGTCAGCGCCGAGGACTGGCACCGGCAGCTGGCGGTGAACCTGTCCGCGGCGTTCTTCCTCAGCCAGGCCGCCTTGCCTCACATGACGCGACGGCGCTTCGGACGGGTGGTCAACATCGGCTCGATCACGGCCCTGATGGGCAGCCCCGTGCAGATCGCCTACAGCGCGGCGAAGGGCGGCATCGTCGGCCTGACCAGATCCACCGCCCGCGCCGTCGCACGCAAGGGCATCACCGTGAACTGCGTGATCCCCGGCAGCTTCGACACCGACATGTCGGCCGGGCTGGCTTACACCGACCGGGACGCGGTGACGTCGATGATCCCGGTCGGGCGCTGGGGACGACCCGAGGAGTTGGCGCACGCCGTCGCATTCCTGCTCGACGACCGTGCCTCATACGTCACCGGCTCCGTCGTGACCGTCGACGGCGGAATGAGCATGGGTGGATGACGATGAGCCGAACCCGACTGACCGCGGCCGACATCGTCGCGCCCGCAGTCGCCGCGGACCGCCTCGCCGAATACCGACGCTTCGGCTACGTCAGCGACCTGACGATGTCCGCATCGGTCGTGCGGGCCGCCCGGCAGTGGGGCTCGCGGCCGGCCGTCGTCGACGGCGCCCATCGGCTGACCTACCAAGACCTGCTCGAGGTGGTCGAACGCGCCGCAGCATGGTTGGGCGAAGCAGGCGTCGGACCCGGCGACGTGGTGTGCTGGCAGACCCCCAACTGGTGGGAAGCCCACGTACTCGGGCTGGCGGTGTGGCATGCCGGTGCGATCAGCTGCCCGATGGCCCCGTTCTACCGGGAACACGAACTACGCCAAGTCATCGAGCAGGTCCGGCCAGCAGCCGTGGTCACGGCTGAGACGTTCCGCGGCTTCTCACACGCCGAAGCGTTCGACGACCTGCTTGCTGCGGCTGGGCTCGGGGACGCCGCCCGCATCGTGCTCCGCGGAACCCGGCCGGGCTGGTCGTCGTTCGACGCCGTCGGCTCCCACCCTCGACGTCAGCATTTCGCCACCGTCGGCGCCGACGAACCCTGCCTGATCCTGTTCACGTCGGGGACGACCGCGGGGGCCAAGGCCGCGGTGCACTCCTCGCGTTCGTTGTTGGCCGAGACCCGCCAGCTCGCCGATACGTGGGGCCTGTCGTGGGAGGACGTCGCCTACATGGCGGCCCCGCTTCAGCACATCACCGGCGTGCTCAACGCGATGACGATCCCGTTGCTCGTCGGCGCTTCGGCGGTGCTCGCCGAACGATGGGAACCCGACGCCGCGGTGGCCGACATCATGCGCCACCGCGTGACCTATTCGGCTGGGGCGACGGTGTTCCTGCAGGAACTCACCGACGCCGCCCGCGCCGCGGGTGTGCACCTGCCGTTGCGAAACTTCGCCTGCGGTGGTGCTGCCGTCCCGCGCGCGGTCATGGAGCGCAGCGAGGAACAGGGGATTCCCGCCTCAAGGGTGTACGGCATGACGGAGCTGCCCACTGTGACGGTGATGAATCGCGCCTTCCCGTTCGACCTGCGCGCCGAAACCGACGGCGCGATCGCCCCGGGGGTACAGGTCCGGGTGGTCGGGGCGGAGGGTGAGCCAATGGCCGCGGGCTGCCCGGGCGAGCTGCTGGTGCGCGGGCCGGAACAGATGCTGGGCTACCTCGACGCGAAGGCGAACCGGGCCGCCCTCGACGAGGCGGGCTGGTTCTCCACCGGTGACGTCGGCGTCGTCGACGGCGCCGGGTTCGTCACCATCACCGGTCGGGTGAAGGACGTCATCAACCGCGGTGGGGAGAAGTTCTCCGCCCGCGACATCGAAGACCTGCTGATCACCCATCCCGCGGTGCGCGCCGCCGCCGTGGTGCCCGGGCCCGACGCGAGACTCGGTGAGGTCCCCGTCGCGTTCGTCGTGTTCGACCAAGCGGGTCAGGCGTCGGCCCACGAGCTCACCCGCCACCTGCGCACATGCGGCCTTGCACACCAAAAGACCCCCGTCGCATGGCATTTCGTGGATGCTCTTCCGATGACACCATCCGGCAAGGTCAAGAAGTTCGAACTGGCTGCCGTCGCGGCCACTGCAGGGAGGCGACGTTGAACGTCGACCAATTTCGCGCCATGATGACCCTCGCGCAGGACGCAGAGGGCCGCACGGTGCTGACGGTCCCCGACCCGACCGTCGAGCGGATCTTCGGCGGCCAGCTCGTGGCGCAGCTCATCGCCGCCGCCGCCCCGCCCGGATCGAGCAAGGCGGTGAAGTCACTGCAGATCGCGTTCCCCCGCGCCGGGCGCGCGTCCGAGCCGCTCTTCCTGGATCTGGAGACGACCCACGACGGGCGCTCGGTGGGGCATCGGCGCGCCGTGGCGTGGCAGGGCGAGGAAGCCTCCCGCCGGGTGGTCGCCATCGCATCGATCCTCGTCGATCAGGCCGACGACGGGTACGACCATCAGTACGCCGCCGCCGAGGCCGGTGATCCGATGGCGGCCAAACCCGTTGACTTCGCCGTCATTCCGGGTGAAGTTCGACTGATCGGCGAAGGCCTGGACGTCGCGGCCGCCGCAACCGCGGAGCTGGCGTTCTGGATGCGCTGCCCGGACTTCGCCGACACCGCGCTCGCGCAACCGGTCATCGCCTACATCTCGGACTGGCCGCTGATCGGCACCCTGCTCAAAGCGGTGCCCGGGGTCAGCGAGCGCGACGCCCACGTCAGCGTCCAGACCGGCGTCGTGACCCACTCGCTGTGGTTTCACCAGCCGTTCGACGTCGCGCAGTGGCTGAGGGTGCAGATTCACGGTCGAAGGCTCGTCGGCGGCCGCGGCTTCGGCACCGGAGCCGTGTACACCGAGTCCGGAACACACGTGGCGTCCTTCGCGCAGGAAAGCGTAATCAGGACACCCCCGAAAGGAATGCAACCATGACAGCCCAGCACTTCGTCCGCTACGACGTCGACGACAAGGTCGCGGTCATCACCCTCGACCGCCCCGAGGCCGCCAACGCCCAGACGGCCGGCATCCTCAAGGACCTGGACGACGCCTGGCGGCGCGCCGACGAGGACCCCGAGGTTCGGGTCATCGTGCTCACGACCACCGGCAAACACTTCTCCGCGGGGCACGACATGACGGGCGTCGATCCGTCGGCTGACGGGCGCTCCCTGGGTCCCCGGCGCACCGACGGCAAGCTGCTCGCCGAGGACTACTACGACTGGGAGACAAGGGGTTACCTGGAGTACGCCCGGCGCTGGCGCGACATTCCCAAACCGACGATCGCCGCGGTGCAGGGCAAGTGCATCGCGGCCGGGTTGATGCTGTGCTGGCCGTGCGATCTCATCGTCGCCGCGGACAACGCACAGTTCTCCGACCCGGTGGGCCTGATGGGCATCATGGGCGTCGAATACCACGCCCACGCTTGGGAACTCGGGCCCCGCAAGGCCAAGGAGATGCTGTTCACCGCCGGTTCGGTGACCGCCGAGGAGGCGCTGCGCTCCGGCATGGTCAACCACGTCGTGCCGCTCGATGAATTGCGTTCCTTCACAATGACTCTCGCGCATCGGGTGGCCCAGACCGACCCCTGGGCGTTGCGCCTGGCCAAGCGGGCCGTCAACCACACCATGGACATCATGGGTTTCTCGACGGCGATCGCATCGTGCTTCGACATGCATCACCTCGGACACATTCGGGCGCTGGCCGCGACCGGCGGCAAGACGGTCGTGATGGCCGACCTGGAACGGATGAAGGCCGCGGGCCGCACCAAGTGAGCAGGTTCACCGGCCTCGGCGACGGTGGTGCGCACTACGGGATGAGCGAGGACGAAGCCAACTGTTACTTCGTTTCGTGATCTGCGCGCACCGTTCGGCGGCTTCAAGGACAGCGGGATCGGCCGCAAGGGAGGCAAGCACAGTCGCGAATTCTTTACCGAAGCCAAGACCGTCGTGATGGAAATGTAGGTTCCCGAGACATCAACCGCGCAACCAGAATCGGCTCATGGCCCATCCAAGACGACTTCGTGGGCGTTATCCGCAACAACAGTTGGGTCTCTTGGTATCGGGATACAGCCGGACCCGCACTGTTCCAGATCGAACCCTTGGCTAGATGCTGGGTCCGGTCGCGTTCGGGCAATTTCGCCGCGCCACCCAGGCGCGGACGTGTTCGGCTTGCAGGTCTGTCAATGGTGGTTCTGCGATCGGCTCCGCTGTGGGCCGCATTCCGGCCAGCATGATCGCCAGCTGTCGGCGCCAGGCGGTGGGCGCTACGTCTTTGGACGCCTGCATGATTCCAGCCATCGACCACAGAGCGAGGTCGATGTCGGTGACCAGGATGTCGGGGCTGATGCGTCCGTACTTGTGGGCGTCGGCTAGCAGCTCGCCCAGGCAGGCCCGCAACTTCAAGGTGGCTTCGGCGGTCTCAAAGGTCCCCGAGGTCTTGGCGAGGAGCAGCAGGCCCCGACGTTTGCTCAGCATCTCGCCGGCACGGTACATAAATTGTTCGAGCCCCATTCCCCGGGACACCAGCCTGGCCGCCTCGACCTGCTCGGCGAACTCAACCACGAACTGTCGCACCAACTCGCCGATCAGCGCCTCCTTGGTGGGGAATCGGCGATACAGCGTGCCCATGCCCACACCGGCCCGCCGAGCGATCTCCTCCATGCTGGCGCCGAATCCAGACTCGCCGAACAGCTCCTCTGCGGCCGTCAATACCCGGGCGCGATTCAGGGCGGCGTCCCGGCGCAATATCGGCTCGCTCACGTCCAAAACTCTATCGCGCTTGCTGGCGACGACTTGCGAACCGGGCGGTTGGCCGCACCACGCTCCTTCCTAAGTGGAAGATATTAATCCGTTTGCTTTTCAGGAAGGCGAGCGACCAACCGACTGCAAAAACCCGTCCAGCGATGGTGAAACCAGCTGGTAAATAGGAGATACAGAGCATCTTGCATGAGGACTCCAAGTGCGTTGGGATCGCGCGGGAACCAGCATGCGAGTAATGTGGAAGAGAGCGCTCCGCTTCGTGGGGCCGGGCGCAGAGGAGGACGAATTTGATCGGCATTTCCGGTGTCAGCGTTGGGCCGATCGATGGATGAATGCGCTCGACGGTGTGCGGCTGCTCCTCTCCTGGGCCGAGATCGAGGTGGCTGCCGATGAGCCAGTTCGTTGCGAAAAGTCAATGGCGACCTTCTTTCCGGCGTGGTTACGGATCGTTTGAGGAGGTACGTATGACCGGTCAGGGGGCCAATCTGCGGATCGATGACTACTTGGATTCGGCGGGCAACATCGTGCTGCCTGACGGAGTGACGCTGATGTCCAATCTGCCGGGACATATCGCCGCCTGCGGTGAAACGCCGGCGTACCGGTATCTGGATTACACGCGTGCCGGCGAGGGGGTGGCGGTCGAACTGACGTGGCGCCAGTTGGGAGCCAGGTTGCGCGCGGTGGGTGCCCGGCTGCAGCAGGTGACTTCGCCGGGTGACCGGGTGGCGATTCTGGCTCCTCAGGGTGTGGACTATGTCGCGAGTTTCTTCGCGGCCATTGCGGCCGGCAACATCGCGGTGCCACTGTTCGCACCCGAGTTACCCGGGCATGGCGAGCGGCTGGACGCGGTGATCGCCGACGCCCGTCCTTCGGTGTTGCTCACTACCGCCGGCGCCGCCGAGTCCATCAGGGCGGTCGTGAAGGATCTTCCGCGGGGGCGGCGACCGCGGGTCCTTGCCGTGGATGCGGTGCCGGACTCGGTGGGCGCGACGTTCGTCCCTGCGGCGCTGGGCACCGATGAGATCGCCTATCTGCAGTACACCTCGGGCTCCACCCGCACCCCGGCCGGGGTCCAGATCACCCACCGCGCGGTGTGTACCAATGTGCTGCAGATGGTCGTCGCCGGCGGCCTGGACATGAATGTCCGCAGCGTCAGCTGGCTGCCGCTGTATCACGACATGGGTTTGATGATGATCATGTTCCCGGTGCTGTGTGGTGGGCACATCACGCTGATGTCGCCGTTGGCGTTCGTGCGGCGACCGCACCGTTGGATCAAGGCGCTGGCAACCGAGTCGGCGCACGGACGTACCTTCGCCGCCGCCCCGAACTTCGCCTTCGAGCTCGCCGCCAGCCGCGGCGTACCGGCCGACGGCGAGAGCCTGGAGCTCAGTAACGTGGTCGGTCTGCTCAACGGATCCGAAACGGTCACGATGGCCGCGATTGAGCGGTTTACCGACGCGTTCGCTCCCTACGGCCTGCCGCCGACTGCGATCAAGCCGTCCTACGGGATGGCCGAAGCGACCTTGTCGGTGGCCAGCATCGCCCCCGACGCCCGGCCGAGCGTGATCTACCTCGACCGCGAGCAGCTCGGCATCCACCGGGCTGTGCCGGTGACTCCCGACGCTCCCACTGCGGTGGCCCATGTCTCGTGCGGCCAGGTGATACCCAGCCAGTGGGCGGTCATCGCCAACCCTGACAGCGGTGCCGAACTCCCCGACGGTGAAGTCGGCGAGATCTGGTTGCAGGGCGACAACATCGGCCGAGGTTACTGGGGGCGGGAAGACGAAACCGAGCTGGTGTTCCGCAATAAGCTGCAATCACGGCTGGAACACGGCAGCCACGCCGAAGGCTCAGCGGTGAGCGGCTTTTGGTTGCGGACCGGAGACCTCGGGGTGTATCTCGACGGCGAGTTGTACATCACCGGCCGGATCAAAGACCTCGTCATCATCGACGGACTCAATCACTACCCGCAGGACATCGAGGCCACCGTCTCGCAATCCTCCACGGCGATACGTTCAGGTTTCGTCGTAGCGTTCTCGGTGCCGGCCAACGATTTACCTGGTGCGGTCACGGACGACGAAGGCGAGCGGTTGGTGATCATCGCCGAGCGGGCCGTCGGCGCGGGCCGCGCCGAGCCTGCGCTCATGGCCCAGGCGATCCGGGCTGCGGTCTCACGCACCCACGCCCTTGCGGTGGCCGATGTGCAATTGCTCGCCGCCGGTGCCATCCCCCGCACCACCAGCGGCAAGCTGGCCCGCCGCGCATGTAGGGCCAGCTACCTCGAGAGCCACCCGACCGGGTGCATGGACGGCGGCCTGATTCCCGTCCGGGGAATAGCCGGATGAACACCTGCACATCGATGTTGCGCAACTATGACCGACTCGCCGAGATCGCCCTGCAGCACGTTGCCGATTGCGCCGACCCGAAGATCCTGGAGTGGACATCGAGCAGCGGTGGGCTGGCGCGCAGACTGTTGGACAAACACCCCTACGTCGAGGTGACGATCGCCGACCTGGACCCAATCGTCGTTGGCGGACTCGCTGTCAGCGACCTGGGCAATCATCCTCGTGCGCTGGTGTGCGATGCCACCGCCATCGATGCGCCCGACGGATATTTCGACCTCGCCGTGATCGCCCAGGAATTTCACCGATTGCCACCTGGTACGGCAACCGCTGTCCTCGCTGAGGGGACCCGAGCCGCGTCGAAGTTACTGATCATCGACCTGGTACGGCGACCTGGACCGCCACGAACCCGCTGGGGAGCGACCGCGTCTCCGTCGAGTTCTTCGAACGCCAGGGTCGCTCCGCGGCACCACCGGATCCCCGGGTCGGCGCTCACGTTAGGTCCCCGCACATACCCGTCCGAGGCGGGGCTGATTCGGCCCCGACCGCCCAAACGCAACCCGCATTCAACCTGAATCCACTGCTCAGATATCTGGAGATTCCATGGCAACGCTCGTCGGTAACCTCCCCCTCATCGCCACGCTGCGCGACGCGGCGTTTCTGTCGGCAACTGTCAGCGAGATCGAACAGCTGACACCGAGGATGCGGCGCATCCGCTTCGGCGGCCCCAGACTGCGGGGGCTGGCGTGGACACCCGGTCAGCACGTCCGGCTGCAGGTCGCTGGCCTCGCCGCGTCAGTTATGCGGTTGCACCCACGCGACGTGTTACGCACCTATTCCATCTACGACGCCGACCCCGACGCCGGCACACTCGACATAGCGATGCTCGACCACGATGGCGACCCGAATGCCATGTCACCAGCCAAGCAGTGGGCGTCGGCCAGCTCGATCGGGGACCAAGTCCGCATGACCCGGCCCCAGGGAAACTTCGGCATACGCCACGACGCGCCCTACCACGTGTTCGCTGGTGAAGAAACGGCGTCGGTCGCATTTGCCGCGATGCTGCGGAACCTGCCGGCCACCGCGGAGGTCCATGGAGTCATCGAGGGCGCGACCCAAGCCGATCACCTTCCCCTCGCTCGAGCGCTGACAGAGGTCGAGCGGGGTGACGCCCCTGCTGCCAACTCCGCCGTACTCACCGAGGCCATCGGTGCGCTGCGGCTACCCGAGCATCCCGGCGTCGCGTACCTCGCCGGTGAAGCCCGCACCATCCAAGCAGTACGGCGGATCCTGATCACCGAATGCGGTTGGGACCGGCGCAACATACACACCAAACCCTTCTGGACCCCAGGTCGCCGTGGCATGGATTAGTGCGCGTTGCCTTGCCCTAGCCTGAGGTGTCGACCGGCGGGGCGCTACCGGAAATCCGGTAGAACATGTCGACGAGTTGGTCGATGACCTGGTCCATGCTGAGCGGCAGGCGGCCGTCCAGCCATGCCAGGCCGATCTGTTGCGCCGCGCCGATGAATCCGTATGCCTTGAGACGCATGTCCTCCGGTGGAGGGGGAGCGTCCGTGTCGGCGGCGAAGCTGAACCAGAGTTCGACTGCGCGCGTGGGGAATCCGTCGCGGTACTTCTTGAGCGGGCCGGTCTGCGTCTCGACGGCGAGCAACCGCACCACCCTGGGATCGCTGAGCAGGGTACGTGTGTAGACGCAGAGGGCAGGACGGGGATCACGACCGCCGCCGGCTCGTATCGCGGGTGCAATGCTGTGGATCACCACCGGCGCGCTACCACCGGTGCTCAGAGAACGGCTCTGCCTGGACTGGACCCGACTAGACGAGTTGCGATATCGCCTGCATCTCAAGGCGGTTCACGAAGTGATCAAGGCGATACCGACGCAGTTCCAGTACTTTCCACTCGCGCGAGACCAGCGCGCGCACTATCGCCGCACAGGTGCCGTCGCGCCGATACCATTGCCAACCCGAAACCCGCATCAATGAAATCGCTCGCATTCCGCCCGCAGGACTGCTGTGGGTAGTAGTCGTTCGCGTCGACTCGGTCCCGACCCACGATGAAGTCCACGATGGATTGGGTCTCTTCGGCATGAGTGACGTTCTTGGGAACCCCTTTTCCGTGTCCCGCCACAGTCGGGCTGTATGCCGTGTGGCCAAGCTGCTCCAGCCGTTCGACAACCGGCTGCCAGAGGGAGCCATCGTGGCAACCTCCATGCACCAGCACGAACGTGTATGAGTCCGCTGTCTCCGATCGCGGATGATCAACGCTTACAACAGGATCGTTCACAATTGAATGCTCCCATACCGATCAACGGATCAGCTCTTGCGTTCGCTCGTCGTACTTACGCGGCTCTGGCCTCCACCACGCTGAGGGGTGAAGCCGTTTGTACCACCCGCGTCATACGGAACCCGGCTTGGCTGAGGAGGTCTCTGTACTCGGCTGCGGTGCGTTCACGGGCGCCCAAGTTCAGCAGCATCTCCAGATCAACCCATTTTCCCGGGAAGTCACGGTTGTGCTCGGGGATGACGAATTCCACCAGCAACAGCGTGGCTCGGGGGCCGGCTGCCGCGCGAACGTTACGCAGGATCCCCACTGCCATCTCGTCTGGCCAGTCGTGAATGATGTTCTTGAGGACGTAGGCGTCACCACCGCCCGGAACGCTGTCGAAGAACGATCCCTCCTCAATACGCACCCGGTCGGCGACATTGTTCTTCCGCAACAGCTTTGGGGCGTTCGCGACAACCCGGTGCAAGTCGTACAGGACACCCCGCGAGGCCGGCGCCGCCGTCAGGATGGTTGCCAGCAATGGGCCATGGCCGCCGCCGACGTCGACGATGGTCGGGTAGGCGCTGAAGTCGTAGCCGGCGACGACGGGCGCATCGGTCAGCTCCGAAATGCTGGTCATGGTCTGGTTGAAGAGTTCGGAAAGCTCGGGATTCTCGGCGAAGTAGTCGAAACTCGACTTGCCGCGCAATGCCGGGACGACCGAAGTCCCGGTTCGGACCGAATCCACCAGCAAGGTCCAGCGTTCGCGCTGCTCCTGCGACCCGTAGAACCGTGCCGCCGATTTCATCGACGGCCGTGCATCCGAACGCAGAGTGTCGGCAAGCGAATTCAGCTCGTACCGGCCGTCGCCGCGATGACGGAAGACGCCCCGGCTGATCAACGCTCGCAGCAGTCGGCGCAGCGCGTCCGCGTCCGCGTTCACGCGCGCCGCCAACTCGTCGATCGGCAGCGGCCCGTCGGCGAGGGCGTCGGCGACACCGAGTTGGGCCGCCACGGTGATCGCCTGCGAAGTCCAACCGGCAAGGATCAGCTCGATCATCGCTGCCGGCGCGGGTGTCAGCCGCTGATGGAGCCGATACAGGTGGTGGCGAGTCCATTCGACAGCTCGGGCCAGCTTGGCAGGTGGCACCTTGGCGCTCGTCGACGTCATGAGGTGGCCACAAACTGGCTGGACAGGTCTCGGTTGACTTCCGCGGATATCCGGCGGTGGCCAAGCCAACGCGTGAACGCCGTCATCGCCCAGGTGCCAAAGGAATCCGAGATCATGGCGGCCGGTTTCAACACCGACTCACTCTGGGACATCTGCCGCGACGTCACCCAGGAGACAGCGGTGAGCCTGCGACGCCTGGTCTTCTCGTACCAGCGCAGCGCGGTCGAGAGCTCACCCGTACTGCCGATCGCTGGATTTCGGAGATCCGAGAGTGCCTTGCACAACACCATCGTGTCGAGCAGTGCCTGATTGGTCCCCTGCGCCAGGATCGGCGGCATCGTGTGTGCGGCATCGCCGAGCAAGGTCACCGCGCCCACGCGCGGCGAGCGGGGAATCGGATGCCGAAAGTGCGGGAACGGCGAGGCCGCCAGATCGTCGTCGGTCAACGTGTCTAGTACCTGATCGACCAGGTCGGACCAGCCTGCGAAATTGGACCGGATCATGTCGATCGGACGTTCCGGTCTGACGAAGTCGGGCGACCACCGCAAGTCGAACCACCACTGCAGGTCGGAGCCGCCTGCCGGCCACAGGCCAAGGTTTCCGTGCGCACCGATGACTTGCCGTGCGACGTCCTTTTCGGCGATGTCGGGGAGCGTGATCAGTCCCTGCCAGCTGCACCAGCCGGTCGGCTTCGCGGGTGCCGCACCGGCGATATCTCGCACCACCGAATGCAGACCATCCGCACCGATCAACAGATCGCCTTCCGCCGAGCTGCCGTCTTCGAAGTCGATCCGCACCCCATCGCGCGTACTGACCGCCCCGACCACACGGGAACTGCATCGGATTTGTTCGGCCGGAAAGCCCTGCAGCAGACGCTCGAGCAGGACTCGCCGTGGGACCATCCGAACCGGTCCGCCCAACCGGGCCTCGATTGCGGCCACGTCGATGTTGACCAGCGGGCGACCAGTTGACGTCGCGATCCGCACGGTGGACAGCAGCTGCCCTGCCCCGTCCATGTCGACGCCCAGCTGCGCCAGAACCGTCGAGCCATTGGACCAGATGGTCACCGCGCCGCCGCCGGGTCGCATATCCGGTCGCTGTTCGAACACGGTGACCTCGTGTCCGTCCCGCAGCAATCCGCGAGCGATGGAAATACCGGCCACCCCGGCGCCGACGACGAGGATTCGGAGCGCGTTCGGTGTCGGCTTCCGCTTCCCCGAGCTCCCGTCCGACCCTCGGTGCCGCACGGCCATTTTCATATGCGGCCCATCCAGCTGTGGAAGCGGCCGTCGGGATCGTAGGCGGCGCGCACCTCATCCAGGCGCGCCATGTTCGGATCGGTGATGAACTTCGCCGGGCGCCTGCCGAGATTCTCGTCGGCGAGCGCGCTGCCGGTCGCCAGGTGCGACATCGCCGCCATGTTGGACCCTGACCAGTCGCGGTACCGTTCGTCGTCGGCCGGATCCTGCCAGACGCTGTACAGCGCCATATAGATCTCGTCCTCCACGCTGAACGCCATGTCCGGGCGGTCCGGGGACGGGTTCCAGCCCGTGAAGATGAAGTGCGAGGGGTGCGGCGGCATCGTCTCGATGATTTTCCGGATGCCCGGCAGTAGTTCTTCAGCTGAAGCCGACGTCCACATGTTGTCGGCGATGTACCGGTGCCCCTTCGGGTAATTGGTCATGACGGCCGTGTACCAGCTTGCCAGATTTGTCGGCGCATAGGGAACGTTGATCATCGCCTTATCGGCGACCGGGCAGGTGCCAAGCAGGGCAAGTGCTTTCGCCGCCTCCCCTTCTGATTCGGCGAAGACCGGCGAGGCGATCGTGATAGCGGGGCGTTCGATCCCGGCTGCCGGAAAGGAGCGCGTGGTGAGGATTTGCAGTTCCACGCGGTCGTCGATCTCGGGGCTGATGGAGCGCCCCCAGGTGAACACCTCGTCGGCGAGCTCGATCGGGTACATGTACAGACAGGTGCCCAAGACGGCCGGGCGCGGGTGAATCCACAGTTTGAACGACGTGACCACACCGAAGAAGCCAGGGCCCGAGCCGCGGGCCGCCCAGTACAGGTCAGAGTGGTTCTCGGCGTCACAGTAGATCTGTTCACCCTCGGCAGTGACGACCTCCAGTCCGAGGACGTTCTGACACGCCGGTCCGACGACCTTGCTGTTCCAGCCGTATCCGCCCTGCAGCAGATAGCCGCCGAGGCCAATGCCTTCGCAGTGGCCCGAAGGGAAGAAGAGCCCTTGTGAATCGAGTTCGGTCGCAAAGCCGCTGGCGCTCTTGCCCGGCCCGACGTCCGCGGTCATCCGATCTGGGTCGACGGTGCAATGGTCGAGGCGGCTGACGTCGAGCAGCAAACCGCCGTCCCGCAGGTGACTGGCCGCCCAGCTGTGCCCCCCCGAACGCACCCCGACCTTATGGCCATTCGCGCGCGCATAGCGGATCGCCGCGACCACGTCGTCGGTGTCGTGAGCCTGTACGATCACGTCGGGAAAGCGGTCCGGCAGAAGGCCATTCCATACCGTCGCGCGACGGGCGTCTTCGTATCCTTCCGTACCACGGAAGTAGTACTTTTCGACGGAAAGCAAAACCATTGCGTCCCCTTGACTTTGGGCAGCGACATTGGCTGCCGTTCGGACAAACATCGGCGCCGCTTCGATGCGCGCCTCGGTAAAGCGCCGCTAAGGGTGGCTCTGTGGC